>JBJMHD010000090.1:0-22110 GCA_045807565.1 Acidimicrobiales bacterium | reverse complement strand
CACGGTGTCGCCGAGGTAGGCCTCGGCGTCGCGCTTCAGCTTCATCAGCGTGCGGGCGCTGATCTCCTGCGCCGTGTACTTCTTGCCGTCGATCTCGGTGGTCCAGCTCGTGCCCATGTGGCGCTTCACCGACCGGATCGTGCGATCGGGGTTGGTGATCGCCTGGCGCTTGGCCACCTCGCCGACGAGCACTTCGCCGGCCTTCGAGAAGGCCACCACCGATGGAGTGGTGCGCGCGCCTTCGGAGTTGGGGATGACCACCGGCTCCCCGGCCTCGAGGACCGAGACGACGGAGTTGGTGGTGCCGAGGTCGATGCCGACAGCCTTGGGCATGGGGGTTTCCTCCGGGTGAGCAGAACTTGTGTGTCCCCGCAGGATAGAAGTTGAGTGCCCCCGTTACAACTTTGCCGGGACGGTTTTCAGGGGGATCGCGAGGTGGAACGTCGCCCCCTCGCCCTCCTCGCTCTCGGCCCAGATCCGGCCCCCGTGGGCATCGAGGATCTGGCGGGAGATGTAGAGGCCGAGGCCGGTGCCGCTGACCGTGTCCCCCCGCTCCCGGACGAACTTGTCGAAGATCCGCTGGAGGCTCTCGGGCGCGATCCCGGCACCGTGGTCCCGCACGCACACCTCGGCGTGACCGTCCCGCACCGCCAGCTCCACCTCGATCGGCTCCACCGCCGGGGAGCTCTTCTGGGCGTTGTCGAGCAGGTTCACCATGACCTGGTGCAGCCGGTCGACGTCGCCGTCGATCACGACCTCGCCCTCGGGCACGTCGACCGCGAAGGTCCGATCGGGCGCGACGGCTCTGGCTGCGTCGACCGCGCTCGTGATGACGGAGCTGAGGTCGATCGGGCTGAGGACGTGGACCAGACGGCCGGTCTCGACGCTCTGGGTGTCGAGCACGTCGCGGGTCATCGCCTGGAGCCGCTGCGCGTTGGCCGCCGCTCTCGACACCGCGGTGCGGCGCTCCTCGTCGGTCATGCCCTCCCAGTGGTCGAGGGTGGTCTCGAGGAAGCCGAGGACGCCCGCCACGGGGGTGCGGAGCTCGTGCGACACGATCGAGATCAGCTCCTGCTGGGACTCGCTGAGCACCCGCAGCCGCTCCTGCTCGGCCCGGGCGGCTCGCAGGCGCTGGTACAGCCCCACCGTGAACGCGAAGCCGGCGGCGAGGATGGCGAGGACGATGACCCGACCCACCGTCTCGAGCGGCCCGACGAGCCCCTCCTCGAACTCGTCCACGTCCTGGCGGAACGCCACGCGCCAGCTGGCCGACGGCACCTCCTCCATCACCACGATCTGGTCGTCGTAGCGGTGCACGCCGAGCGGTCCGGTCACCATCCGGTCGTCGCCGAGGGGGTTCCCCAGCAGACCGGGGTCGTTCGACGCGACGACCGAACCCATCTGGTCGTAGACGAGGTACTCGCCCGTCTCGCCCCGGCTCAGCTGGTTGATCTCGTCGTTGAAGGCGCTGTCGGCGACGGTGCTCTCGAACACGAAGGCGCCTCGCCTCGGCGTGCCTTGGGCGCCGATCGGGACCACGGTGGCGATCACCGGCTCGTTGGTCGTGAGCCCGGTGGACACCGGCAGGATGCCGCCGGAGATCGACGCCTTGAAGGCATCCCGGCCCACGAGCTCGTCGTAGCCCGGCCACTCGAACTGCTTCCCGATGCTGGCCGGATCGAGCAGGCGGACGCCTTGGGTGACGGTGCCATCGAGGTCGAGCACGTAGAAGCCGGTCCGGAAGTCCGGGCTGCTCTCCACCAGCTCCAGGAGCTTGTTGAGCTTGCCCAGGTCGGACTGGCTCCCCACCGTGAGCTCGTACGGTGGGTCGTCCTGGTCGAGGAAGCTCCCGATCCCCGTCAGCTGGCTCTGGAACCGCTGGTTCTGGCTCCGAGCGATTGCTTGCACCTCGGCGAGCGAGGAGTCCTCCAGCGCGTCGACGCCCCGCTTCTCGGCGTTCGTCAGCATCAGGTTGATCACCACCGCGGTGGCGAGGAACCCGAGGAGCACGAGCACCGGCAGGAGCTGGTCAAGCCGTCGTCGCATCTGCGATCTCCTCCAACACATCGGCGGTGGCGACGGGGAGCCGCACCGTGAACCGGGCGCCGCCGCCCGGGGCGTCGTCGACCGCGACGCTCCCGCGCATCCGGGCCACGAACTCGGACACGACCGAGAGCCCGATCCCGACCCCGCGGGTCTGCAGCACGGCGTCGCCGGACCCCCGGTAGAACCGGGCGAACACGCGCTCGCGCTCCTCGGCGGGCACGCCCGGGCCTTGGTCACAGACCTCGATCACCACGTCTCGATCGGCGGGACGGACGGCCACGCGGATCGTGGTGCCCGGCGGCGAGAACTTCACCGCGTTGGTGAGCAGGTTCGTGGTCACCCGCTCGAGGCCGCCGCGGTCGCCCTCCACGGGCGGCGTGGGCTCGATCTCGTGCTCGACGGAGTGCTCGGCGAAGGCGGGGCCGAGGCGGTCGACGACCCCGCTGACCACCTCGCCCACGTCGAGGCGGACGAGCGACACCGAGAGCGTCCCGCGGTCCAACAGGGAGAAGTCGAGGAGGTCCTGCACCACGGTGCTCAGCGAGCGGGCGTTGGCCGCGATCCGACGGACGAAGTCGAGGCGCTGCTCCTCCGTGAACCGATCCCAGCTCGAGGTGAGCAGGCCGGCGAAGCCGGCGATCGCGGTGGCGGGCGTGCGCAGCTCGTGGGACGCCGTGCCGAGGAACACGGTCTTGAGCGCGTCGAGGTCCCGCAGGCGGCCCAAGGCCTCCTGCTGGCTGGCGTAGAGCTGGGCGTTGACGAGCGCCGCCGTGATCAGCTCGCTGAGCGCACGGAGCGACTCGAGCTCCTCGGCGTCGAGGGCCCGGCCGGCGACCACCTGCAGCAGCGCGACGCTCCGACCGCCGCGTTGGAGCGCGAGGCGCAAGGTCTCACCGGCAGAGAGGTGATCGGGCGGTTGCAGCGCCGGCTTGATCGAGTGGTCGGGCTCGGCGCCGAGGCTGAAGAGCTCGGTCTGCGACCCGCGGGTGGAGCCGGTGGAGAGCGCGATGCCGGCCAGCTCGAAGTGGTCGGACAGCTGCACCGCGACCGACGGCAGCACCTCGGCCAGCTCGAGCGACTGCTGGACCAGGGGGGCGACCTCGCCGATGAGGCGCACCTGCGCGGCGCGGTCCTCGGCGATCCGCTCGGCCGAGCGCTCACGGCGCCTCGCCATGAGCAGGGCGGCAGCGACGGCGGCGGCCAGCACGACCCCCAGCGCGACCAGCACCACCGCCGGCATCGGGACCCCGTCGTCGTCCTGCACGTCGGCTTCGACGAGGAGGCGACGGTCGGCGATGTCGACGATCTGCTCCTCGGTGGACTCGTCGGCCCGAGCGCGGGGGAGATCAGCCGTGCTCGAGTCCGCCACCCGCACGCTCGCCCCATCCGGGGTGTGGGAGGCGGCCAGCGCATCGACGTCGACCTCGCCGACCACCCACCCGACCAGCCGCTGGCGGGCTTCGGTGGCCGTGGTGGGCGGGCGAGGCGCGGCGACCCGCTGGTAGACGGCGGTGACCAGGAGGGCCCGCTCGCCGTCGGCCACGGTCACCGGGCCGGACAGCTGCGCCTTCGCCGTGTCGCGAGCCCGATCGAGCGTCTGGGCGACCTCTGGCTGCGCGAGCTCCTCCTCGGAGAGGAGCGGGTCCCCCCAGCTCTCCGGCACGCCGGCGGGACCCGGCACCAGCCCGACCGCGGTCGCGCCCGGCGCGATGGAGGCGGGCGGTGCGGCCACCGCGTCGGCGCCGAGCTCCAGCACGTAGCGAGCGGACTGGCTCACACCGCTCAGGCCGCTGCCGAGGTCCACGGCGACACCGCTGGCGACGACGCCCGCCGCCTCCTCCGCCTCGTGGGCGGCCTCCTTGCGGTCGCTCTGGTCGACCCAGCGGACGGCCGCGACCGTCGGGATCAGCACGGCCGCAGCCGCGAGCACGGCCACCGCCCAGTCGCGCCTGCGCCCCGCCCGGTCCCCTGCCTCGCCCGTCACCCAACCCCCCTTGCTGGACACGCGTTCCCCGGCCGTCACGGTGGCGCGCCGCCGCGCCACCCAGCGTAGGGTCTACGGCAGGTGGAAGGAGGCTGGGATGACAACCATGCTGATCGTCGACGACGAGATGGACATGCGGATGCTCGTCCGGGTCGTCATCGAGATGTTCAACCATGGTCTGTCGATCGTCGGTGAGGCGGCGGACGGCGACGAGGCGATCCAGGTGTGGCGCGACCTCGACGGTCCTCCGGTGCCCGACGTGG
Source organism: Acidimicrobiales bacterium (assembly GCA_045807565.1). Lineage (GTDB taxonomy): Bacteria > Actinomycetota > Acidimicrobiia > Acidimicrobiales > VFJN01 > VFJN01. Next base: position 17,817 of record JBJMHD010000090.1, on the reverse strand, counting down.
TGATCCTCGACAACCGCATGCCAGGGCTCAGCGGCCTCGAGGTGGCGGAGCAGATCCTCGAGGAGCGGCCCGGCCAGATCATCGTGCTCTACAGCGCGTTCCTCGACGACGAGGTGCGGGCGCAGGCCGAAGAGGTCGGGATCGCCCGGTGCGTGTCCAAGGAGGACCTCGACAGCCTCCCGCACGTGATCCAGGAGCTCACCGCGGCCTGACGTCGGCCTCCACCGCTCGTCGGAGGGCCCGGAGGTTCCCCTTCGGCAGGTAGGTCGCCCCCGAGGCACGGATCTGGGCCACCAGCTCGGGGTCCTGGTAGTTGGTGAACACGATCACCCGCACCTCGGGCGCGTCGGTGGCGAGCCGCTGGGCCACCTCGAGGCCGTGGGGCCCGGGGGGCATGCGGTGGTCGATCACGGCGACGTCGGGGCGCAGCTCACGGCACCGCTCGATGGCGGTGGCGCCGTCGAGGCACGTGGCGACCACGTCGTGACCCTCGAGGGTGAGGTCGGTGACGACGAGCTCGAGGGCGGCCGCGTCGTTGTCCACGACCACCACCCGGAGCCCGGTCCCCCCGTCCACGGCGGACATCTTGCCAAGAAGCGAGCGGGGTCCCGCCCCGAGCGAGGTCATCGGCGCGCGTAGGGTGCGCCCCCATGGCGCACCGGCTCGTGCTCCTCCGCCACGGTCAGAGCGAGTGGAACAAGCGCAACCTCTTCACCGGGTGGTGGGATGCGCCCCTCACCGACCAGGGCGAGTCCGAGGCCACCAGCGCGGGGCAGCTGATGCTGGACCACGGGCTGGCGCCCGACATCGCCCACACGTCGCTGCAGACGCGCGCCATCCACACCACCGAGCTGGCGCTCCGCGCGATGGGTCGCTCGTGGATCCCGGTCCGCCGGGACTGGCGGCTCAACGAGCGCCACTACGGCGACCTCACCGGTCGCAACAAGAAGGAGACGGCCGAGCGGTACGGCGACGACCAGGTGAAGGTGTGGCGCCGAAGCTACGACGTGCCCCCGCCGCCGATCGGAGCGGACAACCGGTACAACCCCAACGGCGACGAGCGCTACGCCCAGGTGCCGGAGGGAGCGCTCCCGCTCACGGAGTGCCTCGAGGACGTCGTCGCCCGACTCGCCCCGTACTGGGACGAGGTGCTCGCACCGGACCTGCGGGCGGGGCGCACCGTGCTGGTCGGTGCGCACGGCAACAGCCTCCGGGCGCTCGTGAAGCAGCTCGACGACATCAGCGACGCCGACATCGTGGAGCTCAACATCCCGACGGGGGAGCCGCTCGTGTACGACCTGGACGACGACCTCCGACCCGTCGAACCCAAGCCCGTCGAGGAGCGCTACCTGCGCAGCCCGGAGGAGATCCGCGCCGCCGCCGCGGCGGTGGCTCGCCAAGCTGAGGGCGGCGAGGTGGAACAATGACGCAGTCGAGAGGAGGCGGTGCCGTGCTCGGACACGTCAAGGCGGCTCGTGCAGTCGCGATCATCGTGGTGGGCGCAGCGCTCGCGGGCGGCTGCCAGACCGACCGCGAGATCACCGAGCCCGACCCGGTGCCCGTCACGGCGGACCTGCTCACCGACGCGCTCATCACCGACGACGACGTGCCCAGCCCCTTCGTGGTGTCCGAGGACGCCGACCAGGTCGGGCCCGAGATCATCCCCGAGCACGAGTGCGACGACCCGCTGAAGGACCTCGACCCCGAGGAGTCGGCGCAGGTGGTCCTCACCGGAGGGTTCGCCACGCTCACCAACACGATCTCGTACTTCCCGGGGCAGGGCGCCGCCGTCGCCAACGCCTACGCCCAGCTCCTGTCCGCCTGCGGCCAGGTGGTGGTCGCCGACGAGAACCTCCGGTTCACCACCAAGCCGCTCGACTTCGGCGTGCTCTCCGACAACACCCTGCCGCTCGTCGTCTCCCTCGAGCACGAGAACGGCACCATCGAGGAGCGGAACCTGATCGTGATGCGCCAGGGCGACCTCATCAGCACGATCCGCCTCGACGGCCCCCGCCCCTCGGACAAGGTCCTCCTCGACACGGTCACCCGCGTGGCCATCGGCAACCTCGGAGAGCTCGAGCAGGTCACCACCTGAGCCGTCGCGCCCGAGGGCGTGGCGTCAGGCGTGGGCGGCTTCGGGTTCTGAGACGCGCTCGAGCAGGTACCCCCGCGACCGCACCGTGCGGATCGCCAGGGCCAGGGGCGACACCCGGCGGCGGAGCCGCAGCATGTGCACGTCCAGGGCGTTGCGGCCGGGCGCGCCCGCCGGCCAGCCGGCGCGGGCCAGGGCATCACGGGACACCACCGCGCCGAAGCGGTCGAGGAGGGCGGCGGTGAGCCGGGCCTCCACCGGGGGGAGCGACACCCACTGGCCGCCCAGCCGGAGCACGCCGTCGTCGTCGAGCGCGGGCCCGGGCTCGACCTGCGCCTGGCTCCGCCGGCGTAGGGACTCCACCCGGGCGTGGAGGTCGCCGTCGGCCGCCGGCATCCGGATCCAGTCCTCGAGGTCGTCGGGATCGGTGACCGGCGGGGCCACCCCATCCTCGAGCACGAGCAGGCGCGGGCGGCCGCCCTGGCGGAGCTCGTCACGGCGCGCCGACTCGGCGGGCCAGCGAACGAGCACGACATCCACGGCGGTGACGGTAAGGACGGAACGTTTCACGGTTGTTTCGCGGCTGTGAAGCGTTCACGTGCCCGGCGAGTCGCCGGTGCGGGCAGAAGGCCCGAAGTGTCCCTATGCTGCGCCGCCATGGCGCGACAGACCCACCTCGACCACCTGGCCTCGGTGCCCCTCTTCTCCGCGTGCTCCAAGAAGGAGCTGCAGGCGGTGGCCAAGAGGTCCGACGAGGCCACCATCCCGGCCGGCCGCACCCTCTGCGAGCAGGGTGCCGTCGGACGCGAGGCGTACGTGATCGTGAGCGGCACCGCGGAGGTGCGCCGCAACAAGAAGAAGGTCGCTTCGATCGGTCCCGGGACGTGCGTCGGAGAGCTGGCGCTGCTCGACCACCAGACCCGCACCGCCTCGGTGATCGCGTCCACCGACCTCACCGTGCTCGTCATCGGTGTGCGCGAGTTCGCGTCGCTCCTGGACGACGTCCCCTCGATCACCCACAAGCTGATGAAGTCGATGGCCTCGAAGATCCGCGAGCTGGACACCCAGGCCTACGGCTGACGGTTCGGGGCCCCCGGCCCCCAACAACTACGTTCACCAGACGTGAAGCTCAAGCCCCACCAGGTAGCGGTCGCGGTCGGCGCGGTCCTCGCCACGGTCGTCATCGGCTCGGGGATCACCGCCACGCTCTCCCAATGGCATGACGACGCCGAGGTGCAGCGGCCGGTCTTCGGCAACATCCCGAGCGTGTGGAAGCTCGTCTTCTACATCGTGTTCGCGGTGCTCACGCTGTACGGAGCGATCCTCTTCAGCCAGCGGGTGCGCAACTGGGAGCGCGGTGCCCCCGACGACCGCAAGACCACGGCCAAGAACGCCGGCCGGCGGCTCGGCGACTTCCGGTCCGGCGTGTACATGCAGACGTTGCTCCGCGACCCAGCCGCGGGGGTCATGCACAGCCTCATCTACTTCTCGTTCCTGATCCTCCTTGCGGTCACCACGGTGTCCGAGATCAACCACCAGCTCCCTGAATCGTTGAAGTACCTCCACGGCGAGACGTACCAGGGCTTCGCGTTCATCGCCGACGCCGGCGGCGTGATGCTGCTGGTGGGCGTGGTGTGGGCGATCGTGCGGCGCTACGTCCAGCGCCCGTACCGGATCCGGATCAAGACGAAGCCGGAGCACGCGCTCATCCTCGGCACGATGCTCGCCATCGCGGTCACCGGCTTCGGGGCCGAGGTCTGGCGCATCGCGCTCAACGGACGACCCGAGTTCGAGGAGTGGTCCTTCGTCGGCTACCCGCTGTCGGCGCTCATCGACGACCACAGCAACCTGGCCGGAGCCCACCAGGCCTGGTGGGTCGCCCACGTCGCCAGCTTCGCCGTGTTCGTGGCGATCCTGCCGGTCACCATGCTCCGGCACATCTTCACGTCGCCCCTGAACATGTACCTGCGGGACCGCGAGCGCCCGAAGGGCGCCATGCGACCCATGCCCAACCTGATGGAGACCGAGCTCGAGAGCTTCGGCGCGTCCACCATCGAGGACTTCACCTGGAAGCAGCTGCTCGACACCGACGCCTGCACCATGTGCGGCCGCTGCACGTCGGTGTGCCCCGCCCATGCCACAGGGAAGCCGCTCGACCCCCGCGAGATCGTGCTGAAGACGGGCGAGGTGATGGCTCGCACGGGCACGCCGCCGGTCTCGCCGCCCCTGGGGGTGGATCCGGAGATCACCGTCTCGGCGAACAGCCTGTTCGAGCGCATCACCTCCGAGGAGGTGTGGGCGTGCACGTCGTGCAAGGCCTGCGACGAGATCTGTCCGGTCAACATCGAGATCCTCGACAAGATCCTCGACATGCGCCGGTACCTGTCGCTCATGGAGAGCGACTTCCCGACGGAGCTCGGCACCGCGTACCGGTCGATGGAGAACTCCGGCAACCCCTGGGGCATGTCGCAGGCCGACCGGGCCGGGTGGACCAGCAAGGTCGACGACGTGCCGGTGGTGGAGCCCGGCGATGCCTTCGACCACGAGTTCCTCTACTGGGTCGGCTGCGCGGGCTCCTTCGACGACAAGAACCAGAAGGTCACGATCGCGATGGCGACGCTTCTGCAGCGCGCCGGCATCGACTTCGCCATCCTCGGTCCGTCGGAGCAGTGCACCGGCGATCCGGCCCGCCGATCCGGGAACGAGTACATCTTCCAGATGCTGGCCATGGCCAACATCGAGAGCCTCAACGGCATGGGCGTGAAGAAGATCATCACGCAGTGCCCCCACTGCTTCAACACGCTGCTGAACGAGTACCCGCAGCTCGGTGGGCACTTCGAGGTGATACATCACAGCCAGCTGCTCGAGCAGCTGATCGACTCGGGTCGGCTGGACATGCGTGACGCACGGCTCGAGGAGCGCGTCGTGTACCACGACTCCTGCTACCTCGGTCGGCACAACGACGTCTACCTCTCACCCCGCAACGTGATCGGCAGCCTCGGCGGCATCGAGGTGGTCGAGGCGGGCCGCAACGGCACCAAGGGCATGTGCTGCGGCGCCGGCGGGGCCCGCATGTGGATGGAGGAGAGCATCGGGACGAAGGTGAACGACGCCCGCGCCGCCGAGCTCATCGCCACCGGCGCCAGCAAGGTCGCCACCGCGTGCCCCTTCTGCTACATCATGCTCGACGACGGCGTGAAGGGCGCGGGCGCCGAGGAGACCGTGCAGGTCGCCGACATCTCGATGCACGTCCTGGCGGCGCTCGAGGCAGCGGACGCCCGCGAGGCCGAACCGGAGCTGTCCACCCTGGAGGATTGACGTGCTCGGACGGCGGAAGGAGGAGCAGTGGGACGGCAGCGACCGTCGCGCCGCCTCCACGGTCCTCATCGTCAACGACGACCCCGCGGCCTGCGAGATGCTCGAGCGGATGGTGTCCAGCAAGGGCTTCAACGCCATCGGGGCCACCAGCCCTGACGAAGCGCTCTGGCGGGCGGTCGAGGAGCTCCCGCGCTGCGTCGTGCTCGATCTCGACGCGGGCGGCATCGGCACCAGCCTCAAGCTGCTCGACGTGATCCGCAGCCACGAGGACCTCCGCGTGAGCACGGCCCGGGTCGTGCTGTGCGCGGCCAGCCCGAAGAACCGTTCGTTCTCGTTCCAGTCGGGCGCCGACTCGTTCATGGTGCGGCCGTTCCACCTCGACGAGCTGGCGGAGCAGATCGACGATGTCCTGGGACGTGCCCACGAGCAACGAGCCCGCCACCGCCGCGACGAGCTCGCCAAGCACGGCGACTGATCCGATGCGCCTCCGGGCGCCGATGTCAGCCGCTGGTGCTACTGACCGTCGTCGAAGTTCTCCCAGTAGCGGCTGGGCGTAGGGCCGCGCTGACCCTGGTACTTCGACCCGAGCTTCTCCGCGCCGTACGGCACGTCGGCCGGCGTCGTCATGCGGAGGAAGCTGATCTGGCCGATCTTCATCCCCGGGTAGAGGGTGATCGGCAGGTTCGCCACGTTCGAGAGCTCGAGCGTGATGTGCCCGTCCCAACCCGCATCGATGAAGCCCGCGGTGTTGGAGACGAAGACACCTCCGCGACCTGCGAGGAAGTTCTCGATCCGCCGGCCTCCGGGCCGGACCTCGATGTCGTAGATGCGCTCTTGCTCTCCGGTGTCGATGACCTCGACGACCCGATCCCAGGCCAGGCCGCCGTCCACGAGCCGCCGCAGCGCCGACGTGTCCGCCCCGGCAGCCGCGTACGTGGTCTCCAGCCGGCGGATCGTCTGGAAGCGGATCGCGTCACGTCCGCGCCTCGTCTCGAGGTTGCACAGGTCGGTGGGGTGCCGGTAGCCGGCACGGCGAGCCGCCTCGCGCTGTGTGAGGCCCGAGGCCCCGCGCACCTCCCTGAGCAGCTCGTCCGCCAGCGGCGCCGTCGTCAGGAGCTTGTGCTCGTTGTCCGGCGCGTAGACCTGCCACAAGGGCAGGTTCTTCGTCGTCTTGCAGGTAGAGCCCGCTCTCGACCCCAACCGGGCGAACAGCAGGAGGACGTCCCCCACCAGCGCCTCAGAGGTGGTCCACACGGAGGTGCGCGCGCCGCTCGAGGAGCCATCTCCGTCGACGAGGCCCTGGAGGAACGCCGCGATCAGCGGGCGCGGCCACCCGTACACGTCCGCGGGAACGCGCTTGGTCGGCGCCTTCCCACCCATCTGCATCCAGCCGAAGACGCGGCTGAGGAGGGTCGAGCAACAGGTCACGGCGCCGGAGGAGCGAGAGGTCGGGAGGCCCAAGCAAGCGAACACATCGACGATCCGGTCGAGTCGCGCCTGGTCGGTGTTGGCGATCACGACCTGGCCGTCGCGGCGATACCCCTCGGCGACGTACATCCCGAGCATCCACGCCAGGTCCGCATCGACCGCTATCTGCAGCGGCAACCGATGCCGTTCGCCGTGGCCCCGGACGAAGTCGTGATGGGCGAGCGCGTCGAAGACGCCGGGCACATACATGGCGATGTTCCACGGGAGCCGACGGTGCTCGCGCAGGTGGTGCACGGACAGGCCCGCCTCGGCGAGCCACGGTCGGATGACGTCCCAGTGGTCGTCGATGGCGCGGTCGATCGTCGGCCCCTCGAGCAGGAGGCGTCCCCACGCTGTCTCCGGGATCAGCGACCGCACGTCGAGAACCGCCCTCGCGCCGGCCGGGTCGGGGATGTTCCGAGGGACGGCGACCATCACGCCGCTCGCCAGCTCGGCGGTCCGCACCTTCCGGAGCTCGCCGCTCCTGCCGATGGTGAAGAGGTTGTGGCCCGCGGTGACCCGCACCCGCCGACCGGACGCCAGGCGGACCTCGAAGATCCGATCCTCGGGACCCTCGTAGAAACCCGTGACCTCGTGGTAGCCCACCTCGAAGGTGTCGGGATCGAAGCCGACGATCTCCACGGGCCGCCGCTCCTTGACGAGCGCGGCGATCGTGCACCGCCGAACCGCACCACCTTCGCGGACCAGGACCTCCTCGCCGGCCGGGAGGCTGCTGTGGATGAGGAGGCCCAGGCGGCCGAGGCTCGACTTCCCCTCGACGCGGCCCACCAGGTCGTCGGGCAGCGCGATGCGCTCGAGGGTGCTGCCGAGCACGAACTCGCCGGGGTGGAGCACGAAGGGCCGCTCGTCGTCGATCTCGACGAGGCGGGTGAGCTCCTCGAGGTTCTTCTTCACGTCGATGACGGGCATCGTGTGGTTGAGGAACACACGGAAGAACTTGTCCAGCCGGACGTCGACGGACGCCGGTTGGATGAGCGACTCGTCGGACGGGTCGAGGACGATGCGGCCAGCGGCCAGCTCCTCGCGGATGCTCCGGTCGGACAGGATCACGGGCGCCGAACCTAGTGCGCTGGGTGTGACCGTCCGACGGCGGCTACGACGCGTTGCGGCGCGACTTCGCCGTGACCTTCGGGCCGTACCGCTGGTGGGCCGCCTGGGTGGTGACGCCGAGCGCCTCGCCGATGGACGCCCACGACGCGCCCTCCTCACGGGCGAAGCTCACCAGCTCGAACAGCTTGCGATCGGCGGCGTCGCGCACGGCGGTGGTGGCCGCGAGGGCGGCCCCGACCGTGAGCTCACCCCGTCCTGTTCGCGCCACGAGCCCGCGCATCGCCTCATCGACGATGCCGTCGGCCACCGTCGCGGGATCAGTGCTCCCCGCGCTCCCCATGGGCCACGACGCTAGCCCTCGGGATCGACGCCCGTCCCCGGGGGTGGATCCCCTCGGTCAGGCGACCGCCTGCGCGGGATCTCCGATCACGGGGGCATCCAGATCCTCCTCCGGGACGCCCAGGACCGCGCGGTAGACGAGCGCCCCGATCACGCCACCGATGATCGGCGCGACCCAGAACAGCCACAGCTGCGTGAGGTAGTCGCCGCCTGCGAACACCGCCTGGGAGGTCGACCGGGCCGGGTTCACCGAGGTGTTGGTGACCGGGATCGAGATGAGGTGGATGAGGGTGAGGGCCAGGCCGATGGCGATCGGCGCGGTGCCCGCCGGCGACCCCACGCGGGTCGCGCCCATGATGACCAGCAGGAAGACCGCGGTGAGCACGACCTCCGCGAGGAAGCAGGAGGCGAGGTCGTAGCCCCCCGGCGACAGGTGGTCGTAACCGTTGGCCGCGAACCCGTCGGCGCGATCGAAGCCGTCGATGCCCGACGCGATCCCGAACAGCGCCGACGCGGCGACGAGCCCGCCGACGACCTGCGCCGCGATGTACGCGGGCGCGTCGGCGGCCGGGAACCGCCTGCCCGCGACCAGCCCCAGCGTGACCGCAGGGTTGAAGTGCCCGCCGGAGATGTGCCCCAGCGCGAACGCGCCCGTGAGCACGGTGAGCCCGAAGGCGAAGCTGACGCCGAGCGTGCCGACGCTCAGCCCGTTCGCGGTGGCGAGGACCGCCGTGCCGCAGCCGCCGAGCACCAGCCAGAAGGTGCCGAGCGCCTCGGCACCGAGCTTGCGACGATCCATGGTCCGCACCTCCACTTGTCGTGCTGACCGAGACGCTACGACCGCGGACGGCATCGATGTCGGCATTCGCGCCGAGAGCGCCAGGAGAGCCGTTTGCTAGGTTCGGCCACCACCCCGCGGGTGTAGTTCAGAGGCAGAACATCAGCTTCCCAAGCTGAGAACGCGGGTTCGATTCCCGTCACCCGCTCCCTCCCTCCCTCCGTCCCTCCATCCATCCAGCACCCACCGCGGCCGCGATCGAGACCACACCGCCTCGGTCGGTGAGCGCCCTAGGGCTCGAGCGTGACCTTGATGGCGCCGGTGCGCTTGTCGTCGGCGAGGGCGAAGGCGTCGGCGACCTCGGCGAGGGGACGCTGGTGCGTGGTGAGGGCCGCCAGCTCCTCCCGCCAGCGCCCCGTCAGCGACGCCGCGGTGGTGAACTCCGGCTCGCGCTCGCCGCTGCCGTAGCAGAAGGATCCCACGATCGAGGCCTCCTTCATCATGAGGCGCTGCAGGTCGACGAGCCTCGGTTCGCTGAAGGTGCCCAGCACCACGACGCGGCCGCCGCGACCGACGACCCGGACGGCGTCGGTGAGCGTGTCCGCCATCCCGCCCACGCTCTCGATCACCACCTCCGGGCGGTGCTCCTTGCCCCAGGTGACCGCCTCCTCCTCACCGAGCACGGTCACGCCGAGTGCTTCCGCGGCGGCCCGCTGGTGCGGGTACCGCGCCGTGATGGCCACCTGCGCGGCGCGGTCGCGCGCGACCAGCGAGGCGCAGAGCCCGATGGCCCCCGCGCCGAGGACGAGCACCTTGCTGTCGGGTCCGACGCGGCCGAGGCCGACGCCTCGGACCGTCACCGCGAGCGGCTCGGTGAGCGATGCCGTCACCGCGGGCACGCCGTCGGGGATCGGCGCCAGGTTCTCGAGCGGCGCGTCGACCAGCTCCGCGAGGCCGCCGTCGACCCCGAGTCCCAAGCCCGGCCCCGCCCGACCGCACAGGTTCGAGCGCCCCGTTCGGCAGTTGGTGCACGAGCCGCAGGTGATGTTCGGCGAGACGGCGTAGCGGACGTCGGGGAGCCCGGCGGGTCCGTCGACGACCGTTCCCGCCATCTCGTGGCCCGGTGAGGTGCCGATCGGCCGGCGGAGGTGACCGTGCCAGAAGTGCAGGTCGGACCCGCAGATGCCGCACGCCTCCACGCTGAGGCGCACCCAGCCGTCGCGCAAGGGCCCGGGTTCGTGGTCCTCGACCGCCAGGCCGTCCTCCGTCCAGACGGCTCGGCGCATGCGCCCACCGTAGGCGGCGGCGCCTGGGGCGGTGGGCGGTCGGCGACGTCCGGTCCGCCCCGGACCGGCGTCGGGGAACTGTTCACACAGCGAGCCGATTCCTGAAACAACCCGGAAACATCCGTTTCGGAACCTGACGCCGGCTCATCCCTCGACCTAGGAGCAACATGGAAGTCAACGCTGGCGATACCGCGTGGGTGCTGGCGGCATCAGCACTCGTGCTGTTCATGACGCCGGGGCTGGCGTTCTTCTACGGCGGCATGGTCCGCGGGAAGAACGTGCTGGGCATGCTCATGCAGAACTTCTTCGCCATGGGCCTGATCGGTGTGCTGTGGGCGGTGGTGGGGTTCTCACTCGCCTTCGGTGACTCCGGCGGGTTCGTGGGCAACTTCGACTTCGCGTTCATGAAGGACATCAACGCCACCGGTGCCGACGGTGCGCTGCTGAACCACCTTCCGGGGCTCGACTTCCTGACGATCCCGCCCATCGTGTTCTTCGCCTTCCAGATGATGTTCGCCATCATCACCCCGGCGCTGATCACCGGTGCGACGGCCGACCGGCTGAAGTTCAAGTCCTACGCGGTGCTGATCGCGCTGTGGTCGGTGCTCGTGTACTCGCCGCTCGCCCACTGGGTGTTCAGCCCCACCGGGTGGCTGTTCGAGCGGGGTGCGCTCGACTTCGCCGGTGGCACGGCCATCCACATCAACGCCGGCATCGCCGCACTGGTGGTCGTGGCCCTCATCGGGAAGCGCAAGGGCTACCCCGACCTCGAGATGCGGCCGCACAACCTGCCCTTCACCCTCCTGGGCACCGGCATCCTGTGGTTCGGCTGGTTCGGCTTCAACGCCGGGTCGGCGGCCGCCGCCAACAACCAGGCGGCGCAGGCCTTCGTGAACACCGGCCTGGCCGCATCCGCCGCCATGCTCGGGTGGCTCGTGGTGGAGAAGCTCAAGGACGGGCACGCCACCACGCTGGGCGGCGCGTCGGGTGCCGTCGCCGGTCTCGTCGCCATCACCCCCTGCGCCGGCTACGTCGGCGGCATGTCGCCGATCTTCATCGGCCTCATCGCCGGCGCCGTCTGCTACCTCGCCATCGCCATCAAGCGGGCGCTGAAGCTCGACGACAGCCTCGACGTGATCGCCGTCCACCTGGTCGGAGGCATCGTCGGCTCGCTGCTCCTCGGGTTCTTCGCCGACAAGTCGGCGACGGGCTTCGGCTTCGACGGCGCCTTCTTCGGCGGCGGCACCGACCTCCTGGTCGACCAGGCCGTGGCCGTCGGCGCGGCCCTCGCGTACTCCGGCGTCGTCACCCTCGTGATCGCGAAGGCGATCGACCTCGTCTGGGGTCTGCGCGTCGACGAGGACGCGGAGGACATGGGCCTCGATCTGAGCCAGCACGCCGAGACGGCATACTCCAACTGACCGACAGGAGCATCGTGAAGCTGATCACTGCAGTCATCAAGCCGTTCAAGCTCGACGAGGTGAAGGAGGCGCTGAAGGCGGCCGGCGTCGCCGGCATCACCGTCACCGAGGTGCAGGGCTTCGGACGCCAGTCGGGACACACCGAGGTGTACCGCGGCGCGGAGTACACGGTGGACTTCGTGCCGAAGGTGAAGGTCGAGATCCTCGCCGACGACGGGCAGGTCGACGCCATCTGCGACGCGCTCGTGGCCGCGGCTCGCACCGAGAAGATCGGCGACGGGAAGATCTGGGTCACCGAGGTGGGCGGTGTGCAGCGCATCCGCACCGGCGAGAAGGGCACTGACGCCATCTGAGCTGTCGCGGCGCATCGAGTCAGCGAACGGGGACCGTCCGGCTGGGCGGTCCCCGTTCCGCGCCCGGAAGGCCCTCGCCTAGCCTTGCTCCGATGGAGAGCGACGCCGTCTGGCAGATCGAGCCGAGCGGACCCCTCCGCGGCGACGTCCACGTGGCGGGGTCCAAGAACGCCGTCACCAAGCACATGGTGGCCGCCCTCATGGGCGACTCGCCGTCCACCATCGCCAACGCACCGAGCGTCGGCGACGTCGGCATCACCGCCGACATCCTCCGGTCGATCGGCCTCGAGGTGGTCATCGAGGGCCCCACCATCACCGTGGCCCCCACGCCCGAGCCCACGCCCCGCGTGCCTCTCGAGTTCTCCGGCCTGAACCGCATCCCGATCCTGCTGCTGGGCCCGCTGCTCCACCGCGCCCACGAGGCGTTCGTGCCACTCGTCGGCGGCGACCGGATCGGACGCCGCCCTGTCGACTTCCACGTGAGCGCGCTCCAGCAGATGGGTGCGGAGGTGGAGGTGCAGCCCCACGGCATCACCGCTCGCATGACGGGCCGACTGCGTGGCACGCGCATCACGCTGCCGTACCCGTCGGTCGGCGCCACCGAGACGGTGATCCTGTCGGCCGTCCTGGCCGAGGGTCGCACGGTGATCCACAACGCGGCCACCGAGCCTGAGGTGGTCGAGCTCGCCCTCTTCCTGCAGCGCATGGGTGCGCAGATCGCGCTGCGCCCCGACCGGCGGTTCGTGATCGAGGGCGTCGAGTCGCTGAGCGGAGCCACCGCGACGCTGCAGGGCGACCGCCTCGAGGCGTTCAGCTACCTGGTGGCCGGCCTGATGACGGGCGGCGAGGTGCGCGTCCACGGGTGCAACCAGGACCGGATGGTCACCGCCATCAACACGCTCCAGCAGATGGGGGCCACGCTCGAGATCAACGACGAGTGGATCAGCGCCAGCGCCACGTCCCTGCAGCCATCGGCCGTGCAGACCGACACCCACCCCGGGTTCATGACCGACTGGCAGCCGCCCCTCATCGTCCTCATGACGCAGGCCGACGGGATGTCGGTGCTGCACGAGACGGTGTACGAGGACCGGCTCGGCTACGTCGACGCCGTGAAGGCGATGGGCGGCGAGATCGAGCTGTTCACCACGTGCCTCGGGGGCCCGGCGTGCCGGTTCCACGACAGCTCGGCGGTCCACTCCGCGGTCGTGCGCGGCGTGTCGAAGCTTCAAGGCGCAGAGGTGACGATCCCCGACGTGCGCGCCGGCTTCTCGTCGGTGATCGCGGCAGCCGCGGCGGAGGGACCGTCCACCCTGCATGGCATCCACCACCTCGAACGCGGCTACGACCGGCCCTTCGAGACGCTGGTGTCGCTCGGGCTCCGCCTCCGCAGGGATTGACCCTCCCCCTCGGCTACGTGAGGAGGGAGCCGAGGGCCCAGAGGGCGGCGACGAGGCCCACGGCGGCGAACAGGAGGCTGCGGCCGACCGGCGCCTGCTCCAGGTCACCCTCGTCGCGGGCATCGGGCGGGCGGACCAGCGCCAGCACGCTCCCGACCGTCATCGCGGCGCCCAGGGCCAGCACGAGGTAGGCGAGGATGTCGGGCCCTCCGAGCACGTCGCGAGGGTACGCCCTCCGGCCACCACGCAGCGTGGCCCGTCGGCGTGCCGGTGACTCGGCGTCCTCGACGAAAAAACCACTCAAGGTGGTCGCCGGATGGGTCGATGGGCCTAGTAACCGGCGGTCATCGCCCCCGCCGGTCAGCACGGATCGGGGACGGGGGTTGCGACTCCCTCCAACAGCATCGCCTCGGAACCCAGGTACCGGGACATGCCGTGGCCTCCGTCCCCCCGTGCATCCTCAGCTCAGGGTTCGAGGTCGGCGTCGTGCACCGTGCCTGAGACCTTCGTGATGGCGAGGACCTCGACGATCCCCCCGGCGTAGCGGATGCGGGTGTCGGTGGGCGCCCCGGTGGCGTCGTCGAAGCAGAACCTCGCGTCCACGCCGAAGGGCGCTCGCGGCTCCACTCGGAGCTGGGCGAGCTCGAAGCACCCATCGTCGGCTCGCTGCACGGCGTACACCGGGTTCGCTCCCTCCACGAGGGCGCGCAGGTTCGCCATCGTCGCGTCGACGTCCTGGTCGTACGTGGGGCCCTCGGGGTCGCCGAAGCTGCACTCCGGCGCCTCGCCACCTTCGGGTGCGGCCGGGCACAGGATCATCCGCTGATCGTCGCGGCCCTGCACCCCTCCGAGCTGGCGGTGCACGCGCCGCGGCGGGCGCTGGGCGAGGAGATCCTCGGAGGTGATCGACGCGCCGGTCGTCTCGCTGCGGCGTTCGAAGGTGCCCGAGCGCACGAACGTCGCGCGCAGCGAGCGCTCCCATGCATCGACGAACGCGTGGGTGGCATCGCCGTCGACGGCGCGGTCGCCGGGTCGGAGGTCGCCGTCCTCGGTCGTCACCGCCACCGTCACGAGCGCGGCGGCGTAGACGCCCACGATGACCCACCCGATGATGAGGCCCCGGCGCGCTCGCATGGTCGGCGACGGTACGCGATGCTCCCCCACATGGCGTTCCACCACGTAGCCGTCGCGGTCAGCGATCTGGCCGCAACGCACCGCTTCTACACCGAGGTGATGGGCTTCGAGCTCGTGAAGGCGCAGGCCGCCCCCACCGACGCACCGGGCGGGTGGGCCAAGCACGTCTTCTACGCCACCGGTGAGGTGGTCGACGGTGCGTCCCCCGAGCTGATCGCCTTCTGGGAGCTCCACGACGACCGCATGGCCGGGTTCGACCCTGCCATCTCCACCGGGCTCGGCCTCGAGCCGTGGGTGAACCACATCGCGTTCCACGCCCGCGACCTCGACGACATCGAGAGCCGCAAGAAGCGCTGGCTCGACAACGGGCACGATGTGGTCGAGATCGATCACGGGTTCTGCGTGAGCATCTACACCCTCGATCCGAGTCGGATCCTCGTGGAGTTCTGCACCGACACCGCGCCGTACACCGCCGCCGATCGGGAGCAGGCGCTGGCGCTCATCACCGACGCCGAGCCATCCCTCGAGCCGGCACCGGCACCGCAGTTCCACATCGCTCCGAAGTGACGCCGGCGCGCCGGGGGCGGGCGCTCCTCGCCGTCGCGTGCCTCCTCGCGCTCGGGAGCTGCTCGGACGACGGCGACCACACGCCGTCGAGCACCACCGGGAGCAGCAGCACCACCGCCTCGACCATCGCCCCGGACGACCCCACGCTCGAACCGGTGCTGCTCACCGCGGCCGACCTCCCCGACGGGTTCGCGGCCACCGAGGACGTGGCCGAGACCGTCACGACCTTCTGCGCCGGCCAGGACGCCACCGCGGGTCTCCGCGCCGACGGCCGGGCGATCGTGGCGTTCACGCGCACGCCGGAGGGCGCCTCGGTGATCGAGGTCGTGTTCCGCTTCGAGGACGACGGTGCCACGACGTTCGTGCACCAGGCGGGCGAGCTCATGACGTCGTGCAGCGAGGTCCCCGATGCGACAGGCCTCGCCTTCACCTACGAGCCGTTGAGCCCGGCGGTGGCGGCGAGCCTGACCGATGCCGACGAGTCGGCGAGCGCCTTCGGCACGTCGGTCGGGTCGGGAGACCTGCACGTGCAGATCGCGGCGATGGTCCACGAGGACCTCGGCGCACTGGTCGCGGTCCTCGGCTTCGACGAGCCCCGGGCTGATCTCGATGCGCTCGCCAGCACCGCCTTCGAGGCGGCGGTGGCGAAGCTGGGCTGAGCTACCCGGCCAGCTCGGAGGACGACGCCCCCGGCCCTTGGGGCACCAGCTCGAGCGCCGCCTCGAGCTCCGCGGGCGGCAGCGCGGCGGCGAAGTGGCGACCCTGGCCGAGCTCGCAGCCGAGCAGGAGGAGGCCCTCGAGCTCGCTGATCTCTTCGATCCCCTCGGCGACCGCGGTGCGCCCGAGGGTGCGGCCGAGGTCCATGATCGTGCGGACCAGGGTCGAGTGGGCGTCCTCGGTGCGTAGCGTGGCGACGAACGCGCGGTCGATCTTGAGCATGTCGAAGGGGACCCGCTGGAGGTAGCTCAGCGACGAGTACCCGGTGCCGAAGTCGTCGATGGCGATCTGGACGCCGAGATCCTTGAGGCGGTGCAGCCGGCGCAGCACGCGCTCGCTGTCGGCCAGGAGGACCGACTCGGTGAGCTCGAGGATGAGCGAGGACGGCTGCAGGCCGGCCTCCTCGGTCGCCGTCTGGACGGTCGCCACCAGGTCGGGAGCGAGCAGCTGCCGGGCGGACAGGTTCACGCTCATCTTCCACGTGGCGGAGGGGTTGGCCGCCAGCCAGGTGCCGAGCCGCTGGCAGGCCTGCTCCATCACGAGCTGTCCGAGGGGGACGATGAGACCGGTGTCCTCGGCGATGGGGACGAACTCGGCCGGCGACACCGGGCCCCGCTCGGGGTGGCTCCAGCGCGCGAGGGCCTCGAAGGCCACGACCTCGCCGGATTCCAACCGCACGATCGGCTGGTACGCGACGGAGATGTCGCCTTGGAGCACGGCCTTCTCGAGCTCGCCGCGGATGGCGAGGCGGTCGACCGCCCGGTGGTGCATCGCGGGCTCGAACAGCTCGATGCAGCCCTTGCCGTTCGCCTTCGCCGTGTACATCGCCAGGTCGGCGTTGCGGAGCAGCTCGTCCGAGGTGGTGGTGGGGCCTGAGCGGGTGGCGATGCCGATGCTCGCGCGGGCGTAGACCTCGCGACCCTCGATGACGACGGGCTCGTGCAGGGCATCGAGGATCCGCTCGGCGACCTCGATGACCGCCTGGGTGTCCGGGGCGTCCTCGAGGAGGACCGCGAACTCGTCGCCGCCGAGGCGCGCCGGCGTGTCGCCCGAGCGGAGGCAGCCGCGCAACCGATCCGCCACCGCTCTCAGCAGCTCGTCGCCGGCGCCGTGGCCGAGGCTGTCGTTCACGAGCTTGAAGTCGTCGAGGTCGATGAAGGCCACGGCCGGGATCGGGGAGTCGCTGCGCCGGATCCGGGCCAGCGCGTGCTCCACCCGGTCGAGGAAGAGGGCGCGGTTCGAGAGACCGGTGAGGGCGTCGTGGAACGCCTGGTGGCGAAGCTGGTCCTCGAGCGATCGCCGACCGGTGACGTCGCGGATCGTGAGCACGATCCCGTCCACGTCGGGGTTGTCGAGGAGGTGGACGCCCACCACCTCGGCATGGATCACCGAGTCGTCGGCGCGGAGCAGGCGAGCGTCGACGGTTCGCACCGTCTCGGGGGCACCGTTCACCAGCTGGTCGAGGAACGTGGCCACGTGGGTGACGGCGTCGGGGTGGAGCACCCGCTCGAAGCTGGCGCCGTCGAGGTCGACGGCGAGGTACCCGAGCACCCGCACGACCGACGGGGTCTGGTAGCGGATGCGACCGTCGCGCCCGAGGATCAGCACCGCGTCGCTGCTGTGCCGGACGAGCTGCTGGAACCGCGCCTCGCTGCGCTTCTCGTGGAGCTCCTCGGACCGCACCAGTGCGTCCAGGGCGAGCGCGGCCTGCGTGCCGAGGATCACCAGGCTCTCGACGACCTCGTCGGGCAGTCGCTCGCCCGTCGCCACGACGAAGCCCGACCACCCGCCGATGCGGCTCGGGATCGGGGTGAGCAGGACGTCGGCCGCGGTGCCGTCGTCGAGCCGCATCGGGCGATCCCCGATCTCGCCGAGGT
>JBJMHD010000089.1:0-35855 GCA_045807565.1 Acidimicrobiales bacterium | reverse complement strand
CCGTGCACCGCCACCTCCACGAGGTAGGGGAGCGTGGCGTTGGTGAGCGCGTGCGTGGAGGTCGCCGGCACCGCGCCGGGCATGTTGCCCACGCAGTAGTGCACGACGCCGTGCTCCACGTAGACGGGATCGTGGTGGGTGGTCTCGCGCGAGGTCTCCACGCAGCCGCCCTGGTCGATGGCCACGTCCACGATCACCGCTCCGGGCTTCATGGTGCGCACCATGTCCTCCGTGATCACGATGGGCGCGCGCCCGCCGGCGACGAGGACGGCACCGATCACCAGGTCGGCCTCGGCGATGCAGCGCTCCACGGTGCCGCGGTTGGAGGCGAGGGTGCTGATCCGTCCCTTGTGGATCTGGTCGACGAACCGGAGCCGCTCGAGGTTCTTGTCGAGGAGGTTCACCTCCGCTTCCATCCCAGCGGCGATCCATGCGGAGTTCCACCCGACGTTGCCCGCACCGATCACCACCACGCGACCGGGCTGCACCCCGGGCGCGCCGCCGAGCAGGACCCCGCGCCCGCCCTGGGGCGCCTCCAGGAACCGGGCGCCGGCCTGCACGGCGAGGCGGCCGGCCACCTCGCTCATCGGCGCGAGGAGCGGGAGGGCGCCGTCGGGACGCATGACGGTCTCGTAGGCGATCCCTGTGGTGCCGGCCTCGCAGAGCGCCGCGGCCACCTTCGGGTAGGCGGCCAGGTGCAGGTAGGTGAACAGCGTGAGGTCGGACCGCAGGTGCGTGAGCTCCGATGTCTGCGGTTCCTTCACCTTCACGACCATCCCGGCGCGGTCCCACACCTCGGTGGCGGCGGACACGACCTCGGCTCCCGCGGCGGTGTAGGCCTCGTCGGGGATGCTGGCCCCCTCGCCCGCCCCGGCCTGCACGATGACGCTCACCCCGTGCGCCTCCATCTCGCGCACGCCGTCGGGGGTGAGCGCCACCCGGCGCTCGTCCTCCTTCACCTCGGTGGGCACGCCCACGGTGAGCGTCATCGATCGAGCTCCTTCCACGCTTCGAGCAGCGCCTGGCGGAGGCGGTCACGGATCGCCTCGAACTCCTCCGGGCCGATGATCAGCGGCGGCGAGATCTGGATCACGGGATCACCCCGGTCGTCGGCCCGGCAGATCAGACCGAGCTCGCGCAGCCGCGCGCCCAGGAACCCGCGGATCAGCCACTCGCTCTCCGCGCTGGTGAACGCCTCCCCGGCCTTGGTGAGCTCGATGCCGTAGAAGTAGCCCATGCCTCGGACCTCGGCGACGATCGGCAGGTCGGTGAGCGTGTCGAGGGTGGTTCGCAGCTCCCCCTCGAGGTCCTGCACGCGCCCGGGGAGGTCCTCGCGCTCCATCACGTCGAGGTTGGCGAGCGCCACCGCGCAGCTGACCGGGTGCCCGGCGAACGTGATGCCGTGCAGGAACGACGTGCCCTCGGCGAGGAACGGCTCGGCCAGGCGGTCGTGCACGAGCACGCCGCCGAGGGGCGAGTACCCCGAGGTCGCGCCCTTCGCGAAGGTGAGGAGGTCGGGTTCGAAGCCCAGGCGTGATGCGCCGAACCAGTGGCCGAGCCGCCCGAACGCGCAGATCACCTCGTCGCTCACGAGCAGCACGCCGTGGCGGTCGCAGATCTCGCGCACGCGCTGGAAGTAGCCCGCGGGCGGAACGAGGCACCCGCCGGCGTTCTGCACCGGCTCGAGGTACACGGCCGCGACCGTGTCAGGCCCTTCGGCGACGATCGCGGCCTCGATGGCGTCGGCCCCGGCCAGCGCGTCGTCGGGGTCGTCGCGCCTCGCGTCGAGCGTGTTGGGCACGTGCCGCACCTGGCCGTTGAGGAGCGGCAGGAACGGGTCACGGATCGGCGCCAGCCCGGTGATGCTGAGGGCGCCGAGCGTCGTGCCGTGGTACGCGAGCCGGCGGCTGATCACCTTCACGCGCTCGGGCTGCCCGATGGCGAGGAAGTACTGGCGTGCCAGCTTCCAAGCCGACTCCACCGCTTCGCTCCCACCGGTCGTGAAGAAGACGCGGTTCAACGCTCCTGGTGCCAGGGCCGCGAGCCGTGCCGCCAGCTCGATCGCGGCGGGGTGGGCGTAGGTCCACAGCGGGAAGTACGCGAGCGTCGACGCCTGCCGGGCGGCGGCCTCGGCGAGCTCCCGTCGACCGTGACCCGCTTGGACGACGAACAGACCGGCCAGCCCGTCCAGGTAGCGGTTGCCCTGGCTGTCCCAGACGTAGGCGCCGTCGCCGCGCTCGATGATCGTGAGGTCGCCGTCGCCCTCCCGGTGGAGCCGGGAGAAGTGCAGCCACAGGTGGTCGGCGGCTGCGCTCGCCAGCTCGTCGCTGGTCATGGCGAGATCCTGCCAGACGGGGGTCGGATCGCCCCGAGGACCGGCGTTCGCCGTCGCACACGGACCGGCGGCTGACTAGTAGGTGTCAACCTCCGAAATGGCCCGGTTGGGCCATGTTCGCCGGGTACCGGCAACCCGTACCCTTTTGTCCGTCTCGGTCGGGCGGACGCTACGGGACCGGACCGCTCGGAGGAGCACCATGAGTCAGCTGCAGGAGCTCGGCGCGCAGGCCGAGACGGATCCCGGGGTCGCCTGGGATCCCACCGACGACGAGCTCGACTCGAAGTGGGCGGTGTTCGAATCGGGGTGGGACGGCCTGTCTCCGAACGACGATCCGACCGCGCGTCACGTGGCCGGGTTCGCGACGGCGTGCTTCGCGCTGCTCGTGCTCGGCATCCTCGCCGCCGTGGCCTGGATGGTCGTCGTCAGCGCCTGAGTCGAGTGGTCCGAGGTCGTCAGGGGTCGACGACCTCGATCGTGCCCTGCATGCCGTAGGCGACGTGGCCAGGGAGGTGGCAGGCGTACACGATGCTGCCGACCTCGGTGAGCTCGTAGAACGTCGCGGCCACCTGCCCCGGTGCCACGCTCACCTCACCGGGCCGCGGGGGGTGGCTGCGCTCCTCGCCCGTCTCGTGGGCGCGATGGACCTCCGGCGTGCCGACGATCAGCTCGTGGTCGATGGGATCGCCGTTGTGCACCACGAACTCGACCGTCGTCCCCTTCGTGACCCGGAGGGTTCCGATGTCGAAGCGGCTGTGGTCGATGCCGACGTCCACCGTGACGAACCCCGGGCCGAGCGCGTGGTGCTCGTCTCCCGATGCCACCACGGCGTAGCCGGTGCCGGTGGTGAGGGCGGCGGCTCCGAGCGACAGGGCGACGCCGATCGCCCAGCGGCGCCTCATGCCGGCACGGGACCGCCGCGGCGGTCCTCGTGGCCGAGCCACACTGCGGCGACGATCAGGCCGACCACGCCGCCGGCGGCCAGCGGCCACAGCGGCAGCGCGCCGCCGTCCGGGAGCACCGGTTGCGCCTCGGCGAGCTCCACGCCGGTGTCGGTGATCGTGGGCGGCGTCGTCGGGTCGTCGGAGATGGCGAGGTCGTAGTCGAGCGTGCCGGCGTCGGTCCCCACCTTCAGGTAGGTGAACCACATCTCCTCCGGCACCCACTCCATCCCCTTGTCGGAGCGGAGGTCGTCGAGCAGCAGGTCGTCGGCGGCCTCGCTGCGGGCCAGGTCCAGGCCGGGCCCGCCGGCGAGGAGGCTCGGCTGGTGGTCGGTGAGGAGGAACACGTCGGCGTCGACGACCTCGCTCTTGTCGAGGCCGAGGCTGAGGATCCGCAGCGGCACCCAGGGCTGGTCGGTGGGGATGGTGAGCATGATGGGCGTGCCGTCCCCGGCGCCCTGTCCGAGCTCGGCGGCCCGGGAGGCGTCGAAGCGGGCGGCCATGAAGATCTGGCTGCGGCGGCCGTAGAAGTCGAGCATCTCGGGCGCGTCGGGGGTGAGCAGGAAGCCGTTGTCCCGCGCCCAGGTACCGACCTCGTCGCCGCCACCCTTGAGGACGGTGATGTCGAGGGCATCGATCTTCGTCTCGATCAGGATCTCGGCGCCGGTCGCGCGGGCCTGGTCCGCCTCGGCCGAGAACAGCGCCTTCGGCTCCGGCGGGGCGACCTCCTGGGCGAGGCGCTGCAGGGTCCAGTCGCCGCCGCGCACGACGTCGGTCGGCACATCGGGGAGCGGGATGATCGAGCCGACCTCCTGACCCTCACCCGCGAACTGGAAGCTGGTCACGTAGCGCTCCACGCCGTCGTGGTACGCCGCGAGGGTCGTGGTCTTGGTGAGCTGGATGGTGCCGTTCTCACCGACGAGGCCGCCGCACGCCCCTGCGGGGGTGGCGCCGGCGACGACCGCCGTCCCGGCCAGCAGGCCGGCGACGGTGAGGGCACGGGCGAGGCGAGTGGTGGGCATGGCGGCCTCCTCGGCAGGGTTGCCCACTACGACGCCGCGGCAGCAGCGGCTGGTTCCCGACGATCAGCGGTTGCGCGGGAACCCGAGGTCAACGGCGCTGGTGGCCGGGTCCGGCCAGCGCGTGGTGACGACCTTGCCGCGGGTGTAGAAGCGCACGCCATCGGGGCCGTACATGTGGTTGTCGCCGAACAGCGACGAGCGCCAGCCACCGAAGCTGAACGCGGCGACGGGCACCGGGATCGGCACGTTGATCCCGACCATCCCCACCTCCGCCTCCTGCTCGAAGCGACGAGCAGCGCCGCCGTCACGGGTGAAGATCGCCACGCCGTTGCCGTAGGGGTTGGCGTTCACGAGCGCGAGCGCGTCGTCGTAGGTGCCCGCGCGCACCACGCACAGCACCGGGCCGAAGATCTCGTCGCGGTACACGTCCATGTCGGGCGTGACGTGGTCGAGGAGCGTGGCGCCGAGGAAGAAGCCGTCGCCGTCGACCTCCACGGATCGGCCGTCGACGACGACCTCGGCGCCGGCCGCGCTGCCCCTCTCGACGTAGGTGGTGACGCGATCGCGGTGCGCGGCGCTGATGAGCGGCCCCATCTCGGACGCCGGGTCGGTGCCCGGGCCCACGACGAGCTTGTCCAGGCGCAGCCGCACCGCGTCCACCAGCGCGTCGCCGACGTCGCCCACGGCCACCACGACGCTCACCGCCATGCAGCGCTCGCCGGCGGACCCGTAGGCCGCGCTCACGGCGGCGTCGGCGGCGAGGTCGAGGTCGGCGTCGGGCAGCACGACCATGTGGTTCTTGGCGCCGCCCAGCGCCTGCACCCGCTTGCCGTGGGCGGTGCCTGTCTCGTACACGTGACGGGCCACCGGCGTCGACCCGACGAAGCTGATGGCGTCCACGTCGGGGTGCTCCAGGAGGCGGTTCACCGCGACCTCGTCGCCGTGCACGACGCCGAGCACGCCGTCGGGGAGCCCGGCCTCCTGGAAGATCTCGGCGATGAGCACGCTCGCTCCGGGGTCTCGCTCCGAGGGCTTGAGCACGACCGCGTTGCCGCACGCGATCGCGTTCGGCAGCATCCACAGCGGCACCATGCAGGGGAAGTTGAAGGGCGTGATGCACCCCACGACGCCGACCGGTTGGCGCAGCGATCGCACGTCGACGCCCCCGGACACCTGCGGAGAGAAGTCCCCCTTCAGGAGCTCCGGGACGCCGCACGCGAACTCGACGCACTCGAGCGCGCGCTGCACCTCGCCGGCGGCGTCGGCGAGGGTCTTGCCGTGCTGGGCGGTGATCACCGCCGCGAGCTCCGCCTCGCGACGGACCAGCCCCTCGCGCACCCCGAACAGCAGGTGGGCGCGCTCGCCGAGGGTGCTGTCCCGCCACGAGCGCTGCGCGACGACCGCGGCGGCGACGGCGGCGTCGACCTCCTCGACCGACGCCAGGTCGACCTCGGCGGTCATCACGCCGGTGGCGGGGTCGTGCACCGGCGCGGTGCGGCCGGACCGGCCGGGGGTGGAGCGGCCGGCGATGACGTGCGCGATGCGCTCCACGCCGTGATCCTACGGCCGCGCCTCCGCGCGGCGCCCGCGGCGCGTGCCTCGCCGGTGTGCGCGGGGGGACGGGATGCTGCGACGATCCGGCCGTGGACTTCGCGGCGATGATGCAGCTCGACGAACCCGAGCCCGACGTGTTCCTCGCGCGCGGCCCCCGGTACCCGTGGGGTGGGCTCTACGGCGGGCAGATCGTCGCGCAGGGCCTCCGGGCCGGCGCGGCCACGGTGGACGACCGCTTCCACGTCCACTCGCTCCACGCCTACTTCATCCGTCCGGGCAACGCCGACGAGCCGATCCGGTTCGAGGTCACCCGATCGCGGGACGGCCGGTCGTTCTGCACGCGCCACGTCGTGGCCAGCCAGGAGGTGGGCGTGATCCTCACGATGTCGCAGTCGTTCCAGGTGGACGAGGCGGGTCACGACGTGCAGATGGCCGCCATGCCGGACGTGCGGCCGCCCGAGGACCTCGTCGACACGTCGTGGAGCTCGGTGTTCGAGCGGCGCTTCGCCGTGCCCCGAGCTGAGGAGGAGGGCCGCGGCGTGGCGTGGCTGCGCATGCGCAGCGCGGTCGACGACGATCCCGTGCTCCATGCCTGCGCGCTGGCCTACCTGTCCGACGACATCCCCACCGACGCGGTGGTCGCCATCCACCCCGACCGCCCGTCGCCCGAGGACGCCGAGCTCGACCATGGCTGGATGTCGGCGAGCCTGGACCATGCGATCTGGTTCCACCGGCCGTCACCCGCCGATGAGTGGCACGTCCACGACTTCACCGCCCACGGCTACCTGTCGAGCCGAGGCGTCGCCATCGGCCACATCCTCAGCCGAGACGGCATCCACGTGGCAACGGTCGCACAAGAGGTCCTCCTGCGGAAGGTCCGGCAGTGACGCCGCGGGGCGGGGGGCGTGGGGGGCAGAGGCTCCGCCGGACCCCCCACCTGCGAAGGGGTGGCTCCGCCGCCCCTGAGCCGAGGGTGAGCCGCCGCAGGCGGTCCGCTCAGCTCCGAGGAGCTCGCCGAAGGCGAGCGACGAGGACTAGTCCACCCGTTCGCCGTACATCCAGCGGAGGGGGTCGGCGATGAGCTCGAGGCGCTCGCCGTCGGGACCGCGGAAGTAGAGGCTCGTCTCGTCCACGTGGTCGTAGGGGACGCCGTTGGCGTCGAGGCGCTCCCTGGCGGCGCGCCAGTGCTCCACCTCGATCGAGATGGCGAGGTGGTGGAGGCCGCCCAGGACCTCGTCGTAGGGACCCGGGTCGACGCCGGGGAGGTCGAAGAACGCGATCGTGTTGCCCTGGCCGAGGTCGAAGAAGAAGTGGGTGGAGCCGGCCAGGTCGCGGTTCTCGAACATGGTCGTGAGCGGGAAGCCCAGGACCTCCTGGTAGAAGCGCGTCGTGCGCTCCACGTCGGCGCAGATCAGGGCCACGTGGTGCACCCCTCGGGCCGACGACGGTGGCCGCTCGTCGCGCGGGTTGAGGTAGGCGGAGCGGATCCGATCGCGCTCGGCGGTGAGGCGGGATCGCTCCTCGTCGTCGATCGCGGTGGCGCCGGCCGAGTACGAGGCGCTGGTCATCGACCTAGGTCTACACGGATCCGATCCTGCCCCGCCGGGGCACTACCCCGAGCAGGTCTCGTAGGCGTCCTGCAGCCGCGCCTGGAAGGCGTCGCCCGCGAAGGTGGCGCCCTCGGGATCGGTGATCTGCTCGTAGGTGAGGCCGTCGACGACGGTGCGCGCGTAGCACCGGCTGCCCTCGGCGTCGAGCACCGAGGCGGCGTCGGCGATCAGGTACCCCCACAGGTTCGGCAGGTACAGGGACGTCTCGGACCGACCGGTGAGCTCGAGGTCCACCGACTCGCCCGGGTCGCAGGTCTTCATCCCCGGGTGGCCGTGCACCTCGATGGCCTCGGCGGAGCCGGAGGGCATGGCGGACGCCCAGTCGTCGATGGCCGCCGACATCTCGTCCTCGTCGCTCTCGGCGTCGCCGGCGAACACCGCCTGAACGCACACGTCGTCGTCATCGGTCTCGTACGCGGCGAAGGCGTCGCCGTTCCAGCCGAGGGCGGCCTCGAAGGCCTGCTTCGGATCGATGCGCTCAGCGAGCACGAGGTACCAGCTGGTGGCGCCGAACGGCCCCTGCTCCAGCACGTCGAGCTCGGCGTCGAGGTCGAGGTCGACGTCCTCGGCTCCCTCGTCGTCGAGGAAGCTGGCAGGGTCGAGGACGTGCTCGTCGGTGGTGGGCGGGTCCTCGAAGGCGTCGTCCACGCCGTCGTTGCCATCCTTGTTGTAGAGCATCGTGACGAACGGCTGGCCGAGCGCGTACGGCGCGCCGAAGAGCGCCTCCATGAACGGCGGGACATCTGCGGTGGCGGACTCGCTGTCGGCCAGGTCGCCGGCGAACTCCTCGTCGTAGTCCGCCTGCTCGTCGTCGGTGAGCTCCTCCTCGACGTAGGCGTTCTCCACCCGGAGGGCGTCGCCCTCGGCCAGCGAGCGGAACGCCGTGGACTCACCCGAGTCGAGGGTGGGGTCGTACACCCGGTCGAGGTCGAAGTGCTGGTCTTGGAGGGCGTGGGTGAGCTCGTGCACGAGCGTGACCTCGAGCCCGACCGACATCTCCTTGCCTCGCACGCGTACGCGCTCGTCATCCGGGTCGTAGAAGGCGAGGGTGCCGCCGTCGACCACCGAGTTGAAGGCTTCGAACAGGTCGAGCTCGCCCGAGGCCACACCGAGGGCGCGCAGCTGCTGGGCGTAGTCACCGAAGTCGGCGCGGGCTGCCTCCTCGTCGGCGCCGGCGTCGGCGCCCGTGGCCTCCTTCGTGTACTCGTCGGCGCTGAGGAAGTCGACGTACACGGGGTGCTCGAAGTCGAGCCCGCGCTCGTCCTCGACGTAGGCGGCCAGGTCGGCCACCCGCGGGTCCCACGCATCGGGATGACCCGGGCCGTCGTCCACAGCGCGCCAGGTGCCGGCGACGACACCGCCGAGGAGCACCATGCTGATCCCGATCCCGAGGGGCGCAAGCCACCGCGGACGCCGCTCCTCCGCGGGCACCGCTCGCAGCGCGTCCCATCCGTCCGGCTGCTCCCAAGCGTCCGGCGGGGGAGGCAGCGCCGCACGGTCCCACGGTTGGCGAGGCGGGGGCGGGGGGAGCGAGCTCACGTCCTCACGTCAGCGGCGTGGGGGTGAGGCCGATCGCATCCTCGGGCTCGAACTCGTCGGGTGAGGTGGCCGGGATCGGCGCGTCGGCCGTGCGCCGGATCTGCAGGTGGGCACCCAGCGCCACGACGGCGGCGACGATGTTGCCGAAGAGGAACGCGGTGGCCGCGCCCTCGATGCCGTCCTCCGGCACGAGCACGAGCGCGGGGATGAGTATCGCGGTCGAGAGGACCACCGTGATCAGCACCGTGGCCGCGCTGCGATGACGGACGCGCGCCTCCGTGAGGTACACGGAGGTGACAGCCCACGGGACCGCGGCGAGCACGAGCGGAGGGAGGATGTCGGCGGCGTCCTGGTAGTCGGCGCCGTACAGCGTGACGATGAGGTCGCGTCCCACGGTGGCGATCACCGCGCCGACCACCATCAGGCCGCCGGCCACGAGGATGGCGAGGCGCACCTGCGAGCGCACGTGGGCACCGTCTCGCCCGCCTTCGGCGAGGAGCGCCTGACCGATGGCAGTGGGGACGTAGCACGCCACGGCCGCGACCCCCCACGCCACGTAGAAGCTGGCGTTGTCCTCGGCGGTGACGTTGGCCAGCACGATCACCGGCATGGCGAAGGTGGGGGCCTGGTAGGTGATGGTGGACGCCCAGTTCACGAGCGAGTACCGCAGCCAGGCGTTGGTGGTGCTCGGCATGGGCCGGAACACGTGGCGGTGACCGGTGATGCGGCGGAGCCAGGCGGTGCCGAGGAACCCGGACAGCGCGTTCGGGAAGGCCGCCAGGGCGAGCAGCCACACCGCTCGGTCGGTGTCGACGGGGATGAGCAGCAGCGGGAACCGTGCGAAGCCCACCACGCACTGGCGGGCGAGGACCAGCCCCCAGCGGCGCTGGGTCATGAGGCGGACGTCGAGCAGCAGGGCGAGCGCGGTGCCCGCGCAGAGGACCATGAAGAGGGCCGGGCCGGCGGCGCCGTGCCAGTCGCGCAGCTCCTCGACGGCGGGCGGGCTGACCACCAGCAGGTAGCCGATGCCGAAGACCACCGCGGCGACGGCGGTGGCAGCGGCACCCCACGCGTACAGCACGTGGTCGGCGCGGGTGCGGCCGGCCGCGTAGCGAGCGGCGGCGACGGGCTGGCCGAGCCCCGCCATGAACGCCACGAACAGGACGGACGTGAACAGCGCGGTGGCGTGCCCGACGTCGCTCTGCTCGTCCACCCGCGCCGCGATCAGCCAGAAGAGCGCACCCGAGAGGGCCTGCACGCCGGCGGTGAGGACGAGCGCGGCCGAGCCCGTGAGCAGGTGGCGATGGCCCGAGGCCCGCCGGCGCAGGCCGTGCAGCATCGTCGCTGAGGCTACCGGTGGAGGTGTGCGGCCAAGCAGTAGGCCAGGTGGTCGTCGATGAACCGATCGAGGTCGGGCCAGGGCATGTTCGGCCGGGCGACGAGCAGCGACGTGAGGCCGTGGATGTTGGCCCAGACGTGCAGGGCGGTGGCCTCGAGGTCCTGCTCGCTGGCGGCATCGACCATGCCGGCGTCGGCGACGGCGCGCAGTCCGTCGACGAGGTGGGCGAAGGACCCGGTGGTGAGGAGGTCGTTCCAGTCGTCGGGCGTGGCGTACGCCGGTCCCATGAACATGATCCGGTAGTGCTCCGGGTGGTCCACCCCGAAGCGCACGTAGGCGCGGCCACGGGCCCGCATCGCCTCCACCGGATCGTCGATGCCCGCACAGGCGGCCTCGATCACCTCGTCGAGCCGCTCGAGCTGCCGGGCGCACACCTCGAAGAGGAGGTGCTGCTTGTCGACGAAGTGCCGGTAGATCGACGGCGGGGTGACGCCGGTGGCGTCGGCCACGGCCCGGATCGACACGGCGTCCTCCGAGCCGGTGTCGAGCAGGAGCTGCTCGGCCGCCTCCAGGATCTCGGCCCGGAGCTGGTCGCCCTCGCCCTTGCGGGCGCGGGGCCGGGTGATCGTCACGTCCTCCATCACACCATGGATGGAGGCTCGGTCACGGCGCGTCGGGTTCCTCACCGTCGCCCACCGCGGCGGCCACGAGCGGCGTGGTGCGCCGAGGACGGGGCGGGTAGCCGGGGAGCGCCGTGACCAGAGGCTCGCGCAGCTCCGGTCGAGTCGCGGGCTCGTCGTCGAGCTCCACGTGCTCGCTGATGCCGATCCGGTCGTGGAGCCGGCGCAGCGGTGCCGGGGCCCACCAGTTCCACTCGCCCGCCATGCGCATGAACGCGGGGACGAGCGTGCCGCGGATGAGGAACGCGTCCATCAGCACCGCGAGGGTGAGGCCGACGCCGAACAGCTTGATGAACGTGATGTTGGACGTGGCGAACGACATGAACACGACCGCGATCAGCAGGGCGGCGGCGGTCACGATCCGCCCGGTGCGCTCGAGGCCGCGCGCGACGGAGAGCTCGTTGTCGCCGGTGCGGTCGTACTCCTCCTTGATGCGCGAGAGGAGGAACACCTCGTAGTCCATCGACAGCCCGAACGCGATGCAGAACATGAGGATCGGCGTGGTGGCGTCCAGGGTGCCCGTGGCCGTGAAGTGCAACGGCCCGCTCAGGTTCCCCTCCTGGAACACCCACACCATCGCGCCGAAGGTCGCCGACAGGCTGAGCAGGTTCAGGATGATCGCCTTCACCGGGATCACCACCGACCCGAACTGGATGAACAGCACGAGGAAGGTGACGAGGGCGATGATCCCGGCCGCGAGCGGGAGCCGCGCGAAGAGCGCGGCCTTCGTGTCGACGAGCTGGGCGGACTGCCCCGTGACGCGCACGGCGAACGGCGCGTCCGACCCCCGGATGCCTTCCACGAGCGCCTCGCCGGCGGGCGACAGCGGCTCGACGTCGGGCACCACCGACAGGTAGGTGCTCCCCCCGGCCTCGTCGGTGGCGAACCCGAGGTACCGACCCTGGCCGCCGGGCAGCACGCGCTGGCCTGGCGTGCACCCGAGCTCGGCGAGGCCTTCGCCGCAGTAGCTGCCGGTGACCGCGTCGACCCGCGCCACCCCCGGGAGCGACGCCAGGGCGACCGCGTACCGCTCGATGTCGTCGGTCCTCGCCGCCGGGTCGCCGATGCCCTCGGCGACGACGTTCGACGCCCCGGCCTCGCCCGAGGTGAACTCCTCGCGCAAGACGTCGGTCACCTGCCGGCTCTGGGCGTCCTCGGGGAGCACCCGGTCGTCGGGCAGCGAGAGCTTGATGCCGAGGAACGGGGCGCCGAGGAAGAGCAGGACGCCGATCGACGCGACGGCAAAGGCCACGGGCCGGCGCATCACGGTGAGGGCCATGCGGTGCCAGAAGCCCTCATCGTGCGCCTGCGTCGAGCGCTTGAAGATCGTGAGCCGGTCCACGTTGCGGCCGAGCGCGGCGAGGATGGCGGGCAGCACGACCACCGAGAAGGTGCCGGCGAGGAACGCCACCGCGACCCCCGCGTAGGCGAAGCTGCGGAGGAACGCCAGCGGGAACACCAGGAGCGCGCAGAGCGACGCCGCCACGGTCACGGCGCTGAAGGCGACCGTGCGGCCCGCGGTGCGGACGGTGCGGACGACGGCGACGTCCGGCTCGTGCCCGGCGCGCAGCTCCTCGCGGAAGCGGCTCACCACGAACAGCGAGTAGTCGATGGCGAGGCCCAGCCCCATCGCCGTGGTGAGGTTCAGGCTGAAGATCGACACCTCGGTGACGAGGTTGATCAGCCGCAGGACGGCCAGCGTGCCGACCACCGACAGCGCGCCGATGGCGAGCGGGAGCGACGACGACACCACGCTGCCGAACACGAGCAGCAGGAGGATCAGCGTGATCGGCAGCGCGATGGCTTCGGCACGCACCAGGTCGTCCTCGATGGTGGTGCCCACCTCCTTGAACACCTGCGCGTAGCCCGTGACGCCCACCGTGTAGCCGTCGCCGTGGCGCTGGTAGTCGGCCAGGGCCTCGACCCGATCGTTCACCTCGTCCTGGTCGCCCTCGATGCGAGCGAGCACGAGGGCACGGTCGCCGTCCACTCCCTTCAACGGCGGCGCGTCGTCGAGGCTCCAGTAGGACACGACGTTCGTGACGTGAGGCTCGGCGGCCAGCTCCTCGGTGAGGGCGAGGCCGGCCGCCCGCATGGCCGGGTCATCGACGCTCTTGCCGTCGTCGGCGGTGAAGAGCAGCACGAGGTTCGGCGTGCCGGTGCCGAAGGTGTCGAGCAGCGCCTGGTCGGCCTGGAACGACTCCGAGGCCGGGTCGTCGAACCCACCCGAGCTCAGCTCCTCGGACACCTTCCCGCCGAAGGCGCCCGAGAGCGCGAAGAGCATGGCGGCGCCCACCAGGACGAGCTTGCGATGGCGGATGACGGCGCGGGCGAGGCGGGCGAGCATCGGTGCTCCGATCGAGGAGGACGAGCGATGAGGTAACACCGCTAACTCATGCGCAGGCCGTCCGATATGTCCAGATGACGTCGGTCACAGATGACCGCCGTCACAGCACCGTGTGGCAGGGTGCGCCGATGTCCGAGGTGGTCACCTATCCGGGCGCGCGGCGCCCGGACCGGCAGCGCGACGTCGACAGCCATGGCCTCGCGATCGCGGTGCACGAGTGGGGCGACGAGTCGGCGCCGCCGATCATGCTGGCCCACGGCGGCATGGACTTCGCCGGCACGTTCGACGTCTTCGCGCCGATGCTCGCCGACGCCGGCTTCCGCGTCGTCTCCTGGGACCACCGGGGCCATGGCGACTCCCAGCACGCTGCCCTCTACAACTGGGAGTCCGACCTGCGCGACGCGGTCATGGTGTTCGACTCCGTCAGCACCGATCCGATGATCGTGATCGGGCACTCGAAGGGCGGCAGCCTCATGCTGCAGCTCACCGACGCGCTGCCGCACCGCGTGAGCCACCTCATCAACCTCGACGGCCTGCCGTCGCGCCGGAGCCTCCCCGACGTCTCCGACCACCAGCGGACGAAGCTGATGGCGAAGGAGCTCACCGGGTGGCTCGACTACCGCCGGACCCTCGTCGACCGTCAGCGACGCCCGGGCACCATCGACGAGCTGGCCGAGCGGCGCGGTCGCATGAACCCGCGCCTCGACCGCGACTGGCTGCGCTACCTCGTCACCGTGGGGGCACGGGAGGACGCCGACGGATGGCGCTGGAAGATCGATCCCACCATGCGCTTCGGTGGCTTCGGTCCGTGGCGACCGGAGTGGTCGATGATGCGCCTCCCGGACATCGGGGTGCCCGTGCTCGCCATCCTCGGCACGGCGCCCGACCCGATGGGCTGGGGCACCCCCAAGTCGGACGTGCTGTCGCACATGCCGCCCGGCGGTCGCCTCGTGATGCTGGACGACGTCGGCCACTTCGTCCACATCGAGCAGCCCCGCGTGGTGGCGGACCTCTGCCTCGAGCACCTCGGATGACCACGGTCCGCCTCCGGCACAACAAGGTCGAGCTGGCGCTTCACGAGCTCCGCCGCGGGAGCGGTCGTCCGCTGCTGCACCTGCACGGGCTCGCCGAGCGAACCCCGGCGAGCGTGCCCCCCCACCTCGAGGCGTGGTCCGGGCCGATCTGGGGGCTCGACCTGTCGGGACACGGCGACTCGTCGGTGGCGGTCGGCGCGGGCTACTTCTGCGAGGTCCTCATGGGCGACGTCGACGCGGCCATCGCGCACCTCGGCGCCGTCACGATCTACGGGCGCGGGCTCGGCGCCTACGTCGGCCTGCTGGCGGCCGGTGGGCGCGCCGAGGACGTGCAGGGCACGATCCTCGCCGACGGCCCGGGTCTGGCGGGCGGCGGTCCGTACCCCGGGTCTCCCGCGATCGCGACCGTCGTGAGCGACGCCCCCGAGGGCGGCACGCCGGACCCGTGGGCGATCCACGAGCTCACCCGAGACGTCCGTCCCCCGGACTACGCCGCCACCTTCGCTCGCCAGGCCATCGCTCGATCCGGGCTGGACACCGCGATCGCCGTCGTGGGCGTGAACCGCCCACCCTGGCTGGAAGAGGTGGTGGCCGAGCCCGGCGTGATCGAGTGCACCCTCGCCGAGGCGCTCCACCTCTTCGCGTGAGACCGACCCGCCAACCGCCGCGGGTTGTGGTCGCGAGACACGCTTCGGCTGTCGCGCGACCACAGGCCGCGGGGTGACGGCGCGATCTGCTGGTCGGACGGGGGCGGTCGTACGATCGCGCATCGCCATGATCCGGAACACCGTGCCGGTCCCGCCCAGCCTCCTGACGGTCGCGGAGCGGGTGGAGGAGCGCCTCGATGTGCTCCTCAGCGCCGAGGCGGCGCGCTGGGGCGCGCTGAGCGCGGATCTGGTGGCGCCGCTCGACTCGCTGCGCGACCTGGTGATGAGCGGAGGGAAGCGGCTGCGGCCGGCGTTCTGCTTCTGGGGGTTCCGGGCGGCGGGGGGCGGTGACGACGACGCCGCCGTGATCGAAGCGGGGGCGGCCTTCGAGATGCTCCAGGCCTTCGCGCTGGTGCACGACGACATCATGGACGGCTCCGCCACGCGCCGCGGCCTGCGCACCGCACACCTCGCCTTCGGTGATCGCCACGACGCCGCGGTGTGGCGCGGTGAGGCCCGCAGGTTCGGTGAGGGCGTGGCCATCCTCATCGGCGACCTGGCTCACGTGTACGCCGATCGGCTGATGGCCGACACCGCCGAGGCGGTGCGGGAGGTGTGGGACGAGCTCCGCATCGAGCTCAACGTGGGCCAGTACCTCGACATCCTCGGCACCGCGCGCGGCGACACCGACCACGAGGGCGCTCGTCGCATCGCCCGCTACAAGAGCGGGAAGTACACGATCGAACGGCCGCTCCACGTGGGCGCCGCGCTCGCGGGCCGCCTGCCCGAGCTCCAGGCGTCGCTGTCCGCGTACGGAGATCCGCTCGGCGAGGCGTTCCAGCTCCGCGACGACCTCCTCGGCGCCTTCGGCGAGGAGGCCGCCACCGGCAAGCCTGTGGGCGACGACCTGCGGGAGGGCAAGCCCACGCCGCTGCTCGCCGTGGCCACGGCCAACGCCGACCCGCTCCAGGCCGGGGTGCTCGCCGAGGTCGGCCTTCCGAACCTGGACAGCGGCGGCGTCGCGCGCATCCAGGACGTGCTGGTGGAGACCGGCGCCCTCGACGAGATCGAGGCGAGCATCGACGCGCTCACCAGCGAGGCCATCGCCGCCATCAAGGTCGCCGACATCACCGACGAAGCCCGCGGGGCCCTCGTCGACCTCGCCCAGTTCGTCGCCTGGCGCGAGAGCTAGCGGCGCGAGCGCTGGGGATCGTGCGCCCGTCGACGTCCGAGGTCGACCAGCGCACGCTTCGCGGGTGACGGCAGCTCAGTCGGCGGCGTCGGGGTCGAGCTCGGCCACGATCTGGGTGACCTCGACCTTGGCGGCGTTGATGCGCCCGCGGCAGATGCGGAGGAGCTCGGCGCCGCGCTTCACCTTGGCGGCGAGCACGTCGACGTCGACGGCGTCGTCCTCGATCTCGGCGAGGATCGACTCGAGCTCGGCGAGGGCGTCGGCGTAGCCGATCTCGTCAGTCATCGCCCGACACCGTAGAGCGCACCTCTCCCCCCGCGACACGGGTGACCAGCGCGTCGCCCGGGCCTACGTCGGCGGGGGACCGGACCACCTGGCCATCGCCGCGGCGGGTGATGGACCAGCCGCGGGCCAGGGCGAGATCGGGATCGAGGGTCCGGAGCCGTGCCTCGACGGCATCGAGGGCTCGCTCGCCTTCGGCCAGCGCTCGCGGGGCGCGGTGGGCGACGCGGCGCTCTCCGGCGGCCACGAGCACCTCGGCGGCCCGCAGGTGCGAGCGAGCCGCGCCGATCATGCGGCCGCGGTGGCCGTCCAAGCGGTGGGCGGCGCGATCCAGGCCGGTGAGCGTCGCTCGCCGTGAGCGGTGGGCCACGGCGTCGAGCCGCATGCCGCTCCCGTCGAGCGCGACGCGCGTGCCCCGAGCCAGCTGGCGGGCGTGGACGATGAGGCGCTCGTCATGGCGCCGCACGGCGCGCGCGCCGCGCTCGGCGATGGCCGCCCACGCCGCCTCCAGCGCGCTCGACAGCTCGCCGACGCGCGACACGAGCAGCTGCGCGCAGGCGGTGGGCGTCTTGGCGGCGGTGTGCGCCACCTCATCGGCGATCGACGAATCCACCTCGTGGCCCACCCCGGTGAGCACAGGCACCCGGCACGCGGCGATCGCACGCGCCACCGCCTCGTCGTCGAAGGCGGCCAGATCGGTGCGGGCCCCACCGCCGCGGACGACCGCGAGCACATCGATCGGATGGGTGGCCAGCATCCGGATGGCGGTGGCCAGCGAGCGCGGCGCGTCGAAGCCCTGCACGCGCGCGTCGGCCAGGAGCACGCGGAAGGCGAAGCCGCTGCGCCGGAGCTCGTCCACGAAGTCGGCCTCGGCAGCCGAGCCCTCGCTCGTGACCAGGCCCACGCACAGCGGCGCCACCGGCAGGGAGAGCAGGCCGTTGCGCTCGAGCAGCCCCTCCGCCTGGAGGCGGGCCAGCAGCTCGGCCCGGGCGACCTCGAGCTGCCCCAGCGTGTACGCCGGGTCGATCGCCGTCATCCGCAGCTGGAGCTGCCCTCTCGGCGAGTACCAGTCGAGCCGGCCGCGGATGCGCACGTCGGTGCCGTCGGTCATGCGCACCGTGCCACCCGCCCGCACGAGCATGTCGTTGACGACGTTCTTCTTGGCCGACGACAGCATCACCCCGAGGCACGCGTCGCCCTCCGGGTCCGTGAGGGTGAAGTACACGTGCCCGGACCGGGCCCGGCTGAGGTCGCGGATCTCGCCTCGCACCCAGACCTCGTCGCGGAACGTGGCGCGCATCGCGTTCCCGATCCGGTCGGACAGCTCGGTGACCGAGAAGGTGGGCTCGGGCACCGCTCCGACGTTCGGATCCTCGAACAGCGACATCACCCGAACAGTAGGCAGCCCGGTGTGACAGGCGGCCGTCCGACTGGCCAGACTGACCGCCGCACCGAAGCCGCCGCATCCAGGAGGGGCTGCCATGCCCGAAGCCGTGATCGTCGCCACCGCCCGCACGCCCATCGGCCGGGCCAACAAGGGAAGCCTCACCGAGTGCCGGCCCGACGACCTCTCGGCCCACATCATCAAGGCGGTGCTCGAGAAGGTGCCGAGCCTCGACCCGCAGACGGTGGAGGACGTGATCTGGGGCTGCGGCCAGCCCGGCGGTGAGGCGGGGTACAACGTCGCCCGGGTGGCGGCCCTGCTCGCCGGCCTCGGCGACGTCCCTGGCGTCACGGTGAACCGGTACTGCTCGTCGTCGCTGCAGACGATCCGCATGGCAGCCCATGCGATCAAGGCCGGCGAGGGCGACGTGTTCCTGGCCGGCGGCGTGGAGACGGTGAGCCGCTACCTGCACGGCGCGTCCGACACCGGACCGCACAACGCCGCCTTCGCCGATGCCGAGGCTCGCAGCGCTGAGCGCAAGGAGGGGGCTGACAGCTGGGAGCCGCCCGCCGGGCTCCCCGACATCTACATCGCCATGGGCCAGACGGCGGAGAACGTCGTGCTCGCCGAGAACGTGTCCCGCGAGGCGATGGACGAGTGGGGCGTCCGCTCGCAGAACCGGGCGGTGGCCGCCCAGGAGCGCGGCTTCTTCGATCGCGAGATCACGCCGGTCACCCTCCCCGACGGCACCGTCGTCTCGAAGGACGACGGCCCCCGCCCGGGCACCACGATCGAGAAGCTGTCCGAGCTCAAGCCGGTCTTCCGTCCCGACGGCAAGGTCACCGCCGGCAACGCCTGCCCCCTGAACGACGGGGCGGCTGCCGTCGTCGTGATGAGCGACAGCAAGGCGGAGGAGCTGGGCGTCACCCCGCTCGCGCGGGTCGTCAGCTCGGGGGTCAGCGGCCTCAACCCGGAGATCATGGGCCTCGGCCCGATCGAGGCCAGCCGCCAGGCGCTGGCGCGAGCCGGGATGACCATGGACCAGATCGACCAGGTCGAGATCAACGAGGCGTTCGCGGCGCAGGTCCTGCCGTCGGCCGAGCACCTCGGCATCGACCTCGAGAAGCTCAACCCCAACGGCGGCGCCATCGCCCTCGGCCACCCCTTCGGGATGACCGGCGCGCGCATCATGACCACCCTCCTCAACGGCCTCGAGGACTCCGGCGGCCGCTACGGGCTGGAGACGATGTGCGTCGGCGGCGGTCAGGGCATGGCCATGATCGTCGAGCGCCTGTAGCGAGCGCGAGAACCGAACCGGGTCACGCTGCGTCCATCCCCCCATCCCGACGCCGACCTCGAGGCCAACCTCGCGGACTGGCGACGATTCCGTCGAAAGGCGCGCACCGCCGAGGTCCACTGGATCGACGTGATGTACCAGGCGTACCTCACGGCGATCGCCAGCATCGTCGTCGTGGTCGCGGCGTCCAGCGCGGTGGGCGACAACCCCCTCACGGACGCCCAGACCGCGGACGTGCTCCGGCACGGTCCGCCGTGGCTGGGGGTCCTCGCGTCCGCGCTCGTGGCGGTGGGGCTGCGCTCCGGCAGCTTCGGGGGCCCGCTCGCGATCGAGCGAGCCGAGGTGCGCCACGTGCTGCTCGCTCCCGTCGATCGCGCCACCGCGCTCCGAACGCCGGCGATCCGTCGGCTCCGGTTCCTGCTCTTCGGAGGCGTGGTCACCGGCGCCATCGCCGGCCAGCTGGCGCACCACCGGATCGAGGGCGCCACCCTGGCGTGGGTCGCCACCGGAGCCCTCGCTGGCGGGGTGCTCGTGCTGCTGGCGGCCGGCGCCGCCTTCACGGCGAGCGGCCTGCGGCTCCGCCCGTGGATGGCCACCGTCCTCGGGTTGCTGCTGGTGGGATCGAGCCTCGCCAACGCCCTCGACGTCCTCGCGTGGGGGCCCGGCGAGCCCTTCGGCGAGCTGGTGCTGTGGCCGCTGAAGTGGTCGGCGCTCGGGATCGTGCCGATCGTGGTGGGGGTGGGGCTCACGATCCTCGGCCTCGTCCGCGTCGGCCACGTGTCGCTCGAGGCGCAGGAGCGGCGCTCCCACCTCGTCGGCCAGCTGCGGTTCGCCGCCACCCTCCAGGACCTGCGCACGGTCGTGGTGCTGCGGCGGCAGCTGGCGATGGAGCTCCCGCGCGTGCGTCCGTGGATCCGCCTCCGCACGCGGGCCGGCGGTCGAGCGCCCGTGCTCGTGCGCGGGATCCAGGGACTGCTGCGCTGGCCGGCCGCCCGGCTGGGCCGCCTGGTGCTGCTGGGAGCGATCGCCGGGCTCGCCCTCCGGGGCGTGTGGGCGG
This sequence comes from Acidimicrobiales bacterium, assembly GCA_045807565.1. Classification (GTDB taxonomy): domain Bacteria; phylum Actinomycetota; class Acidimicrobiia; order Acidimicrobiales; family VFJN01; genus VFJN01. The sequence goes on along the minus strand of JBJMHD010000089.1, from coordinate 15,595 downwards.
GCACGACCCCGCTGATCATCGTGGCCGGGCTCGCGATGTTCCTGGCCAGCCTCGACACCGTGGAGTCCCTGGCCCAGGAGGTGGACCACCCGAGCCGGCGCGATGCGTCACCGCTCGATCCCGCCGTCATCCACCTCCGGCACGTGCCGGTGGGCGTGCTCTCGCAGATGCTGGTCGCCCTCATCGCGGCGGCCGTGGCCGCGGGCTTCGGTGACGGCGCGCTGCCCACATCGGTCGCTGCCGTCACGCTCGTGCCGCAAGCGCTGGGCGCTGTCGCCGGTGCCATCGTGAGCGTGCTCTCGGGGCCGATGGGCGGCAACGAGACGTGGGCGCTGGCCCCGCCCGAGGCGCAGGGCATGCGCGTCGTGTTCCGCTCGGCGTGGCCGCCCGCGCTGGCGGTCCTCGGCACGCTCCCGATCCTCGCGGCGCGTGCGGCCGTCGACTCCGGCGACCCCACCGCCGCTGCCCTTCGCGCCGCCACCGCGGTGGCGGCGGTGTTCGCCCTGGTGTGCGGCTGGGTGCGCCTCCGCGACGAGATCTCGACGTGGACCAACCAACAGATGGAGCCCCCGGGTGACCGCTGACCTCCCGATCCTCGCCACCACGAACGCCACCAAGGCCTACGCCGACCTCGTCGCCCTCCACCCGCTGACCATCCAGGTCGAGCGGGGGCAGTCGGTGGCGCTGGTCGGCCACAACGGCTCCGGCAAGTCGACCTTCCTCGCCCTCGCCACGGGGCTCCTGGAGCTGAGCGACGGTGAGATCACCGTGCTCGGCGAGCCCGCGGGATCGTCGCCGGCCAGGGCGGCGGTGAGCTACCTCCCCGACGCACCGGTGCTGTACGACGACCTCTCCGTGCGTGAGCACGTCGGCTACATCGCCGCCCTCCACGGGGTGACGCTCGAGGACGCCGACGTCGACGAGCTCCTCGACCGGCTCGGTCTGCGCGATCGTGCCGACGACCTCCCGGCGCGCTTCAGCCGCGGTCTGCGCCAGCGCACGGCCATCGTGCTCGGGCTCGTGCGCCCGTTCGAGCTGCTCCTGGTGGACGAGCCCTTCGTGGGCCTCGACGCGTCGGGCAAGGCCGCGCTGCTCACGATCCTCGACGAGCTCCACGACGACGGCGCCGCCCTGGTGGTCGCCACCCACGACCCCACCTACGTCGAGCGCGTCGATCGGTGCATCGCGCTGCGCGACGGCGTGGTGATCCACGACGGCCGGGCCACCCCGGACGAGGTCATCGCCCTCGTCGGCTGACGCCGCGTCCCGCCGCTAGGGCGGTTGCCCGGCCCCGGCGTCCGTCTGCCCCGCCGCCGACGTGCTCGTCGTCGGCGGCTCGGTGGTGCTGGTGGTGGTCGTGGTGGCGCCCTTGCCGTTGCCCTTCTTGGGCTTCGTGGTGGTGGTCGACGGCGGGAGCGTGCTGCTCGTGGACGACGTCGACGGCTTCGGCGGGAGCGGCGCCTGCTTCTGGCGCACCAGGTCGTCGGGCGGCTTCGGGAAGTCCTGCACCTCCCGGCCCTCCATCGCCACCGACATGTACCGCTGCCAGATCCGCGCCGGCAGCTTGCCGCCGGTCATGCCGGGCACCGGTGTGGGGTCCGGGTAGCCCATCCAGACCACCGCGGTGTAGCCGGGCACGTAGCCGGCGAACCAGGCGTCGACGTTCTCCTGGGTGGTGCCGGTCTTGCCCGCGGCGGGTCGACCGATGTCCGCCGCGGTGCCGGTGCCCGACTCGATCACCCCGCGGAGCGCCTCGGTGACGGCGCGCGCCACGTCGGGATCCACGGCCTTCGCCTGCGGCTTCGGCCGCTCCGGCTTCCAGATGACGTTGCCGTCCTGGTCCTCGACGCGCTCGATGGCGTAGGGCTCGACCTTCGTGCCGTCGTCGGCGAAGGTGAGGTAGGCGCTGGCCAGGTCGAGCGGGCTCACCTCCTCGACGCCGAGCGCGATCGCCGGCACCTCGTCGAGGTCAGCATCGATGCCGGCGGCGTGCGCAGCCTCGGCGACGGCCTTGGGCCCGACCTTCGCGACGAGCTGCGCGTAGACGGTGTTCACCGAGTTCTTCGTGGCGTCCGCCACGCTGAGGTTGCCGAAGCGCTCGAGCCCGTAGTTCTTCGCCTTGAAGGGCTGGCCGTCCACGTCGACCTCGATCTGCGACGGTCCGTCGTAGCGGTCGCCGAGGGTGACCCCGTCCTGCAGCGCGGCGTCGAGCACGAAGGGCTTGAAGGTGGAGCCCGGCTGACGACCCGAGCCGCCACCGTCGACGCCCCGCGCCAGGTCGACCTTGAGGGTGTCGTAGTCGCGGCTGCCCACGTGGGCGCGGATCGCGCCGTCCTCGTCGAGCGCGATGAGCGCCGCCTGCGGGCCCTTCGGGTCGGTGATGGTCTCGGCCACCGCGGCCTCGGCTGCCTTCTGCGCCTTCATGTCCAGGGTGGTGACGATCCGGAGCCCGCGGCCGTAGAGGGCGTCCTCGCCGAGCTCCTTCACGACCTGTTGCCGCACCCACTCCACGAAGTGCGGCGCGAGGCCGGCGGTGGGCGGCGTGGGTGCCGTCTTGTCCGTGGCCTGGATCGGGGCGGCGAGGATGTAGTCCGCCTCCTTCTGGGAGAGCTTGTCGTTCTCGACCATCTCGTGGACGACGTTGGCCCGGCGTTGCGTGGCCGCCTTCATGTCCTCCACCGGGTCGGCGGACTCCGGCGAGCGCAGCAGGCCGACGAGCAGCGCCGCCTGCCCGGCGTCGAGATCGGCGGCGTGCACGTTGAAGTACTGGCGGGCGGCCGCCTCGATGCCGTAGGCCCCGCGGCCGAAGTACACGGTGTTGAGGTAGCGCTCGAGGATCTCGTCCTTGTCCTCGGAGCGCTCGAGCTTCACCGAGAGGACGGCCTCGCGGGCCTTGCGCATGAAGGTGCGCTCGCTGCTCAGGTACTCGTTCTTCACGAGCTGCTGCGTGATGGTGGAACCGCCCTGGGTGCGCGACGTCCGGATGTTGCTCATCAGGGCCCGGCTGATGCCCACCGGGTCGATGCCCCCGTGCTCGTAGAAGCGGCGGTCCTCCGACGACAGCAGCGCGTCGATGACCACCGGGTTCACCTGGTCGAGCGAGACGACGAACCGCTCGCCCTCCTGCGAGAGGACGGCCAGCTCCTTGCCGTCCTTGTCCACCAGCACCGCGGACTGCAGCTCGGGTGGATCGTCCGGAAGGTCGACCGTGAACCAGAGGAACGCGAGGAACAGGACGCCGAGGAAGAAGAGGCCGCCACCCGCGAGCAGGGGCCACCGGACCCATCGCGGCCAGGACCGCCATCGTTGCCGCATCCGCCCTCCGCCCGTCCTGCGTGCCATCGGCGGCCTGTGTACCCCCGCCTACGCTCCGTGCAGACACGCGAGGGTTGTGGCGCCTGGCACAGGGGAACAGCCCGCCCGTGCCCACCACCGACGAGACCGACGAGCAGGTCGAGGAGGAGTTCCGCTCCCTCCTCGAGGGGCTGCGCACCACCCTCCCGGGCGTGCAGCTGGTGACCGCCTTCCTCCTCACCGTGCCCATGTACGACAAGTACGAGAGCCTCGTGCACGCCGAGCGGGTCGCCTACTACTTCGCCTTCGGGAGCGCCCTCGTGTCCTCGCTGCTGCTGATGGCGCCGTCCTCGCACCAGCGCCTGCGCTCCCGGGAGGGTTCGGTGGCCCGGCACAGCCGCCGCCACCTCGATGCCGCCGTGAAGATCACCGTCGTGGGGTCGGCGCTGTTCGCGCTCACGATCACGGCGGTCGCCTACCTCGTCGCCTCGATCGTGCTCAGCACCCACGTCGCCGTCATCGTCAGCGTGGTCGTGGCGGTGGCGTGCCTGTGGAGCTGGTACTACCTGCCGCTGGTCTCGTTCCGTCGCGACGACTGATCAGGCGGTCCCGTACACCGGCGCCGGGGCTGGTGCCTGCGCGAGCAGGTCGTCGATCACCGCACGGAGCTCACCAGCGTCCCACCGAGCCCCCTTGTCGACGGTCGGGCCGTGCTGGTAGCCGGTGGCGATCCCGAGCTTCCCGCCCTCCACCTCGAAGACCCGCCCCGTCACGTGGGCGGACTCGCCCGAGGCCAGCCAGGCGACGAGCGGCGACACGTTCTCGGGTGCCATGGCGTCGAAGGCGTCGTCGTCGACGGTCGCCATCATCTCCGTGAACACGCCCTCGGTCATACGCGTGCGCGCGGCGGGGCAGAGCGCGTTCGCGGTCACGCCGTAGCGCCCGAGCTCGGCGGCCTGCACGAGCGTGAGCGTGGCGATGCCCGCCTTGGCGGCGGAGTACGCCGCCTGGCCCACCGATCCGAGGATGCCTGCGCCCGAGCTGGTGTTGATGATCCGACCGTCGACGGGCTCGCCCGCCTTCGCCTGGTCGCGCCAGTGGGCGGCGGCGTGGCGGGCGACGGCGAAGTGGCCCTTGAGGTGCACGCGCACCACCGCGTCCCACTCGTCCTCGGCGGTGTTGGCGAACATGCGGTCACGCACGAAGCCGGCGTTGTTCACCACGGCGTCGAGCCGGCCGAAGGCGTCGATCGCGGTGCGGACGATCCGGGCGGCGCCGTCGAAGTCGGCGACGTCGTCGCCGTTGGCGACGGCCTCTCCGCCCGCGGCGCGGATCTCGTCGACCACCTCGCCGGCGGGGCCGCTGCCGCTGCCGCTGCCGTCGAGCTCGCAGCCCAGGTCGTTCACCACGACGCTCGCGCCCTGGGCAGCGAGCTCCAGCGCGTGGGCGCGACCCAGCCCCCGGCCCGCCCCCGTGACGATGACGACGCGCCCCGCGCAGATGCCGCTCATGCGCTCAGCATGACAGCATCTGACGCGGTGTCAGAAACCGGTGACGATCCCTTCGGCGACCCCGCTCGGTGCGCTGTCCTCGACCGCTACGGGCTCGGGCCCGACGTGCTCCTCGGGCACGGCGGCGAGGCCCACGTGTTCGCGCTCGACCCCGACCGCGTCCTGCGGCTCCACCGGAACCCAGACCCCGACGCCGTGGCGTCCTACGTCCGGCGGATCGGGGCGCTCTACGACACCCTCGACCGCGACGCCGTGCCCTTCGCGCTCCCGCAGGTGCTCGAGGTCCACGCCGAGGACGTCGCCTGGTCGATCGAGCGTCGCCTCACCGGTCGTGTCCTCGACGGTCTGCTCGGCGACCTCGGAGGTGACGATCGCTCTCGTGCGATCGCGGGCTACGTCGATGGGGCTGCGGACTTCGGTGCCCTCGGCGTGCCACCCGACTTCGGCGACGGCTACGGCGAGCTGTTCACCGACGAGCTGCTGCGCGCCGAGCGGTGGGGTGACCTCCTGGCGGGCCGCCTCGCCCTGTCCCGCCAGCGCGGCGACGCGGTGCTCGGCCTCGTCCCCGACCTCGATCGGGCCGTCGAGCACATCGTGGCGATGGCCCGAGCCGAGCCGTCCTCGGGTCGGACGCTCGTGCACGGCGACTACTTCCCCGGCAACGTCCTGTTCGGCGACGACCTGCGCGTGTCGGCCGTGCTCGACCTGGGATGGCTCACGGTGGTGGGCGACGTCACCCACGACGTCCGCAGCGCGGTGGCCTTCTGGGAGGTGCGACCGTGGTCGCGGCCCGGCGACGAGGACGCCCTCCTCGCCGCTGCCCAGCGCCACCTCGGACCGGATGCCGCGGCGCTCATCGCCCGCACGCGCCGGTTCGAGCAGCTGCGGTTCGGCTTCGTCGCCGAGGACGAGCACCTGTTCGCGTGGTGCGTCGCCGGATTGCGCAGCGCCGCCCACGAGGCGGCGGGTACCGTGCCGGGCGATGGCTCGTAGCCCCTGTTGATCGGAACCACGCTCCCGTAGCCCCCCGCCCCTTCGGACGACCTCGGCCAACACCGATCGATCCGAAGGAGCCTGCATGCCTCGCGCCCTGCTCGCGCGCCGTCTCGTCCTCACCCTGCTGTTCGTCGAGCTCCTCGACGAGCTGGCGGGCGGGGTCCTCGGGGCGGCGCTGCCCCACGTCCGCACCGACCTCGGTCTCACCTACGCCCAGGTCGGCGCGCTGTTCGCCGTTCCCGCCGTCCTCGGGAACCTGATCGAGGTCCCGTTCGGCGTGCTCGCCGACCGAGGCCACCGCCGGCAGCTCGTCGTCGTCGGCGGCAGCGCCTTCGCCGCCGCGCTCGCGGCGATGGCCGGAGCCCAGACCTACGCCGTCCTGCTCGGCGCGTTCGTCGTCTACTACCCGGCGTCGGGCGCCTTCGTGAGCGTGTCCCAGGCGATCGTCGTCGACACCGACCCGGATCGCGGCGAGGCGCTCATGGCACGGTGGACGCTCGCAGGGTCGGTCGGCGTGGTCGCGGGACCCACCCTGTACGCCACCGTGCTCGCGCTCGGCGGCAGCTGGCGCGTCGCGCTGCTCCTCGTCGTGCTCTGCTTCCTCGCCGGTGTGGTCGTGGTCGCACGTCTCCCGATCTCCGAGACCGTGGTGCCCGCGGGCGAGGTGCCACCCGGTTGGCGCGAGGTCGCCAGCGCCCTCGGCCGCCGGGCGGTCCTCTCGGCGCTGGTGCTCCTCGACCTGGCCGACCTCCTCGGGGACGTCCTCGGCGCGTTCCTGGCCCTCTACCTCGTGGACGTCGCCGGCCTCGAGGAGGGAGCGGCGGCGTTGGCCCTCGCGGTGTGGGCGGGGGCGGGCCTGGTGGGCGACGCCGTGGCCGTGCCCGTGCTCGACCGCGTCGACGGCCGGCTGGTCGTTCGCGTGAGCGCAGGAGCGGCGACGCTGCTGTACGCGGCGATGCTCGTCGTCCACCCGGCCCCCGCCAAGATCGCGCTGCTCGCCCTCCTCGGCCTGTGCACGGCGGGGTGGTACCCGGTGCTGCTCGCCCGCTACTACGCCACGATGCCGGGCCGGACCGGTGTCGCCGTGTCGGCCAGCAGCGTCGCCGGGATGGTGTCCGGGGTGGTGCCCCTGACGCTCGGCCTCGTGGCCGAGCAGGTCGGCCTGGGCGTGACGATGTGGCTCCTGCTCGCCGGCCCCGTCGTCCTCGTCACCGCCCTTCGGCCTAGGGGCGCAGCACGACCTTCCCGCCCACCTTGCGCTCCTGCAGGTCGGTGAGGGCGCGCACCACGTCGTCGAGCGGGTACTCCGTGGGCTCCACGGGGTGGAGCTGCCCGGAGCCGGCGAGCTCCATGAGCTGCCTGAGCAGGGCGTGGTTGCCGGCCGGATCCTTCCCGGTCCACGCGCCCCAGTCCACGCCGACCAGCGTGCGGTTGTTCAGGAGCACCTGGTTGATGGGCAGCCGCGGGATGTCGCCGCCGGCGAAGCCGATCACCAGGTACCGGCCCATCCACCGCAGCGACCGCAGCGCCGGTTCGGCCCAGCGGTCGCCGACAGGATCGACGACGACGTCGACTCCGCCACCGCTCAGCTCGCGCGCTCGAGCCTTGAGGTCCTCGCGCTCGTAGTCGATCGTGGCCTCGGCGCCCGCCGCGGTGGCGGCGGCGAGCTTCTCGGGCGACGAGGCGGCGGCGATGACGCGGGCGCCGAGGTGTCGGGCCACATCGATCGCGGCCAGGCCGATGCCGCCCCCGGCACCGAGCACCAGGACCCACTCGCCGGCCGCCAGCTGCACGCGCCTCGTGAAGCTGAACAGCATGGTGCCGTAGCTCTGCACGAGGCCGGCGGCCTGGCCGTAGGTGAGGTCGCCCGGGATGGGCACGACGCTGCGCGCCGGGAGGGCGACGTGGCTGGCGAACCCGCCGATCCACGGCATCGCCAGGACGCGGTCGTCCACCGCCACGTCCTCGACGTCGTCGGCCACCGCGACGACGTCGCCCGCCACCTCGCCGCCAGGGGTGAAGGGGAGCGGCGGCTTGATCTGGTACTTGCCCTGGACGAAGAGGCCGTCGACGTAGTTCACGCCGGCCGCTCGCACGGCGACCACCACCTGCCCGGCGGCGGGCTCGGGGTCGAGTCGCTCCTCGATCACGAGCTGGTCGATCGGGGCGAACTCCTGGCAGACGACCGCACGCATGCCCGGAGCCTTCCAGACAGGGGGATGTTTGTGACCATGCCGGGCTGGGCAGACCTAGTGAGACCTGCACAAAGCACCCAGATCGGGGGTCGCACGTTTCCCGCCCGCCACGTGCGACTCCCTCCCTTGTCACCGTCCCGACCCCGCCCGGTCGGGGCGGTGGCGCGTCTGGGCTCACGTCCGGTACATGCTGTGGCGCATGGGCGCGGAGGGGTCGATCCATCGGGTCGACGCCCTGGATGACCCGCGGCTCGCGGACTTCCACCACCTGCGCGACCAGTCGCGGCGGATGGGCGTGGAGCGGTCGCAGGGCATCTTCGTGGTCGAGGGCCACCTGTCGGTGGCGGCCCTGCTCGAGTCCACGCTGCGGACGCGCGCCATCCTCGTCAGCGAGGCCCACGCGCACCGCTACGTGCGCAGCGGCGTGCCCGTCTTCGCGCTCCCGAGCCGAGAGATCGAGCGCCTCACCGGGGTCCACTTCCACCGTGGGGTCCTCGCGTCGGCCGATCGCCCGACGCTGCCGACCGTCACGTCGCTGGCTCGGAGCGCCCGGCTGCTCCTCGTGCTGGAGGCGGTGAACGACCACGAGAACGTCGGGGCCCTGTTCCGCAACGCCGCCGCGTTCGGGGTCGACGGGGTCGTCCTCGACCCGACGGCGGCCGATCCCCTCTACCGGCGGGCCACCCGGGTCTCGCTTGGGCACGTGCTGCGCGTCCCTTTTGCGCGGGCCTCGGCGTGGCCCGGGGCCCTCGACGAGCTCCGTGACAGCGGGTTCGCGGTCGTCGGGCTGGATCCGTCGGCCGAGGAGGCGCTCGCCGGCCTGGTGGCCGACCCCCCGCCCCGGATCGCGCTCCTGGTGGGGGCGGAGGGGGAGGGCCTCAGCGCCGCCGCCCGCGCGGCCGTCGACCGCCAGGTCCGGATCCCCATGGTGCCGGGCGTCGACTCCGTGAACGTGGCCACCGCCGCGGCCGTGGCCCTCGCCGCCCTCTACCAGGGGGGATCGCCCGCTCCGCCCGCTGACTAGTCCGTTGTCACTAGTCCGAGGATGCGTTACCTTGAGTGGTGAAGGCACTACTCTCCGTAGTCAGACTGGGGTGGGGATGAGCGGACAGGATCGAGACCGGAAGGCGCCCACCGTCGTGGTCGCCGACGACGAGCCGCACGTCATCGACTACTTGTGCACCCTCCTCGAGATGGAGGGGTTCGTGGTCGTGGGGACGGCCGCCGACGCCGACGGCGTGGTGCAGCTGGCGCACCGCCTCGAGCCGGACGTCGCCCTCCTCGACCTCCGGATGCCCGGTGGGGGGCTGGAGGCGGCACGTCTCATCGGCTCGCTGTCGTCGGGGACGAAGATCCTGATCTTCAGCTCGGCGGCCGACGAGACCGATCTCATCCCGCTGCTGAAGGCGGGCATCGACGGCTACGTGATGAAGGGGTCGCCGCCCGAGCAGCTGGTGGACGCCATCAACTCGGCGCTCGTGGGCGAGGGGTACCTCTCGCCGCGCGTGAACCGGTTCGCGATGGCGCAGCTGTCGAACCGCCTCCTCGCCGAGGAGCAGGTGGCCATGCGGACCCTCCGCATGCGCCAGAAGATCGGAGCGGTGATCTCCCAGTCGACGTTCACGGTGGTGTTCCAGCCCATCGTCGACGTGGACAGCGACACGGCGGTCGGCGCGGAGGCGCTCACCCGGTTCCCCGAGCGAGGGCGGCCGGTGGACCAGTGGATCCGCGACGCCGAGGCCGTCGGGCTCCTCGTGCCGCTGGAGCTCGCCCTCGCCCGTGCCGCGCTCCTGGAGATGCCGAACCTCGAACCCGGGCTGGCGATGGCCGTCAACGTCAGCCCGACGACGGTGCTGTCGGGGCGGCTGCACGAGATCCTCACCGGCGTCGCCGTGGACCGCGTCATCCTCGAGCTCACCGAGCACGCCAAGGTCGACGACTACCCCGCGCTGCGGATGGCCCTGTCTCGCTGGCGCGAGCGCGGCATGCGCCTCGCCGTCGACGACGCGGGTGGCGGCTACTCGAGCTTCGCCCACATCATCGAGCTCGCGCCTGAGCTCATCAAGCTCGACGCCAGCCTCGTGCGGGACGTCCACGCGAGCACCCACCGCCAGGCCCTCGTGCGCGCCGTGATCAGCTTCGCCGACGAGATGGGCGTGCGGGTGGTGGCCGAAGGCGTCGAGACCGAGGCCGAGCTCGGTGAGCTCCGGCGGCTCGGTGCGCACCTGGCCCAGGGGTTCCACCTGGGGCGCCCTCGCACGCTCTCCGAGCAAGCGGAGCTCCAGCCGTCGGTCGACCTGCGCGCCCCTGTCCAGCCGATCGACCTCCGGCCATCGCCCGACCGGGCGGCGCGCCGGGCGTCCGGCTGAGGCTGCGGCGTCAGGCCGCACGTCAGGCGGCACGTCAGGCGAAGGCGTCGATCACCTCGGCGAAGCGCTCGTAGCCGCCCAGGGAGCCGTCGTCGATGACGCCCACGAACGCACGCTGCACCCCGGCCTCCGCCAGGGCGCGGTAGCGGCCGACCTGCTCGGCGACGGTGCCGACGTCGTCGGCGTCTCGCTCGACGCCCGGACCGAGGACGCCTGCGGTGGAGAGGTGGGTGACCATGATCTCGGAGGGGTCACGGCCCTCGGCGTCGCAGTGCCGGTGCAGCACGCCCACCTTGTGGGCGACGACCTCGGGGTCGCCGAACAGGTTGCAGCCGTCGGCGTGCCGCGCCACGAGGCGGAGCGTTCGCCGCTCGCCGGCGCCGCCCACGATGATCGGCACGCGATCCTGGAGCGGGCGCGGGTAGCAGATCGCCTCGGCCATCGTGGTGGTGCGCCCCTCGAAGCGGGGGGACCCCGGTCCCCACAGCAAGGGCAGGAGCTCGAGGGCATCCTCGAGGCGCGCGTAGCGCTCGTCCAGCGAGGGGAACGACCATCCGTACAGCTCGTGCTCGCGCTCGTGCCAGGCGGCCCCGAGTCCGCAGAAGGCGCGGCCGCCCGAGAGCACGTCGAGGGTGGCCACCTGCTTCCCGAGCTGGGCGAGGGTGCGGTGGGTGATGCCGTTGACGAGGGCGCCGACCTGGACGCGCTCCGTCGACGCGGCCAGGTAGCCGAGCACGGTTGTGCTCTCGGGCATGTCCTCCCACTCGGGACCGACCCCCGGGATCTGCACGACGTGGTCCATGACGGAGATGGCGGCGAAGCCTGCGTCCTCCGCCGTGCGGGCGACCCGACGGATGTTCTCGGCGAGCGCAGGAGCTCCGCCCGGCCACGCCCACCGTCCCAGGTGGAGTGCGAACGAGAGCGACATGGGATCCTCCTGTTGGCGCTGGGCGCCGTCGAGCGCCGCGACGAACCGGGGGGCGACGAGCGCGACGGCGGCGTGCTCGGGATCGATCACGTGCACGGCGTCGAAGCCCTCGCTGGCGAGCGCGTCGACCGCGCCGGCGAGCAGCGCGAGCTGCGCCGTGATGATGTTCGACGGAACGGGGTGCTCGCGCTGCTTGTTGCGAGCGCGGGCCATGCGCTCGGGCACGTCGAGCACGATGGCGAAGGCGGCCCGGTTCCGCCGCCGCGCCATGTGCAGGTAGGCGGCCCGCCGCTCGGCCTCCAGCCCAGTGGTGTCGATCACCGTGGTGAGGCCGCGGCGCAACCGGGCGTCGACGATCTGGTCGAGCACCGAGAACGCGTCCTTCGACGCGCGCTGGTCGCGCTCGTGCAGTCCGACCACGGCGCGCAGCGCGTCCGACGACACCACCTGCTCGGCCGCGAAGTGCCGGGTCGCCCACGTCGACTTGCCGCTGCCGGACACGCCGACCAGCACGACGAGGCACGGATCCGGCAGCCGCACCTCGTCGCCCGTCACGGGCGGCACGCTACGACGGCACGGTCAGGCGCGGCCGGTGACGTCGGTGACCCAGCTGAGGTCGGCGGTGTCCAACCGCTCGTGCCAGGCCGCCGGCGCCGCGCCCATGAGCGTCTGGAAGTCCCAGTAGTCCTTCCAGAGGACGATCACCCCGTCCTCGACGCGCTGCACCGACACGAACGGCAGCGAGACCTGCTCGCCGGTCTCCCAGGTCCAGTGCTCCGTGTGCTCGGTGATCACCACCCCGCCGTCGCCCTCGGCGACGGCTCCGGGTGAGTGCTCGTAGGCCGCCAAGCCCTCGAGCCCGAGGCGCAGGCGTGCCTCGATGGCATCCGGCCCCACGCCGGCCGAGGAGGGGCCGGTGGGGACGTCGTAGTAGATCGACTCAGGTCCGAAGAACGAGCGGATGCGCGGCCAGTCCCGGTCGTAGAGCGCAACCCAGAACGCCGCCGCGGTGCCGGCCGGCGAGCTCATCGGGCCCCGCGGAGGAGCGAGCCCGGCCGGGCACCGGTGGCCTCGCCGTCGACGAAGGTGACCACGCCGCCCTTGACCGTGGCGGCATAGCCGTCGGCCCGCTGGACGAGCCGGCTGGCGCCCCCGGGGAGGTCCTGCACGAGCTCCGGTCGCCGGAGCTGGAGGCGCGCGTGGTCGATCACGTTGGCATCGCCGACGAAGCCTGGCGCCAGCACACCCCGGTCGCCGAGGCCGAAGAGGGTGGCGGTGGCGCGCGTCATCTTGTGCACTGCCTCCTCCACCGTGAGGCGACCGTGGTCTCGGTCGCGGGCCCAGTGCGACAAGAGGAACGTGGTCGTCGACGCGTCACACGTCTGCCCGGCGTGGGCGCCCCCGTCGCCGAGGCCGAACGCGGAGGTGGGGTGCTGCAGCATCTCGCCGGCGGCGTCGAGGTTGCCATCGGTGTAGTTCAGGACGGGGGAGTTGAGCAGCTGCCTGCCACCGTCCTCGAGCAGCAGGTCGAGGAGCACCTCCCACTCGTCCACGCCGCGCGCCGCTGCGATCCCGCTGGCGCTCCGCTCGGGACCGGGCTCGTACACCGGCGGGTCGCCCAGCACGAAGATGCCCTCGGGCCGCATGAACCCCATCACCACGGGGTCGCCGCGCAGCCCCTTGGCATCGGCCACGAGGCGCTCGCGCAGCGCGGGGTCGGACTCGATCCGGGCCACCTGCTCCTGCCACGGCAGCAGGCCCAGGCCTGCCTCCGCCCACACGGCGGTGAACGCCAGCGGATGGAACGTCTGGAACCCGAGCAGCAGGGAGACCGTGCGCCCGTGGACCTGCGGCCGCACCGCCACGCCCTCGGCGGCGGCCGCCGCCGACAGGTCGAGGAGGCGCTTCCATGAGGTCGGGTCGCTGTTGTTCTGCGTGAGCGCGAACGTCACCGGCCGCCCGATGGCGGCCGACAGCCGTCGCATCCAGTCCATCTCGCGCTCGGGCGCCGCCAGGTCCTCGCCCAGCGCGCCGGCGGGCGCGAGCTCGAACACGCCGGTGCCGAGCTCGCCGAGCACGCGGCCGATGCCGAAGAGCTCGTCCTCGGCGGCGAACGTCCCGGGCACCGGTTCGCCGTCGATGGCGCGGTGGGCGAGCGTGCGGCTCGTCGAGAAGCCGAGCGCGCCGGCGTCCATGCCCTCGCGCACGATGGCGGCCATGGCCTCGATGTCCTCGGCGGTGGCGGGCTCGTTGCGCGCGCCGCGCTCGCCCATCACGTAGCCGCGCACGGCACCGTGCGGCACCTGGGTGCCGAGGTCCATCACGTGCGATCGCTCGTCGAGCGCGTCGAGGAACTGGGGGAAGGTCTCCCACCCCCACTGGATCCCGGCGCTCAGCGCGGCGCCGGGGATGTCCTCGACGCCCTCCATGAGGCCGATCAGCCACTCGTGGCGGTCGGGCGCCACGGGGGCGAAGCCGACACCGCAGTTGCCCATCACCACCGTGGTGACGCCGTGCCAGCAGCTGGGGGTCAGCTGCTCGTCCCACGTGGCCTGCCCGTCGTAGTGGGTGTGGACGTCGACGAACCCCGGCGTCACCAGCGCGCCGTCGGCGTCGATCTCCTCGGTGCCGGCGCCGTCCACCCGGCCGACCTCGGTGACGACGCCCTCGGAGATGGCGACGTCCGCCGTGCGGGCCTGCGCACCCGTGCCGTCGACGACGGTGCCCCCTCGGATGACGAGGTCGTGCGTGGCCATGCGGTGTCCCCCCGGGTGTGGTGCTGGGTGCTGCTGCGGGGGAGAGCATCGCAGACGCCCTGACGCGCCGTCAGGTCGGCATGCTGGGGCGGTGGAGGCACGCAGCTGGGTCGACCGCGAGGCGCCGGTGGAACGGGTCGACCTGGCCGAGGGCGCGTGGGTCGATGTGGTGCGCGGCTGGGTCCCGGAGGCCGCGGAGGTGCACGAGCACCTCTTGGCCACCGTGCCGTGGGAGGGGAGCAGGCTGTTCCGGTACGACCACCTCGTGGAGGAGAACCGGGTCGGCTCGTGGTGGGCGCGCGGCAAGGGGATGCCGCTCCCGCACCCGGCGCTGGCCGAGGCCACGCGCGTGCTGCAGCACCGCTACGGCGTGACCTTCGACGGCTTCGCCATGCTGCAGTACCGGTCCGGCACCGACGGCCAGGCCTTCCACCGTGACACGGACATGACCTACCTCGAGGACACAGTCGTCGCGATCCTCTCCTTCGGTGCCACTCGCCCGTGGCTCCTGCGGCCGAGGTCGGCCAAGCACGCTGACGTCCCCGGGAGGGGCGCCACCCACGACCTGGCCCCGGCGTCGGGCGACCTGCTCGTGATGGGTGGCCGCTGCCAGGCCGCCTGGGAGCACTCCGTGCCCTACCTCGGCCCGCAGTCGAGCGTGGGTCCGCGCATCTCGGTGCAGTGGCGCTTCGCCCGCCCGGTGGGGCGGCCCTTCCAGGGGTCGTCGTACCGCGCCCCCCTGCGCTACGGCAGCGAGCGCTGACCGCTAGGGACGGGGAGCGCCCTTCGGTTGGTCCGGGTGGTGCGCGACCCAGGCCTCCAGCCAGCGCTGGACCACCGGTGCGAAGTCCTCGGGGTTGTACACGTCCTCCTCCGACGCGAACAGGCCGTCGCCGGCGTACACGAGGCGCGTCCAGTTGGCGGCCTCGTACACCGCTCCGTCCCCGGGGTCGAGGAAGCGGTTCTCCACCTGGCCGACCACCCAGCCCTGCTCGGCGTCGACGGTGTACCAGTCCCACGGGAACAGCTGCATGTGGGTGAACGGCCACGCGCCCATCGTCTTCTCGATCCACGCCTGCACGGCGTCGCGCCCGGTGAAGGTGCCGTAGAGGTGCTCGACGTACTCGACGTCGGGCACGAAGCAGTCCACCCACGGCTTCCAGTCGCCGGTGCGACCCGCTTCGTTGGCGGCGTCCTGGTAGCGCTGGAAGGCCGCCTCGATCTCCTCGCTGGTGAAGCCCATCAGCTGACTCGCTCGATGATCGTGACGTTGGCCTGGCCGCCGCCCTCGCACATCGTCTGGAGGCCGTAGCGGCCGCCGGTGCGCTCGAGCTCGTTGAGCAGCGTGGCCATGAGCTTGGCGCCGGAGCAGCCGAGCGGGTGACCGAGGGCGATGGCGCCGCCGTTCACGTTGACCTTGTCCATGTCGGGGTGGTGCTCCTTCTCCCACGCCAGCACGACCGAGGCGCAGGCCTCGTTGACCTCGAACAGGTCGATGTCGTTCACGGAGAGGCCGGCCTTCTCGAGCACCTTCGCGGTGGACGGG
>JBJMHD010000088.1:0-15268 GCA_045807565.1 Acidimicrobiales bacterium | reverse complement strand
GGCGCGGATCTCGGCGAGCCGGCCCTGCGCCTGGCTGTTGGCGGCGGCCTGCTCGATCTCGAGCATGCGGCTCTCCACCGTCGAGCCGGTGAGCTCGGACATGCCCTGCGCCTTCGCGTAGCGCGCCTCGATCTTGTCCCGGACCTCATTGAGGGTCGGGACGTCCTCGCCCACCGTCTCCGACAGCGAGGCCATCGCCTTGTTCATCTGCTCCTGCATCTTCGCCTGGTCGAGCTGGGACAGGAGCTTGTTGCGCTCGGCCAGCTTCTTCTGCAGCGCGGTGGCGTTCTGCTGCACGGCGGCCTTGGCCTGGTCGCTCGCCTGCGACGACTGGAGGGCCAGCGCCTTGAGGTCGTCGACCTCCTTCTCGAGCGCGATCAGCCGCGTGGCGAACGACTCCGCCGCGGCGGTGTACTCGTCGACCTTCGCGGTGTCGCCCTTCTTGCCGGCCTCGTCGGCCATCAGCACCGCCTGCTTGGCGTTGCCCGACACCTTCTCGAGCTCCGCCATGGCGCGGTCGAGGCGCATCTCGGTCTGCTTCTGGTTGGCGATCACGTTGGCGGCCTGCTCCCGCAACCGGCGGTGCTGGTCCTGAGCCTCGGTGATGGCCTGCTCGAGCTGGATCTTCGGGTCGGCCTTGGCGTTGAAGGCCGAGTTCACCTTCGCGCCGAGGTACTTCCACCAACGCCTGAGTGCCTTGAACATGCCGGCGAGCCTACCGACCGCTCACCCGGGGAGGAGCCGACGCCCCCGCTGCACCAGGGCTCGTGCCTCGCTGACGCCCATGGTGGCGGTGATCCCGAGGTACGTGGCACCGGCGGCACCGAGGACGGCGACGGCCTGGACCACCGGTGGGAGGTCGTGGGTGTTCGCTCGCACGCCGGCGGCGAGCACGCCGACCCCGAGGGCGGTCACCAGCGACCACCGCGAGTCGTGGCCCGGCTTCGGGAGGGGTCCCAGGCGCCACGCCAGCGCGCCGCGCAGCAGGCGGTACTCGACCCATGACGAGGCGGCGGCACCGAGCGCCAGCCCGACCGCCCCGAGGCGGGGGCCGCTGTCGACCGCTTGGCGGAGGGCGTCGGGCAACGGCCCGAAGCCGAGGTCGCCGATCCGCTCGACGGAGCTGCCGACCACCGCGTACCGGTCGAACGGGAACATCAGCAGCGCGCCGAACGCGCCGGCGAGGGCGACTCGGAGGATGGCGATGCGCGTGACCAGCTTCGACCGGTTCAGCGCGTAGAGGCCGTTCTGCAGCAGGCGCGACCGGGTGGTGCCGAGGAGGCCCAGCGAGAACGCGGCGACGACGTACCAGACGGCTCGGGTGTCGGCAGCGTCGAACTCGCCCCGCTGGAAGAGGGCGCCCACGATCACGTCACCGGCGAACACGTACATCGACACCGTGAACGCGACGTAGAACGTCACCCGCTCCATGCCGAGGTAGAGCCGCTCGGCGATGACCGGCCGCCCCGCCGGACCGATGCGCGACAGCTCGGGGAGCTCGGCGGCCGCCACGGCCATGCCGAAAAGGCTGATCGGCAGGAGGTACAGCACCTGGCCGTACGTGAGCGACGACACGCCGCCGATCGCGAGGAAGCTCGCCAGCACGAGGTCGACGTAGGTGATGAGCTGCACGACGCCGCGGCCCACGACCACCGGCACGAACCGCTGGAGCACGTCGCGGACCTCGGGCGAGCTGCGGCTGAGCGACAGCTTGGCGCCCTGCATGAGGCGCCCGACTGACGGCACCTGGATCGCGACCTCCAGGATCGCGCCGACCACCACGCCCCAGGCGAGGGCGTGGGCGATGCCCACCTTGGTGGCGCCGTACACGAGGGCCGCGACGACGAACGCGATCTGCGTCGCGTTCCACATCACCGGCGACACGTACGAGAGGAAGAACTGGCGGTGGCTGTTGAGGATGCCGGTGCAGAACGCCGAGAGCACGAGGAACGCCACGCCCGGGAACATGATCCGCATCAGCGTGACGGCCAGGTCGTAGCGAGCGCCGGTGAAGCCCGGCGTGATCACGTTGGTGAGGAGCGGCGCGGCGAGTACGCCCACCGCGACGATCGCGGCCATCACCGCGATGAGCAGCCCGAGCACGTTCCCGGCGAGCCGCTGGGCCTTGGCCTTGTCCTCCTCGAGCAGCCGCGCGTACACGGGGATGAACGAGGCGGACAGCACGCCCTCACCCAGCAGGTTCTGGAGGAGGTTGGGGATCCGGAGGGCCGCCTTGAACACGTCGGCGACGGCGCCCACGCCGAGGGACGCCGAGATGGCGACCTCGCGGAGCAGGCCGGCGATGCGCGACAGGAAGATGCCTGCCGCGACGAGGTAGGAGCCGCGTCGACCGTCGTCGACGATGGGCGGGTCGGCGGTGTCCATCACCTCGGTTGCGTCGGTGATGTCGGTCACGCGGGGCCCGCCGCCGCGGTGCCGCCGCCTGTCTCCTCGATGGCCTGGCGCAGCGCCTCCATCTCGTCGACCATGGCGTCCACGTCGTCACCCAGCCCGCCGAGGGCGTCGACGTCCTCGGCCTGCACCGACAGCTCGATGGTGCGGGCGGCGGCCTCGTCGAGGCGGGCGTTGAGGAGCCGGAGCTGGCTGTCGGCGTCGCCGATGACCCGCTCGAGGCGTTCGGCGGTGCCGAGCTGGGCGCGCAGCGACTCCATCGTCCGCGCCATGGTGGAGTCGGTGGCCCACGGCTGGTCGGCGTTGGCTTCGGTGGCGGCGATCTCCTGTCGGATGGCGTCCGGGTCGATGCGGCGGCGGGCGTCGACGAGGTCGTGTCCACGACGGGCGATGCGCCACACCTCGTCCACCCCGGTGTCGACGCGGCCCTCGATCTCCGCCAGCCGGTCGCGCATGGGGCCCTCGCGGGCGGAGCGCACCGCTTCGTGGAACCGCGCCTTCGCCTGCAGGGCGTCGGTGACGAAGCGCCGCCAGGGCTCCGAGAGGGTGAAGGGGTCGATCCGGGCGTCGGCCGGCGCACGGGGGATGGCTGCCGCCACGCGGCCAGCCCAGGCCAGCAGGCCGAGCACCGCCGCCCCGAGGATGCCCCCGCCGGCGAGGATGCCGATGCTCGCCCCGGCGCCCAGCGCCACGATCCCGAGCGGGGAGGTGGTGGCTCGGGCGACCGGCGGCGTGAAGAACCGATCGCGGAGTGACAGTCCCCTGGCCATGTCCTGGCGAACGTTACGGCCCCTCGGCAGTGCTGCGGTGACGCCGAGCGACGCCGATCCTCAGAAGTTGCTGACGACGGCCACGAAGACCTTGTCGATCGACCGTGGGTCGCTGGAGTCGTAGAGGGCGGCCTGGCTCGACTCGGCGATCCGCCGCAGCGTGGGGAGGTCGGCGTTCTCGCCGTAGGAGATCGGGAACACGCGCACGGCCTGGGTCTGGTCGCCCTCGGCCTTGTCGGAGAGGGCGGACAGGAGATCGGTGAGCTGCTCACGATCGTCGTCGGGCTCACCGTCGTCGTTCACCCCGTCGGAGAGCAGGACCACGGCGTTGATCCGCGTGGGGTCGTACTGCGCCAGCTGCTCCTCGTACGCGAGCTGGGTGGCCCGGTACAGCGGCGTGCCGTTGGTGGGGAGCAGGTCGCGCACCTTGCCCTTGAGGCTCTCCTTGGTGTCGCCGATGCGCCCCGTGGGCACCAGCTCCACGTACTCGCCCTCGGGGTCGTCCTTCGTGCCGAGGTCGGTGGAGAACACCCAGAGGCCCACCTCGTCGTCGTCGTTGAACTCGTCCAGGGCAGTGATCGTCGCCTGCTTGGCCAGGTCGAGCTTGGTGGCGCCGGTGTCGGGGTCGGCGACGTCGGACATCGACCCGGACACGTCGACCAGGAGGAGCACGCGCGCCGGCTTGCGCTGGTCCTGCCAGTCGTCGAGCAGCTGCGTGAGCACCTTGGGCGCCGGGACCTCGAGCAACGTCTGCGGCTGGTTGGGGTCGACGCCGTTGCTGTCGTCGATCGGGCTCCCCAGGGCGACGTCGGGGTTGCCGGGCCGGAAGCCGTACCGGAGGATCTGCTCCTGGTTGTCGCGCTGCTGCACGAAGTCGACGAACAGCCGGGCGGCGGCGGCCTCGTCGTCGTCGACCCAGTCGGCGTCCAGGACGTAGAGCGGGTTGTCGGAGTAGACCGTGCCCTCGTCGGGGTAGATCGCGACGAGCGGGACGTGCGGCTCGCGTGGCTCCTCGCCCTCCTGCAGCACACCGTCGGGGTTCCCGGAGTTGTAGTCGATCACCGACTTCTCCTCGACGGCCACCGCTGACGCGTACTGGTACGGGTTGCCGCGCTGGTCGGCGCGGTACCAGTTGTTGAGGAAGGTGAGCGTGGTGTCGCCGTAGTGCAGGACGGCCGACTCGATCTGGCGAGCGAAGTCGTCCGTGGTCTTCTTGGCGAGGTCCTCGACCGACAGGCCCTCGGTCTTGCCGTTGGCGGCGTACGCCTGCGCGATGAGCGCGGACAGGCCGCTCGTCGAGAAGTTCGGGTTGGTCTTCCCGAGCTGGAACGCACCCCACTCCGGGTGCCCGTGGGCGGCCCAGCCGGCGGGGTCCTGCGAGAGCGCGTAGACGTCCGTGAAGCCGAGGGGCTTCTCGGGCCAGCCGAGGGCTTCGGCCATCGGGCGCGGCATGGCGATCACGAGGGGCGTGAGCTGGAAGGAGGTGAAGTCGCCGGTCATGGCGGGGTCGCCCTGCGCGGCCAGGCGCTCGTTGAGGATGGCGCCCCAGGTGGAGGCGGCGGGCGACCAGATCACCGGTCGGGGGCCGTCGGTGGCCTCGTCCCAACCCTCGGCGAGCAGCTGGGCAGCGCCACCGGACGCCTTCGCCTGCACCCGCGCGAAGGCGCACTCGCCGTGCACCTCGGCGTCGCTCTCGTTGAAGTCCTTGGCCAGGCGCGTGAGCAGGTCGAGCTTCTCCGGCGACACCGAGAGATCGGCGACGACGCAGTCCCCGGGGTCACCGAGGTCGGGCACGCCGTCACCGCCGGCGCCGTCGTCGGACTCCGTGCACGCCGCCGCGACAAGCGCCAGCGCGAGCAGGAGAGCGGCGCAGCGCAGGGTTCTTGGGATGCGGGTCACGAGGTCACAGCCCTCCAGAGCGAGTGCAGGGCAGCCATCACGCCCGGCTTCAGCGTACGGGCGAGGTCGGCGTCGCTCGCGCGCGTCCACCCCGCGGCGTCCAGGGCGTCCGCCACGCCATCAGTGCCAGGAGCGCCGTCGCCGCCCGCGACCTCGGCCACGGCGATGGTGGCCGACACCGGCACGTCCGGGTCGATGGTGCCCACGCCCCTCGCGTCGAGCGGGGCGGCGGCGGACTGCACGGCACCGGCCGCGCTGTACGTGCCGGGCCGGGTGGCGAGGGTCAGCGCCGGGTTCGGGTCGCCCGCGGCCGACGGCGCGGCCAGGTTGGCGAGCCACGCCTCGAACTCGCCGAAGCGGGGATCGTTCACCACGAAGTCCGTGGAGCCGAAGAACCCGGCGGCGGCGGAGGCGAGGACGGGCAGGCCGGTGGCGAGGTCCGGGTCGGTGAGGCCGACCTTCAGCTCGCGCCACTCCGGGTGGGACCCGTCGCCCAGGTCGGCCCAGCTGGTGCCGGCGGCGTCACCGAGGCACCGCCAGATGTCGCCATCCCCGCAGAGGTCGCGGATGGCATCGTGGCGGCCGGGGGCGGTGGCCACCGTGGTGGCTGACGTCGCGATCGCGCGGGCGTCTCCGAGCGCGTTCGGAGCCCGGCTGTCGGCGACCTCCAGCCAGGCGGTGGAGGTGATCCAGGCGTCCACGTCGTCGGGCAGGGTGCCGTCGGCGAGCGCGGCGGCGGTGACGGCGGGCGCCTCGACCCGCACCTCCACCGACTCGCCCAACGCCTCGCACGCCTTGACCAGGTCGGTCGCGCACACCACGACGCTCGAGGTGCTGCCCGCGCCGTCGCCGTCGTCATCGTCGATGGCTTGGCGTACGACGACGGCGACCACCACCATGCCGACCGCGGCGACGATCGCTGCCACCCGTCGCACGATCAGGCCGTCCCCGCCGGCCGGACGACGGTGAGGGGTCCCTCGCCGGGCACCGGGATGTCCTCGGCGACGAGCACGGTGAGCTGCTCATCGGTGGGCGAGTCCACCGGTGCCAACCGCGTGGCCTGCGTCGACACCGCGTGCTCGAACAGGTTGCGTGCCGTCCGCCCGTTGCCGAACCCCTTGTCGCGGGTGATCGAGTCGAGCCAGATGCGGGCACGCGCCTGCGCCCCCGGGTCGAGGCGGTAGCCGCTCTTGTCAGCGAGCGTGTCGATGATGGCCAGGAGCTCGTCGGTGGAGTAGTCGGGGAAGTGGATGACCTTCGGGAAGCGGGACCGCAGCCCGGGGTTCGCGCTGATCAGCTGCTCCATCTCGTCCGGGTAGCCGGCCATCACCACGACGATGCGCTCGCGCCGGTCCTCGATGAGCTTCACGATGGCGTCGATCGCCTCACGACCGAAGTCGCGCTCGCCGCCCCGCACGAGCGAGTACGCCTCGTCGATGAGCAGCACACCTTGGTCGGCCTCGTCGAAGCGGGCCTGCACCAGGGGGGCGGTCTGTCCGACGTAGCCGGCGACGAGGCCGGCCCGGTCGGTCTCGACGAGGTGGCCGCGCTCGACGACGCCCAGGGTGCGGTAGATCTGCGCCAGCAGGCGCGCGACGGTGGTCTTCCCGGTGCCCGGGTTGCCCGTGAAGATGAGGTGGCGGCTCTGGTCCATCGTGGGGAGCCCGCGCTCCTTGCGGATCCGCTGCACGCGCAGGAGGTTGGTCACGAGCTTCACCTCGTGCTTCACGCCCTGCAGGCCCACGAGGTCGTCGAGCTCGGCGAGCAGCTCGTCGAGCGGACGAGCAGGCGGGTCGGCGCTGGCCGCTGTGGCCTTGCTGGCGGCCGCGGCGGCGGCCGTCGCGGCGGCGGCGGGGGAGCGGTTCGCCTCCACGCCCTGGATGGCGTCGAGCAGCAAGCCGCGGTAGCGCTCGACCGCGGCCAGCTCCCGCTCCGACGTGTACAGGTCGATCGCCGCCACGGCGAAGGCGAGCTCCACGGCATGGTCGTAGTAGCCGCGGGCGTGGCTCGATCCCTCGCGGCGATCGGCGGCGAGCAGCACCTCGAACATCGCCGACGGCTTGTCGGCGAAGCCCCGCTGCGCGTCCACGAGGCCCGACGCACGCATGTCGGCAGGGGTGGTGCCGGCCAGGCGCGTCTCGAGGTGGGGGCCGAAGGCGGCGAGGATCTCCCACATCGTGTCGTCGCTGACGCGGCCGTCGGCCACTGCCAGCCCGCACACGAGGTTGAACGCCTCGAGGGCGACGTCGCCCCGAAGGTCCTCGGTGCGCACGCCCGACACGCCGCGGCTGACCGCCTCGAGGGACCCGGTGACCTCCTCGATGAAGCGGCGGGTGGGCTCGGCGAGCGACTCGCTCATCCCGCCACGGGCTGGGGGTCACGCCACATCGGCCAGATGGTGGGGCCGCCGGGGAACGTGATGTCCCCCACCACCTCGAAGCCGTAGCGGCGGTAGTAGGGGATGTTCGTCTCCTTGGAGCTCTCCAGGTAGGCGCCGATCCCCTCCGCGTCGCACCGCTCCAGGATGGGCGCCATCAGCGCCGCGCCCGTGCCCTCGCCCCGGTGGTCGGGGTGCGTGCCGAGGACGGCGAGGTAGTAGTGGTCGGGGTGCTGGCCGTGCACCTTCTCCATCTGACCGAGCGTCCGCAGCGCCTTCACCAGCCGGCGACCGATGCCGCCGATCATGGTGGGCGCCATCGGGAGCATGCCGAAGATCGACGTCTTCCAGTGCCCGGGCGGGTCCCAGTACGACGCACCGGGGAACCCGTCGGCGGTGTACACGGTGCCGTGCTCGAGGTGCCGGCGTCCCTCGTGCGCGAAGAACGGGCGCAGGTACTTCACCGGTCGGGGTGGCTCGTCGCCGAAGAGCCAACCCATCACCGGGTCGTCCGCAAACGCCTGGGCCAGGCACGCCGCCATGCCGTCGACGTCGTCGGAGGTGGCCAGCCGGACGCTCGCGCTCGTCGCCATCGCCAGAGCCTGCCACCTGGGGATGCCTGGGTTCGCGGTGGGCCACGGCGCTGGGGCCTCCTACACTTCCGGGGTGCCGCTGGACCCCATCGCCGAGCTCGGCGCCCGTGCCAAGGCGGCCAGCCGGGTCCTGGCCACCACCTCCACGGAGGTGAAGGACGCCGCGCTCCTCGCCGCCGCCGACCTGCTGCTCGACCGGCACGCCGAGATCCTCTCCGCCAACGCCGACGACGTCTCGGCGGCCGAAGCCGCGGGCCAGCCCGGCACGGTCGTCGATCGACTGCGGCTCACCGACATGCGCCTGCTCGCCATGGCCAACGGCCTGCGAGCGGTGGCGGCCCTGCAGGATCCGGTCGGCGAGGTCGCCGACGGGTGGATGCGCCCGAACGGCCTGCGGGTGCAGCGGGTGCGCGTGCCGCTGGGCGTCGTGGCGATCATCTACGAGAACCGGCCCAACGTCACCAGCGACGCCTTCGGCCTGTGCCTGAAGGCCGGCAACGCCGCGTTCCTGCGCGGCTCGTCCGGCGCCATCCGGAGCAACATCGCCATCGCGGCGGCGCTGCGCGAAGGGTTGGCCAAGGCGGGGCTGCCGCACGACTCCCTCGTGCTGGTCGAGGACACCCGCCGTGAGGCGGCGGTGGAGTTCATGCGCCTGCGCGACTCGATCGACGTCCTCATCCCGCGCGGCGGCCCGTCTCTGATCCGCTCGGTGCTCGACAACGCCACGGTGCCCTACGTCATCGATGGCGACGGCAACTGCCACGTCTACGTCGACGCGACCGCCGACCTGGCGATGGCGGCGCGCATCGTCGAGAACGCCAAGACGCAGCGGCCCTCGGTGTGCAACGCCGCCGAGACGCTGCTCGTCCACCGCAACGTCGCCGCCACGTTGCTGAGCGAGGTGGCGCCCCGCCTCGAGGGCGTCGAGCTGGTGGGCGACGACGCCACCCGGGAGATCCTCGGCGACCGCGTGTCGGCCATCGCCACCGACGAGGACTACGCCACCGAGTTCCTCGACATGAAGCTCGCGGTGCGGGTCGTCGACACCCTCGACGCCGCCATCGCCCACATCACGCGCTACGGCAGCGGCCACAGCGAGGCCATCGTCACCAACGACGTGAAGGCGGCGGATCGGTTCGTCAACGAGGTGGACGCCGCGGCCGTGCTGGTCAACGCCTCCACCCGGTTCGTCGACGGCGAGGAGCTCGGGTTCGGCGCCGAGATCGGCATCTCCACCCAGAAGCTCCACGCCCGCGGGCCCATGGGCCTCCGCGAGCTCACCACCCTCAAGTTCGTCATCCACGGCGACGGCCAGACCCGCTCCTGACGAGGTCAGCGCAGCCCTCCGAAAGCAACGCCTTCCATCCGAGCTTGTGTGATCTGGACTCGCCCAGCGACGCGAGATCGCACACGCTCGCGAGAGGGAGCGCGAAGGTCCCGAGCTTGTGTGATCTGAACCCGCTCGGCGAGGCGACGTGACACAGGCTGGCGACGGGGGCCCTCTCCAATGGAGCCTGTGTGATCTGGACGTGGTCGGCGAGGCGACGTCACACAGGCTGGCGACGGGGACCGGCTCAGGAGCGCGCCCGGATCGCCGCGCGGACCTCGGCGACGATCGACTCCGGTCGGTCGCGGAGCCGCGCCCAGGTGAAGCGCAGCACGATCCACCCGCTGAGGATGAGGTCGTTCTGACGCGGCAGATCTCGTTCTCGGACGGCGTCATCGAGGTGCACCCGTCCGTCGACCTCGATGGCGATCCGATGGATGGGGTACGCCAGGTCGACCTCGGCGACGAACCGATCGGCGTCGTACACACGATGGTGCAGCACCGGCTCGGGCAGGCCGTGCTCGAGGAGCAGAGCGATGATCATCAGCTCGAGGTTGCTGTCGGTGACCTCGGCGCGGTGCGCGTGCTGTGCGATGACGCGGCGAAGACGGGCGATCCCCGGCCGACCGCGCCTCGCGTGTGCGACGAGGGTGGTGATCAGCTCGTCCCAACCCGTGAGGCCGGCGCGCCGTGCGGCTTCGATCGAGTGGCTGAGCCGCTTGTCGCTGATCCGGCGCCCGATGTCCAGGAGCGTCCGCTCGACGTCGGTCACGGGAATGCTGTCGATGTGCCGGGTGCCGCACCGGTCGAGGTCCGTGCTCGTGTGGACGAGGAGCTGGGGCCGGCGACGCTCTCGCCCCCGAGGGATCGTGAGCTCGGGCGTTCCCTCGCCGTAGCCCGGGATGCCATGCAACGCCGCGGCGGCGAAGTGGCTCGCCACGGCGCCGGGGCCGGCCGACAGGATCGGCGCAAGGAGCGACGACCGCCAGGTGAAGGGCGCCCCCTTGAGGTGGTACACCCGCTGGTCGGCCAGCTCCCATCTGCCCGACGTCAGCCGCCTGCTGATCATCCCGCGTGACCCACCGGCCGCCCGGATGTCGTTGTCCGTCACCAGCCAGTGCTGCCGCGAGAACACGGGCAGCAACACGTCGTCGATGGTGCGCATGCGCACTCCTCCCGAGGTCGATGACCAAGGGGGAAGGCAGTCGTCACCGTAGGGGGTGCATCCGCAGCCCGACACCCCTCGATCGGCCCCACCTCGAGCTGAGCCTGCGTGGTCCCAACGCGGTCAGCGTCGCCAGATCACACAGGCTCGAGGGGGTTGAGCGGGCCTGGGGGAGGTTGTGTCGCACGGACGCGGTCAGCGTTGCGAGACCACACAGGCTCGGATCGGGGTGCGCCGGTTGGGTGGGGGCCTGGTGCGGGACGGACCGGCGCGGGCGGCGCCGGGAACCGATTGACCGGGCGGTCAAGTCAGCCCGTAGAGTGCGGCGATGGCTGAGACCTCGTACCGCTTCGACTCCGTCCCCGAGGTGCGGGAGGCGCTCCACAAGGTCGACTACCTGTCGGACGAGGGCATCGCCGGGATCGTGTTCCTGGCCGACCGGCTCGGCAAGCCGATCCTCGTGGAGGGGCCGGCCGGCACCGGCAAGACGCAGCTGGCGAAGTCGGTCGCCGAGATGTCGGGCGCTCGCCTGATCCGCCTCCAGTGCTACGAGGGCCTCGACGAGTCCAAGGCGCTGTTCGAGTGGAACTACAAGAAGCAGCTGCTCCGGATCCAGGCCGAGCGTGGTGACGGCAAGACCTGGGAGACGGTCGAGGACGACATCTTCTCCGACGAGTTCCTCCTCACCCGCCCGCTGCTCGAGGCCATCACCGCCGAGGAGCCCGTGGTGCTGCTGATCGACGAGGTCGACCGGGTCGAGGTGGAGACAGAGGCGCTGCTCCTCGAGATCCTGTCCGACTACCAGGTGTCCATCCCGGAGCTCGGCACGATCGAGGCCCGTCAGATCCCGCTCGTGTTCCTCACGTCGAACAACACCCGCGAGCTGTCGGAAGCCCTCAAGCGACGGTGCCTCTTCCTGCACATCGACTACCCGGAGCTCGAGCGAGAGAAGGAGATCGTCCTCACCAAGGTCCCCGACATCTCCGACTCGCTGGCCGATCAGGTCGCCCGCATCGTGCGCTCGATCCGCCAGCTGGAGCTGAAGAAGTCGCCGTCGGTCTCCGAGACCCTCGACTGGGCCCGAACGCTGCTGCTCCTCGGCGTGGAGCACGTCGACGCCGACACGGCGAAGGCCACCATCAACATCCTCCTCAAGTACCAGAGCGACATCGCGAAGGCGGTCCGGGAGCTCGAGCAGGAGCAGAGCCCGGTCAACAAGGCCGCGGCGGCCAAGGCGTAGGCGTGACCGCCGTCGAGCCGGAGCTCGCCGCCGGCAAAGCGATCACCGAGCTCCTCGCCGGCTTCATCCAGGAGCTCCGACAAGCGGGCCTCCCGGTGAGCCTCACCGAGAACCTCGACGCCATGGAGGCGGTGAAGCACATCCCCCTCGAGGACCGCGAGGCCTTCAAGTACGCGCTCGCCGCCACCCTGGTGAAGAACAACACCCACTGGCGCGCCTTCGAGACCGTGTTCGAGGTGTACTTCAGCCTCCGCGGGTCGCAGTTCCGCATGGGCGACGGCGACGAGGACGCGCTGGCCCAGCTGCTCGAGGAGCTCGAGCAACAGGAGCAGATGGACGGCGACGGTCCCCGCCAGGGAGGCGGGGGCGGCGAGAACATGACGCCCGAGGAGATCGCCGAGATGCTCTACCGGGCGCTGCAGCGCGGCGACGACGCCCTCATGCGCGCCGTCGCCCGCCAGTCCGTGCGGCGCTACGCCGGCATGGAGCCCGGCCGTCCCGTCGGCGGCACCTACTACCTGTACCGGACGCTCCGGAACCTCGACCTCGACGGCGTGCTCGACCGTCTCATGGACCAGGCCCGGCAGGACTCACCCGAGCCGCTCACCCCGCTCGAGGAGCGGCTCGAGCAGGACGAGTACCAGCACCGGATCGATCAGCTCAAGAAGGAGATCGAGAGCGAGATCCGCCGCGCCCTGGTCGCCGATCGCGGCGTTGAGGCGATGGCGCGCACGCTTCGCAAGCCCCTCCCCGAGGACGTCGACTTCATGCACGCCTCGCGCGAGGAGATGGCGTCGCTGCGCAAGGCGATCTACCCCCTCACCCGGAAGCTCGCCGTGCGACTCGCCCGCAAGCGGCGCCACGGCCGCAAGGGTCCCCTCGACTTCCGCAGCACCGTGCGCCACTCGCTCTCGTACGGCGGCGTGCCGGCGGAGCCGAAGTTCAAGTACCCGCGTCCGTCGAAGCCGGAGATCTTCGTGATCGCCGACATCTCCGGGTCGGTGGCGGCCTTCGCCCGCTTCACCCTCCACCTCGTGTACGCCATCTCCAACCAGTTCTCGAAGGTGCGCGCGTTCGTGTTCATCGACGGTGTCGACGAGGTGACGCGCATGTTCGAGGGCGTCGAGGACATCAGCGACGCGGTGCACCGCGTGAACACCGAGGCCGACGTCGTGTGGGTGGACGGGCACTCCGACTACGGCCACGCCTTCGAGGTGTTCTGGCAGCGGTGGGGCAAGGAGATCGGCCCCAAGACCACCGTGATGATCCTCGGCGACGCGCGGAACAACTACCACGCCTCCCAGTCCTGGGTCCTCAAGGAGATCGAGAAGCGCGCCCGGCACCTCTACTGGTTGAACCCCGAGCCCAAGAGCTACTGGGACACCGGCGACTCGATCGTGGGGGAGTACGCCAACCACTGCGACGGCACCTTCGAGTGCCGCAACCTCCGCCAGCTCGAGAAGTTCGTCGACTACCTGGCCTAGCGGCCTCTCGTCGGTCGCCTGCGGCGACCTCCTCGAGCTTGTGCGGAGCGGCCTTCGGCCGCGCTGACCGCTCGTCGCTCGGGGTCGGCGGAGCCGCCCCTCGCACGGTGGGGGCTCCGGCGGAGCCTCTGCCCCCACGCCCCCGCCGGGCTACTGGCGGCGCTACTGGGTGAGCGGGGCTGCCACCAGGGGGCGGGTTCGCTTGGGCCTGGGCTCGTAGGTGGTCCGCAGCTCCTCGGCCCAGGCCAGCAGGTCGTCGTCGGTGGGCTGGGCAGGGAGCTCGGATTCAGGGGTGCGGCGGAGGGCAGCAAGCAGGTTCACGCAAGAGGATTCGACGATGCGGCGACGGAGCCCTGCTGGGACCGGCCGGTGCTGCGGGCGGCCGACGAGGAACCCTCACTCGTGGAGGCCGCACTCCGTCTTGTCCTGGCCGATCCAGCGCCCGGAGCGGGGGTCGTTGGGGTCGGTGGGGAGGTGGGTGCAGGGCTGGCACCCGATCGACAGGTAGCCCTGCTCCTTGAGCGGGTTCACGATCACGTCGTGGTCGGCGATGTAGCCCTCGACGTCGAGGTCCGTCCAGGTGGCGAGCGGGTTGACCTTCACCAGGCCCCGCAGGTCACGGGCGACGATCGGCGCCTGGCCGCGGGTGGCGGCCTCGACCCGGCGCAGGCCGCTCATCCAGGCCGCCTTGCCCTCGAGGGCGCGGTCGAGCTGGCCGACCTTCACCGCCGAGCAGCAGTTCTCCGGGTCGACCTTCCAGAGCTCCTCGTCGTGGTGCGGCACCGTCATCATGCGCAGGTTGAGGCCGTAGCGCCGGCGGACCATCTCGACGGTCTCGAGGGTCTCGGGGAAGTGGTAGCCGGTGTCGATGAAGACGACCTCGATCGCCGGGTGCACCTTGGTGGCGAGGTCGATCAGCACGGCGTCGTTCATCGACGCGCTGAGGCTGAGGTGGGGGGCGAAGCAGTCGACCGCCCACTGGATGATCTTCGACGCGGGCAGGTGCTCGAACTCGCGGTTGAGCTCCGCGAGCTGCTCGTCGGTGAAGTCCGGGATCTCGATCAACGTCAAGTCGCGCACTCCGATTCGCCGGTCTCGGCCACGTAGGGGCCGGTCTCGTCGTAGTCGACGTAGTACTCGGGACCGACATCGGGCGTGGGGAACTCGTCGAGGTCGCGCAGGCCCTCGGCGATGGTCTTCACGCCTCCCGACCGGTCGATCCACGAGCGGAACAGCTCGCCCGGCTGGCGCTCGTCGGTGAAGCGGCGAACCACCCGCACCACGGCCTCGGGGGCGTTCTTCGCCGGGAGGCGCAGCGCCTTCTCCCCGAAGTGGACCTTCTCCTGGCCCACGTAGCCGCCGAGGAGGAGCTGGTAGCCGGGAGCGGCCTGACCGTGGGCGCGGCGCTCGGCGCCGAAGAACCCGATGTCGGAGATGTGGTGCTGACCGCAGCTGTTGGTGCAGCCGGAGATGTTGGTGCGGATCCCGCCCACGTCGGCGAGCCCGGCGTCGTCGAGCGCCGCGCCGATGGCGTCGGCCAGGCCGCGGCTCTGCGTGACGGCGAGGTTGCACGTGTCGGCGCCCGGGCAGGCGACGACGTCGCGGGACAGCTCCGCCCCCGGCTCGGCCATGCCGATGGCGGACAGCCGCTGGTGGAGGAGCGGGAGCTGGCCCTCGGAGAGGCCGCGGAACACGAAGTTCTGACGGTTGGTGATGCGGACGTCGGCGCCCAGCTCGCGCTGGATCGACGCGAGGGCCCGGAGCTGCGCGGTGGTGACGTCACCGAGGCGGGCGTAGGCGATCGCCGACACGGTGCCCTTGGCCACGCCGCGCACGACGTTGGCGTCGTCCCATGCCTTGTAGGGGTCGTCGCGGCGGATGGCGACGGGGGTGCCCTGCCCGATCGGGGTGGGGGTGCCGAGCCCGAGGCCGGCGGGGGCGTCGCCGTGCTTCTGCACGGTCTCCGGGATCCCTCCCGGCCAGCTCGAGCTGGCGACGAGG
>JBJMHD010000087.1:0-11550 GCA_045807565.1 Acidimicrobiales bacterium | reverse complement strand
CCCCCCGCGCCGGTCGCCCCCGCCGCCACAGGCACCGGCTACAGCGATCCGAACGACCCCGCCGCCTGGGATCGCCTCGCCCAGTGCGAGTCAGGCGGGAACTGGGCCGCCAACACCGGCAACGGCTACTACGGCGGCATCCAGTTCTCGCTCAGCTCCTGGCAGGGCGTCGGCGGCTCCGGCTACCCCAACCAAGCCAGCCGGGAGACGCAGATCGCCATGGGCCAGCGCCTCTGGAACCAGGGCGGCTGGTCGCACTGGCCCTCCTGCAGCCGCCAGCTCGGCTACCGCTAGCGATCGTCGTCGCTCGGCTAGTAGCGCAGGCCGGGGGCCCTCGTCTTGAAGACGTCGGTGGCGAGCTGCTGGCCGAGCGTGGTGGCGTCCCAGCGCTTGCCGCCGTTGCTGATGGTGGGGCCCTCGGCCCAGCCCTGCATCCACACGATGTCCTCGGCGACGGCTCGGATGACCTGGCCGGTGACGTGCTGGCTCTCGTCCGACGCCAGCCACGCCACGAGCGGTGACGACACCGCCGGGTCCATCCTGTTCCACTCGTCGTCGGGGACGTCCTCCGGCTCGATCACCGCCGGCGCGCCCGGCATGGTGCCGGTGATGCGCGTCGCCGCGGCCGGGCCGACGGCGTTCACCGTCACGCCGAGCTTGTGGAGCTCCAGCGACAGCGTCTGGGTGAAGCCGGCGATGCCGGCCTTGGCGGTGGCGTAGTTCGTCTGGCCGAAGTTGCCGACGAGGCCGGCGCCCGACGTGGTGTTGATCACGCGCCCGGTGAACACCTCGCCCGACTTCGCCCGCTCACGCCAGTGGCGGGCGGCGTGGTGCGAGGGCGCCCAGGTGCCCTTCACGTGCACCTTGATCACCGCGTCGAAGTCCGCCTCGCTCATGTTCCAGATGGCTCCGTCGCGGACGATGCCGGCGTTGTTCACGAGCACGTCGAGCTTGCCGTAGGTGTCGATGGCCTGCTGCACCATGCGGCCGGCGGCGTCGTAGTCCGACACGTCGTCGTAGCTGGCCACCGCGGTGCCCCCGCGCTGGGCGATGAGCTCGACGGTGAGGTCCGCCGCCTTCTCGTCGGCGCCGTCGCCGGTGACCGACGTGCCCAGGTCGTTCACGACGACCGACGCCCCATGCCTCGCCAGCTCCATCGCGTGGGCGCGGCCGATGCCGTGCCCTGCGCCGGTGACGATCGCGACCTTGCCGTCCAGGAGTGCCATGGGGGGTGGTTCCTTCTTGTTCAGCCGCTGAAGCGGTCCTTGAGCTCGAACTTGAGCACCTTGCCGGTGGGGTTGCGCGGCAGCGCGTCGACGACCTCCACCCGCTCGGGCAGCTTCTGGGTCATCAGGCCCTGCTCCCGGGCGTGCGCCACCACCGACGCGAGGTCGGGCGGCGCGCTCGGGTCGGTGGGGACGATGACGGCGCAGACCCGCTCGCCGGTCCGCGGGTCGGGCACGCCGATCACGGCGACGTCGGCGATGCCCGGGTGGGTGAAGAGGACGTCTTCCACCTCCTTGGCGGAGACGTTCTCCATGTTGCGGATGATGACGTCCTTCACGCGGCCGGTGATCGTGAGCATGCCGTCGGCGTCGAGGCGACCGAGGTCGCCGGTCTTGAACCAGCCGTCCTCGTCGAAGGCCTCTCGGTCGAGGCTGCTGTCGAGGTAGCCCTTCATCACCTGGGGGGCCTTGGCGCGCACCTCCCCCTCCTCGCCGATGCCCGCCTCCTTCCCCTCGAGGGTGACGAGGCGCAGCCGCGCCGTCCCGGTGGCCCGGCCCTCCGTGTTGGCGAGCTGCGCGTCGGTGTCGCGCACGCTGCCCATGGTGAGGATCGGCGATTCGGTGAGGCCGTAGCCGGAGATGATCCCGGCGCCTCCCATCTCGGCCTTGATGTCGTAGT
The DNA here is from genome assembly GCA_045807565.1 of Acidimicrobiales bacterium. Taxonomy (GTDB): domain Bacteria; phylum Actinomycetota; class Acidimicrobiia; order Acidimicrobiales; family VFJN01; genus VFJN01. The sequence goes on along the minus strand of JBJMHD010000087.1, from coordinate 9,645 downwards.
GCAGCTGCGGCGGCTTCGGCGCGCCACCGCCCGGGTAGGCGCGCACGCTCGGGAAGAGCTTCTGCCCCGCGGGGAGCTGGCGCTGCGCGGCGAGGTACGCCATGTGGAAGGGCGTGCCCGCGCCCGCCAGCGTGACCTCGTGCTGCCGGATGAGCTCGATCGTCTTGGCGGGGTCGAAGCGCTCGATGTACACGGTGGGGAAGCCGTACACGAGCGCGCTGAAGAGCCAACCGATGCCACCGATGTGGGTGAAGGGGAACACCACCGCGTTCACGTCCGCGTCGCTGATCTCGAGCCGCTCGCACATCCCCACCGCGCTCGCCTTGATCGTGGCGTCGGTGTGCAGCGCCCCCTTCGGGTCCGCCGTGGTGCCCGACGTGTAGAAGTACCAGCGGACCGCGTCGGCGCTCGGATCAGGAGGAGGCGGCAGCGTGGACGGATCGCCTTGGGGGAGGGCCTTGTCGGCCACCAGCACCTCGAACGGGGTGCCTCCGTCGGCGGCGATGCTCGAGGCGATGTCCTTGGCCATCGCCTCGAAGTCGAAGCCCGACCACGTGGACGGGACGACGAGCAGCTTGCTCTGGGCCTGGCGGGTGACGAACCCCACCTCGCGCTCGCGGTAGATCGGCAGCATCGGGTTCTGGATCGCACCGAGGCGAGCCAGCGCGAGCACGAGGACCTTGCTCTCGAGCCACGTGGGCAGCTGCCAGGACACGACGTCGCCGGGGCCGATCCCGTGGCGGGCGAGCCCGGCGGCCGCCCGCTCGGCCTCCGTCCTGGCCTCGCTCCACGTGAGCTCCCGGCCGTCCTCGTCGATCGCGGCACGCCGATCGGGGGTGGCCGCCGCCCGCTGCTCGACGAGCTCCCAGAGGCTCCCCCCGTCCACGTTCGGCATGTTGGCTGCTCCCCTGGGGGCTCGGACCTGACGACCCGTCAGACACTAGTGAGCCACCCCGCGCCCCGGCGAAGGCTCGGTGCCCCCCGGGTCGCTGACGGGCGGTGTCAGGGAGCGGTCGTAGGTTGCTCCCGTGGACATCGGTGCGGGGTTCGCCATCCACACCGGGTGGGCGGCCGCGGTGCTGGTGGGCGGCGACGGGCACGGTCCCGTGGTCGTCGACCGGCGGCGCGTCACGCTGTGCCCCGACGCGCTGCCGCGGCAGGTGTACCACGCTGCCCAGGACCTCCCGCCTGCCAAGGCCGCCCTGCTCGTCCGCGAGGTCCACGACGCCGTCGACGCCCTCACCCCGCTCGTGATCGACGAGCTCGCCCACGTCGCCTCGTCCCACGGCGAGCTCGTGGCCGTCGGTGTCACCGGGTTCCCGCGCGACGTGCCGGTGCTCGAGAAGGTCCTCGCCTCCCACGCCTTGCTGCACCTCGCCGAGGGCGAGCTCTACCGCGGCGCGATCTGCGACGCCGCCGCCGACCGGGGCCTCACCGTGGTGCCCGTCCATCCCAAGGACGGCATCGCCGAGGCCGCCCACGCCCTCGGCGTGGCCCCCGACGCCTTCGCCCAGCGCCTCACCGCGCTCCGGGGCGACCTGGGACCGCCGTGGCAGGCCGACCACCGGGTCGCCACCGCGGCCGGCCTGGCGGCGTTGCACGCGGCAGCCTGACGGTTCGGTCGTCTGCGGCTCACTCCACCTCGAAGGCGAGGAGGATGTCCTCGACCACCTCCGCCTCGGTCGCCTCGATCGCCATCGACGTGACGCGCAGAGCGGTGAGGAGGCCGAGCCACGCTCCGAAGAGCAGGTCCTGCTCGCCGAGGCGCGCGTGGAGGGCATCCACGGACGGACGAACCCCGCCCGCGGTCGCCGCCGCCGCGGTGAGGATGTCCGTGAGCAGCTCCAGCCGGTGCTCGGGGACTGCGCCGTCGAGCGCCAGGCGCGCGAGGAGCTCGGGGAGGTCGAGCGCCTCGTCGGTGATCGCCACCATCCTGCGGAACGCCACGGCGGTGGCCTCGATGAGCACGGCCGCGATGGCGGACGCGCCGTGCTCGGCGACCGCCTTCCCCACCGCACCGGCCGCCTGCTCCGGATCCTGCTCGAGGACCTGGAGCTCGAGCGCCTCGCGCAGCATCACCGGCGGCTCCATGCCGCAAGGGTAGGTGCTCAGGGATGGGGAGCGGTCCCGACCGCTTCGACGTCGGCGTCCACGAGGGCGGGGCTGCGCCGGGCCGTCGCCCAGGACACCATGGCGAGGGCGAACAGGACGATGGACATGCCGCCGACCTGCGTGGCGGTGAGCGGCTCGTCGATGACGACGGCGGCGGCCGCGGCGGAGAACACCGGGATCGCCAGCGTCAGGAGCGAGATGGTGAGCAAGGTGACGTGGCCGTGCGCCTTGGCCATCAGGAAGTGGCCGATCAGACCGTTCACGAGCGCGATGTACACGATCGTGATCCAGCCCCGGGCGTCGGTGGCGCCCAACGAACCCGTCACGATGATGGGCAGGGGCACGACGAGGACGGCCGACCAGATCGCCATGCCGGTGAGGAACTCGAACGCGCTGAGGGACTGGCGGGCCGACTTGGTGCAGACGAAGTAGGCGGTCCAGGCGAACAGGGCGCCGACGGCGAGCAGGTCACCTCGCAGGCTGTTGGCGCCGCCGGCGTCGCCGCCGAGCACCACGATCGTGGTGCCGACGATGGCGACCGCCCCCCAGAGCACCTCGGTGGCGCGGGCCCGCTCGCCGAAGAGCGGACCGGCGACGGCGAGGACGAGCACCGGCTGGAGCGCGCCGATGATCGTGGCGTTCGCCACGCTCGTGATCTGCACGGCGCAGAAGAACAGCACCAGGTCGGCGGTGAAGGTGAGCCCGCCGAGGAACGATGCGCGCATCAGCGCGCGCGTGAGCCGTCCGCCTCGCGCCAGGTACACGGTCGTGACGACCGTCGCCCCGAGCCAGATGCGGTAGCAGGCCACGCCGATGCCGTTCAGGCCCTCCACCTGCTTGATGGCGACCGAGGAGACGCCCCAGACGACCACCGCGGTCGTGGCGGCCGCCAGGCCGGTCGCGGAGGTGCGCGGCTCGGGCGACGCCTCGCTCATCCAGCTCGTCGCAGCGTGGTCCGGCCCGGTCCGTTCACCTTGGCGTCGTACATCGCCTGGTCCGACACGCGCAGGAGCTCGTCGGCGTCCGTGCGCACGCCCGGTGGCACGTACGCGATGCCGATGGAGAGGCCCACCTGGAACTGCTCGCCGCGGTGGGTGAAGGGATCCTCCACCAGCTCGTGCAGCCGCTGGGCGACGCGCTCGGCGACATCCGTCGTGTCGCCCACGCCCTCGCAGAGCACGACGAACTCGTCGCCGCCGAGGCGGGCGACGATGTCGCCGTCGCGGACCGCGCGCCGCAGGCGGTGCGCGACCTCCACGAGCACCTGGTCGCCGCCCTCGTGCCCGCTGCGGTCGTTCACCGGCTTGAACCCATCGAGGTCGCAGAAGAGCACGGCGAAGGCGTCCGCCGAGCGCGCGTGGCGGGCCACGGCGCGATCGAGCTCGGCACGCAGGGCGGTGCGGTTGGGCAGGCTCGTGAGCGGATCGTGGGTGGCCATGTGCCGGAGCTGGTCCTGGATGGCGGCAAGCCGCCCCTGCGCCTCGACCTGCTCGGTGACGTCCTCGACGGTGGCGATGACGCCCTTGGTGCGGTCCTCGGCGGCGTTGAGCTGCGGGACGACCCGCAACCGGAGCCAGCGGGGCCGCTCCTCCCCGAAGGCGGCCGTCACCGCGGACGGGGACTCGCCCCGCAGACCAGCGCGGAACGCCGCCTCCAGCTCCTGGCGGTGCTCGGTGCGGGCGAGGGCGAGCCAGTCGGTGTCGCCGAAGGAGTGCAGCTCCGGCCCGAGGAGGGCCTTGGCGGCGGGGTTGCGGTACACCACCTGCCCGGCCGGGTCGGTGACGAGGATCCCCACCGGCGCCGCCTCGGTGAGGGACAGGAGCTGCGGGTCGGCCTCGCTGAGCGCGGTGCTGATGGTTCGTCCCTCGTCGAGGTTGCGCACCTGCACGAGGTACCCGTTCAGGACCTCGTGCTCGATCCGGTTCCACACCGTGATCTCGATGGTCTCCCAGCGGTCGTCGTCGTCGACGGCCCGCGAGCGCGCCACCACCACGTTGGGCCGGTCGACCGCCGTGGAGGCAAACGCCTCGAAGACGAGCGGGAGGTCCTCGGGGTGGATCCGCTCGCCCGCCGGCGTCCGAGCCGCCTCGGCATCGGTCACCCCGGACCGGGAGCGGAGCTTGGCCGAGCGCCACCGGTTGCTGCCGCCGGCTTCGATGACGAAGGTCGAGTCGGCGACGACGTCGACCGCGGCGCGGTAGTGCAGCTCGTCGAAGGCGTCGCGCAGCTGCACGATGCGGGGCTCCTCCGGCGGACCGGCGTGGATCGCGACCCACCGGCCCGAGACGGCGAGGCGCGCCGCCTCGTCGGGCCCTCCCCCACCTTGCAGCGCTCGCTCCACCGCGCCCGCATCGGCAGGGTCGAACCACTTGAGGAACGGGCTCTCCCACCCTCCGTCCGGTGCCCACTGCCGCGCCCGCTCGTCGGCCGCGACCACGTGGCCCTCGGCGAGCACGACGGTCGCGAGGGGAAGGGCGGCCCCATGGGGCGCCAGGTCTCCAGGTTCGTCCGCTGCGCTCATGCCCACCCACCGACGCCGCTGGCATCCTCGTCCGGCGACGGACCGACAGTGTGCCAGGCCTAGCCTGCCGGCGTGCCCGACGACCTGGTGGAGCTGCCGGACGGCGACATCACCTCGTTGCTGGACCACCTCGACGGCGCCGTGTTCATCAACATCTCGCCGGGCGTGGACGTCCACGACGTCCCGCCGCGCAGCGCGCTCGCGCACCTCCTGGGGAACCGCGGCCCCACCGTGCCGCTGGCCACGTGGACGCCGGGGGAGATCGGCGTGCAGCACATGTTCGGGACGAGGGTCACCCGGTACCTCGCCGCGCACGGGTGCGCCGTGCCCCAGGACTGGTACGTGGTGGACGAGAGCCCGAAGCGCGGTCTGGTGGTGCGGACCTACGCGGCGCCACCAGAGCAGACGCTCCGGTGGCTCGTCGAGGCCTGCCGGCTCCTCTGCCCGCTCGAGGTGCACCACCCCTGGCAGGCGGTGGTGCGCACGCGCTGACTGCGCTCGTCGGCCGTTGTGGCATCCCGCAGGACAGATGCGCGACGACGGCGTATCCTCAGGCGGGCGAGACAAAGGAGCGGGGTCATGGGCGATTGGAGACCTCCGTCTGGTGGGACAGCGCTGATCGAGCCGGTGACGGAGGGCAACGTGTGCCTCACCGGCATCGTGCTGGACGAGGAGGGCGACGACGTCGTGGTCGTCGACCTGCGTGGCTCACCGCCACCGAAGGAGCCGACGTGCGAGGTCCTCGCCAGCTTCTTCAGCCCGGATGCGCTCTACCGCACCGAGGCATCGCTGGCACCGCACGACGGCCGGGAGATGGTGTTCGACCTCACGATCCACCAGGTGGAGCGCATCCAACGGCGCGGCTCACGCCGGGCGAGGGTCACCCTTCCCGTGGTGCTGTCGAACTTCGACAGCCCCGATCCGGATGCGGGCGGCGAGGTGTTCGCGTCGGTCACCGGCGAGTCGATCGACGTGGGCGAGGGCGGGTGCCGGGTGGTCACCGAGCGGCGCTTCCCCCCGAGCTGCGATCCGACGGTGATGCTGCACCTGTCGCCGGACGAGGAGCTCGTGGCCCTGGCCGCGGTGCTCGAGGAGCGCCCCACCCCCGACGGCCGCTTCGAGTACCGGCTGGTGTTCATCGATCCTGAGGACGACCACCGCGAGCGGCTGGCCCAGGTGGTGGCCGCCGCCGCCTGACCGGCTCAGCGATCGGCGAGGGCAGCCGCCGCCGCCTGCGCCGCCCAGCGGTAGTCCGCCTTGCCCGCGGGGCTGCGGACCACCCGCTCGACGAGCACGAGGTGCTTCGGCGCCTTGTAGCCCGACAGGTGCTGCTTGCAGTGCGCGACCAGCTCGTCGAGCGTGGGGGCGCTCCCGGACGACGGCTGGACCACGGCGGTGACCGCCGTGCCCCACCGCTCGTCGGGCACGCCGACCACGAGCACGTCGGCCACCGCCGGGTGGCCGTGGAGCACCCCCTCGACCTCCTCCGGGTGCACCTTCTCGCCTCCGGTGTTGATCGAGACCGATCCCCGACCGAGCAGCTCCACCGTGCCGTCCTCGGCGACCGTGGCGAGGTCGCCGGTGATCAACCAGCGCTCGCCCTCGTAGGTGAGGAAGGTCGCGGCGGTCTTCTCCGGGTCGCGGTGGTACCCGAGCGGCAGTCGGCCGCCGGTGACGATGCGGCCGACCACGCCCGAGCCCGGCTCCACCGGCCGGTCGTCGTCGCCGAGGACGAGGGTGGGCTTGGCCCCGGCGGTGGAGAACCGCACCGGCCCGCTTGCCGGGACGTCGGCCGCGCTCACGCGCGACGAGCCCTGGATGCCCGCCTCCGACGAGCCGAACCCGTCGTTCACCATCACGTGCGGGAACGTGGCGAGGATCCGCGCCTTGCAGCCGGCGGACATCGGGGCGCCGCCGTTCGAGATCGCGAACAGGGAGCTGACGTCGGGTCGGTCGGCCTCGGCCATCGCGTCCCACGCGTCGAGCAGCGGCTTGGCCACCGCGTCGCCCACCACCGTGATGGACTGCACGCCCTCCTCGGCCACGGTCCGCCAGACCCGTGCCGGGTCGAGCGAGCCGGGCATCAGCACCACGCGCGCGCCGCAGAAGAACCACATGAACGACGTCCACTGGGCGGCGGCGTGCATCAGCGGGGCGAGCGGCATGTAGGTGAGGTCGACGCCCATGCGGTCGGGCAGCTCGGCGGGCGACGACACCTCCCCCTGCATCCGCATCGGGTCGCCCCCGCCGAGGCACGCGAAGAACGCGTCGCCCTGCCGCCACACGACGCCCTTGGGCATGCCCGTCGTCCCGCCCGTGTACATCACGTAGTGGTCGTCGTCGCCACGATCCCCGCGTGGTGGGCGGCGGGCGGACGAGGCCGCCAGCGCGGCCTCGAAGGGCTCGCCGGTGACGAGGGACCAGCCGACCTCGGGGACCTGCGGCAGCACCGCGTCGATGACCTCGCGGTGCTGCGGTCCGTGCAGCACGCCCACCGATCCGCTGTCGCGGAGGAGGTACTCCAGCTCACCGGCGACGTAGCGGTGGTTGATGTTGATCGGGACGGCGCGGATCTTGAAGCACGCGATCATCGCCTCGAGGTACTCGGGGCAGTTCTCGAGGTAGAGGCCCACGTGGTCGCCGGGGCCCACACCGATCGCGAGGAGGTGGTTGGCGAGGCGGTTCGCTCGCTCCTCCAGCTGCGCGTAGGTGCGGCGCTCGTCGCCGATCACGAGCGCCTCACGGTCGGCGAGGGCGTCGGCGGCCATCTCCCACACGTCGGCGAAGTTGAAGGAGGCGGGGGGCGCTACCAGCGGGAGCTCCTCACTTGACAGCCACCGGGTTCACGGGCGCACCGGTGCCGCCGGTGACGGGCTCCGGGTTGGCGACGAGCAGCATCTCGTGGACGCCGTCGGCGGCACAGTGCGCGCTCAGGTCCTCGAGGTCGAAGTTCTGGCCTTGGAGCAGGCCCATGTCGCGCAGCTGGATCATGTGCACCGGGAACAGCACGGCGGGGTCCTCGCACGGGTACACCTCCATGGCCATCGTGTCCGTCGCCACCGCGGCGACGTCGTGGCGGCGCATCCATCGGATCGTGCCGGTGGTGAGGCCGGGCTGCTCGCCGAAGGTGTACGTCTGGCGGTCGCGCGACCGGAGGTGCGACATCTGGCCGGTGCGGACGAGGACGACGTCACCGGGCTCGGGTCGCACGCCCGCCTGCTCGACAGCAGCCTCCAGGTCGGTCTCGCTGATCATGTGGCGCGGCGGCAGCACGGCGTCGTGACCGGTGGCACGGGCGACGTCGAGGAGGATCGCCCGGGTCACCACGTGCGGGATCCGGTGGATGCCGCATCGGGACGCCCCTCGCTCCGCCGTGATCGTGGCCGCATCGAAGCCGTTGTAGAGCTTGCCCTCGTAGCTCACGTGGGCCAGGGCATCCCAGTGGGTGCAGGCCTGGAGCCCGAGGGTCATGGCGTCGTCGCTCGCGCAGAAGTCGGCGGGGTCCCCGCTGTAGGGCGTGTTGATGCCCACCATGACGTGCAGCGGGTTGATGCGCCCGGGGATGTTGCCGAGCTGCGGACCGTTGTCGTCGAGCCGGATGGCCAGCGAGAACCGCGTGCCCGTGCGCGCCGCCGCCACGCCACGTGCGACAGCGGCGGCGTCGATCAGGTTCACGGTGCCGCGCTCGTCGTCGTCGCCCCAGCGGCCCCAGTTGGAGACGTCGGCAGCGAGCGCTCGGAGCTCAGGCGGGAGGGCCATCGGCCCGCTGTCTACTGGACGTCGGCGCTACTGCGACGCTGCCTCGCGGTAGCGAGTCGTCGAGTGCACCGGGTCCTTGTCGAACTGCGGGATGACCTCGCGGCCGAACAGCTCCATCGACTGCACGACCACCTCGGTGGGGAGCGTGTTGGTGGTGGGGCTGAACGTGAGCTGGTCGAACCCGACGTCGGTCCAGCGCTGCACGCCCTTCACGCAGTCGTCGGGGTCGCCGACGATCACGAGCCCGGCGTTGGTCATCTGCTCGACCATCTCGGGCGTGGGCTCGGGCAGGCGCTCGGGCCACTCCGGCAGCCCGTCGGGCTTCGGGATGTTGTCGAGCCAGTGGAAGGCGAGGGACGTGTAGTAGTTCATCCCCATGTTGGCGGCGACCTCGAAGGCCTTCTTCCGGTCCTCCATGCAGAGCATGTTGGTGACGCCCATGATGTTGTCGTTGATGTACTGACCCACCGGCGTGGCGTGCTGGATCTTGTCCTTGTAGCCCTTCACGAACGGGGTCAGCTGGCTGGGGGCGCCGGTGGTGAAGCAGAAGGCGCCGAGCCCGAGCTCCGCCGCCTCGGCGAAGGTGGGGGGCGAGCCGGCGGCGACCCACATGGCGGGGTGCGCCGGGCCGTGCGGCTTCGGGAACACCTCGCGCTCGGGAACCCGGAAGTACTTGCCCTCGTAGCTGTAGGTGCCCTTCTTCCACATCTTCGGGATCTCTTCGATGGTCTCCCGCCACATCGCCTTCGTCTCGCTGATGTCGGCGATGTCGAAGCCGTAGACCTCCGTGGTGGAGGAGCCGCGGCCGGTGCCGAACTCGAAGCGGTTGTTGGTGAGGTGGTCGAGGAGGGCGACGTTCTCGGCGATGCGCACCGGCTTGTTCACCGCCGGCGTGATGTTGAAGATCGCCGAGCCGAGGTGCACGCGCTCGGTGATGGCCGAGCAGTGGCCGAGGAACGCCTCGGGGCCGGGCATGTGCGAGTACTCGTCGAGGAAGTGGTGCTGCGGGCACCACACGTACTTGAAGGCGTTCTGGTCGGCGGCCTTGGCGATCTCGATGTTGCGGAAGATGCGCTTGTGCTCCGCGTTCGGATCGACCTCGCGCTCGAACTTCGGGACGAACAGCTGGGCGAAGACGCCGAACTCCATGGCTAGTTGGCTCCTGTGGGGGTCACGGCGAGCACGCCGCGGTTGAGCTTGCCGGAATGCAGGTCGTCGAGGGCCTGCTCGACGTCGGCGAGGTCGTAGACCTG
>JBJMHD010000086.1:0-27148 GCA_045807565.1 Acidimicrobiales bacterium | reverse complement strand
ACCGTCTTCGACGCCTTCCTCGCCACCATCGACCTGCGCCCGAACACGGCGCTCGACTTCCCGGGCCTGACGACGACCTTCGTCTCGCCGACCTACGGCTACTCGTTCAAGGTCTTCGACAGGGGCGGGCTCGCACCGGCTACGGAGCGCTGGGATCCCGAGGACCAGCCGGTCGCCGACAGGAACCTCGACGGCCGGTTCGATGGCGTGGAGACCGGCTTGCTCGCCTACTTCGAGGGCGCGTCGACAGAGATCCCGGACGGGGTCGCGATCGACGCATGGGTCGACGAGTACGTCACGCCCACGACGGCCGGCGGCTGCGGTGTGCCTCGCGGCGAGCAGGCAGAGGTCACCATCGATGGACGACCAGGCAGGATCGCGGCATGCGACCACTCCGAGGTGACCGTCGTCGCCGGCGGGCGGCTCTACCTCTTCACGGGCCCGGGGACGCTCGACACGATGACGGCGAGTCGCAACCGGGCATGGTTCGACGCCTGGATCGACACCATCGACCTCACCCCGGAGACCGCCACCGTGCCCTAGGTGGGGCCGTGGAGCGCCTCGCTCCAGGGTCGCCACGGCGCGGGGTTGGTTGGTCGTGGTGGTGGGCGAGGGGGGACTTGAACCCCCACGTCCTTGCGGACACTGGCACCTGAAGCCAGCGCGTCTGCCAATTCCGCCACTCGCCCGAGTGGAGTGGATGACTGTAGCGCCCGACGGCTGCCTCGCCCCAGGCCCCATCGGCGGTGCCGATAGCCTCCCGGCGATGGGAATCCGGGGGTTCGAGCGTCGCCTCGAGCGCATGGTGGAGGGCGCCTTCGCCCGCGCGTTCAAGAGCGGGCTCCGGCCGGTGGAGCTCGGTCGGCGGTTGGTCCGGGAGATGGACGACAACCGCTCGGTGGGGGTACGGGGGGGCACCGTGGTGCCGAACGCCTTCGTCGTGGCCCTGTCCGCCAGCGACCTGGCCCAGTTCGAGGGCGTGCAGGACAGCCTCGCCCGCGAGCTCGGCGACGCTGCTCGCGAGCACGCTCGGGACGAGGGCTACTCGTTCATGGGACCGGTGGAGGTGGACCTCGTGGAGGACGAGCGGCTCCACACCGGGGCGTTCCACATCACCGGCCGGATGGTGGAGGGCACGGGCGGCGCAGGGGCGGGGTCGCTGGTGCTCCCGAACGGGGATCGCTTCAGCCTCACCGAGTCCGTCATCAGCGTGGGCCGCCACCCCGACTGCAACCTCGTGCTCGCCGACCCGAACGTCAGCCGCAACCACGCCGAGATCCGCCCGCAGGGCGACCGCTTCGCCGTCATCGATCTCGGCTCCACCAACGGCACCCGCGTGAACGGCGTGCGGGTGGACACCCAGCTGCTCGAGGACGGCGACGAGATCTCCTTCGGCAACACCCGCATCCGGTTCGAGGCCTCCTGAACCGTGCCTGACCAGCTGCTCAACCTGCTCAAGCTGTTCCTGCTGCTCCTGCTCTACCTGTTCTTCCTGCGGGTGCTCCGCGCCGTCTGGACCGAGGTCAACCCGCCCAAGGCCGTCGAGGCCCCCGCCAAGCCGAAGCGCGACCGCAGCGCCCGTCGCGTCACGGGCAGCCGCAAGCACGGCCCCCTCGCCCTCCGCATCGTCGCCCCGCCGGAGATCAAGGGGCGGAGCTTCCCGCTCGGCGAGGAGGTCACGGTGGGGCGCGCCGCGGGCTGCCACGTCACCATCGACGACACCTACGCCTCGCAGCTGCACGCGCGCGTCTTCACACGGGACGGCCAGGTGTTCGTCGAGGACCTGGGGTCGACGAACGGCACCTACCTCAACCGGCGCAAGGTCACCGGTCCCATGCAGCTCCAGCGCGGCGACAAGCTCCAGATCGGGAACACCGTCCTGGAGCTCGGTTCATGAGCGGAGTCGTCCTGCGCGCTGGCGCGGCCACCCACGTGGGACGGATGCGGACGATCAACCAGGACGCCTACGTGCTCCTCCCCGACCGCGACCTCTTCGTGCTCGCCGACGGCATGGGCGGCCACCAGGGGGGCGAGGTGGCGGCCCGGCTGGCGATCGAGACGTTGCAGGTCGCCTACCAGGACCGCACCGCGGAGTCGCTCACCGACGCGATCGCGGTCGCCAACCACCGGATCCGCAACGAGGGCGACGCCGACCCGCACCTCCGTGGGATGGGCACCACCGTCGTGGCGCTCGCCCTCATGCCGGAGGAGCGCGACCCCGACGTCGAGGAGGCGCCGGAGGATGAGGAGCCCCTGCAGCACCTCGTCATCGCGAACGTGGGCGACAGCCGGGCGTACCTCCACCGCGACGGCAGCCTCGTGCAGCTCACCGAGGACCACAGCGTGGTCGCCGACCTCGTGCGAGACGGCCGCATCACCGCGGAGGAGGCGGAGTCGCACCCGCAGCGCAACATCGTCACCCGCGTGCTCGGCGTGTACGAGACCGTCGACGTGGACCTCTGGCCGATCGACCCGATCACGGGCGACCGGTTCCTGCTGTGCTCGGACGGGCTGTTCAACGAGGTCGGCTCCGACCAGATCGCGAGCGTCCTCCGGCGACTCGACGACCCCTCCGAGGCGGCTGCCGAGCTGGTGCGGCTCGCCAACGAAGAGGGCGGCCGCGACAACATCACCGTCGTCGTCGTCGACGTGGTGGACGACGGCGGGGTGGCCAGGTCGGCGTCTGTGGCGCTGGCCGGCGAGCCGTCGAGGCTCCAGTCCACCGCCCGGAGCGAGGGCGACGAGCGCGACGTGGCCGGGTTCACCACCGCGATGCCCGTCGGGGCGTCGGGCCTCACCGACGAGGAGCTCGACGCCACCCGCGTGGACGAGCCGTCCCGGAAGGAGCGGCGAGCGAGCCGACGAGCCGAGAAGCGGCGGACCCCGCGCACGCGCGTCACGTGGCGCGTGGTGGCCTTCGTCGTCCTCCTCGTCGCCGTGATCGGCGGCGCGCTCGCCACCATCCAGTGGTACGGCACGAGCACCTACTACGTGACCTTCGAGGACGACGAGGTGGTGATCTACCAGGGCCGACCGGGCGGGGTCCTGTGGGTGGATCCCGAGCTCCAGGACCGCACGGGCATCGCTCGCGAGGACGTGCCCGACCGCTACGTGCCCGCGCTCGAGGATGGGAGCGAGCACTCCTCCCTCGACGAGGCCGAGGCCTACGTCGCCAACATCCAGCGAGACATCGACGAGCTCGAGGACGTCAAGCCGCCCCCCACGACGACCACGACCACGTCCGCACCAGCGGGCCCCACCACGACGCGAGCGAACTAGGTGCTGCAAGCGGTCCGTCGCAACACCGAGCTCGGCCTCATCGTGCTGGGCACGCTCGTCACCGTCGGGGCGTACCTGCTCGCCTCGCTGGCCCAGGACGCCAGCATCCCGGCCAACATCGGCCCCTTCCTCGCCGTCGTGATCGGGCTCCAGCTCGCCGCCCACCTCGCCATCCGGCGCCTCGCCCCCAACGCCGACGGCACCCTCGTGCCGATCGCCGCCCTGCTGAACGGCATCGGCTACGTCTTCATCGTCCGCCTCGACGAGGCCCGGGCCGATCCCAAGGGCCTCGCGGGGCTCCAGTCGGTGTGGGTGGCGGTCGGGATCGTGGCGTTCGTCGCGACGCTGGTCTTCGTGCGGCGGGTGCGCGACCTCGAGCGCTACCGGTGGACGATCGGCTTCCTCGGCATCGGCCTCCTGCTGCTGCCTCTCGTCCCGGGCATCGGGCGCGAGTACTTCGGGGCCCGCATCTGGGTGAGCATCGGCCCGATCAACTTCCAGCCGGGCGAGTTCGCCAAGATCCTGCTGGCCATCTTCTTCGCGTCGTACCTCGTGGAGAAGCGCGAGCTCCTCGCCGTGAGCAGCCGTCGGCTCGGGCCGATCTCGCTCCCCGACCCGAAGCACCTCGGGCCGGTGCTCCTCGCGTGGGCGGCATCTCTGATCGTGATGATCAGCCAGAAGGACCTCGGCAGCTCGCTGCTGTTCTTCACCCTCTTCGTGGTGCTCCTGTGGGTGGCCACCGAGCGGGGCACCTTCCTGCTCATCGGCGTCGTGCTCTTCGCCTTCGGTGCGGTCTTCGCGCACAGCCAGTTCTCCCACGTCCAGGACCGCGTCGACATCTGGCTCGATCCGTGGGAGGACCCGAAGGGCGACGGCTTCCAGATCGTGGAGGCGCAGTTCGCGTTCTCGGCCGGAGGCGCCACCGGCACGGGCATCAACCTCGGCAGCCCGAACCGGATCCCGTTGGCGGAGACCGACTTCATCTACGCCGCCATCGGTGAGGAGCTCGGCCTGGTGGGCGCGAGCGCCGTGCTCCTCGCCTACCTGTTGATGATCGGCGCGGGCCTGCGGATCGCGCTGCGGACCGAGGTGCCCTTCGAGCGGCTGCTCGCGACGGGTCTCACCGTGCTGTTGGGCGTGCAGTCGTTCATCATCATCGCGGGGGTGCTCCGCGTCCTGCCGCTCACCGGCGTCACCCTCCCGTTCGTGTCGTATGGCGGCTCGTCGCTCATCGCGAACTACGTGCTGCTCGCGCTCCTCCTTCGCATCTCGGACGACACCGCGGCCCGCCAGGAGGTGATGGTCGGGTGACGCGCCAGATCCGGTCGCTCGGCCTGGGCCTCATCATCTGCTTCGTCATCCTCTTCGTGCAGCTGAACCGGCTCACCGTGTTCCAGGCCGCGGAGCTCAACGACAACCCGAACAACACCCGCGACATCCTCCGCGACTTCAGCCAGCCGCGCGGCAGCGTCACCACCTCGGATGGCGTGGTGATCGCACGGTCGGTGCCGTCCGACGACAAGTTCGAGCTGCAGCGCGAGTACCCCCAGGGACCGCTGTTCGCCCACGTCACCGGCTACTACAGCTTCACCCTCGGGAGCTCCGGCGTGGAGAAGACCTACAACGACGAGCTGGCGGGGCGCACCTCTGACCTGTCGTTCCAGGACCTGAGCGACCTCTTCGTCGACAAGGAGCGCGTCGGTCACCTGACGCTGTCGGTGCGCGCTGACCTCCAGCGCATCGCCTCGGACCAGCTCGGCCAGCGCGAGGGCTCCGTGGTGGCGATCGATCCGCGAAGCGGCGAGATCCTCGCCCTGGTGTCGTTCCCCACCTACGACCCGAACGTCCTCGCCAACCACAACACGCAGAAGGCCGCCGACGCCCAGGCGCTCCTCGACCTCAACCCCGACAAGCCGCGGCTGGCCCGCTCCTACCAGGACCGGTTCTTCCCGGGCTCCACCTTCAAGGTGGTCACCGGCACCGCTGGCATCGTGCACGGCGGGGTCACGCCCGACAAGCCCGTGTACCCCACCACCACCACCTACACGCCGCCCGGCACCGTCCGCCCGATCCGGAACTTCGGCGGGGCCTCGTGCGGCGGGGCGCTGTTCCAGATCCTGAAGGTGTCGTGCAACACCGCCTTCGCCGAGATGGGCACCGAGACGGTCGGCCCGGACGGGATGATCGGCACCGCGCAGGCGTTCGGGTTCAACCAGGCGGTGCCGATCGACCTCACCGGACCTGCCCGGTCGAACTTCCCCACCGACTTCGAGCGGAACCTGCCGGCGCTGGCGCAGTCGTCGATCGGGCAGAACGACGTGGCCGCGACCCCGCTGCAGATGGCGATGGTCGCGGGAGCGGTGGCCAACGGGGGCGAGGTGATGGTCCCGCACGTGCTGCGCGACATCCGCGACCCCGATGGGAACGTGGTCCACACCTACAAGCCGAAGGTGTGGACCAAGGCGATGGACAAGCCCACCGCCGACCTCATGCGTGAGGCGATGCGCGGCGTGGTCGACGGAGGCACCGCGAGCCGGCTCGACGTTCCCGGCTTCGACGTGGGCGGCAAGACCGGCACGGCACAGCTCGGCACCGACCCGCCGCGTTCGCATGCGTGGATCATCGGGTTCGCCGGCCCCGAGGGGGGTGAACCCACCATCGCCGTGGCCGTGCTCGTGGAAGGCCAACCCGGAGCCAGCGAGCAGACGGGCGGGAGGGTCGCGGCACCGATCGCGCAGGCGGTCCTCGCGGCGTACCTCCAGGGCGGATGACGCGCCGTCGGCTGCCCAGGGGGCCCCATCCACGCCCCCTAGTCTGAGGCCCGCATGTCAGAACCCGGGTCCACCGTCTTGAACGGTCGCTACGAGCTGCACCGTCCGCTCGGACGCGGCGGGATGGCCGACGTGTTCCTGGCCCGCGACCAGCTGCTCGACCGCCCCGTCGCGGTGAAGGTGCTGTTCCCCGAGTTCGCCACCGACGAGGCCTTCGTCGAGCGGTTCCGGCGGGAGGCCACCGCCGCGGCAAACCTCAACCACCCGAACATCGTGAGCGTCTACGACTGGGGCGAGGCCGACGGCACGTACTTCATCGTCATGGAGTACGTGGAGGGCCGGACGCTGTCGGAGATCCTGCGCGACGAGGGGCCGCTGCACCCCGACCGCGTCGCCGACGTCGGCGCCGACGTCGCCGCTGCCCTGGGGTTCGCGCACCGCAACGGGGTGGTGCACCGCGACGTGAAGCCGGGCAACGTGCTGGTCACCGCCACCGGCCTGGTGAAGGTGGCCGACTTCGGCATCGCCCGAGCGATCACCGCCAACGCCGACCAGGACCTCACCCAGGTCGGCACCGTCATGGGCACCGCCACCTACTTCAGCCCCGAGCAGGCCAGGGGCGAGGCGGTCGACCCCCGATCGGACATCTACTCGCTGGGATGCGTGCTCTACGAGCTCCTGGTGGGGCGACCTCCCTTCAGCGGCGACACGCCCGTGGCGATCGCGTACAAGCACGTCCAGGAGTCGCCCGTCCCCCCTCGCCACCTCAACGTGGAGCTGCCGGCCGCGATCGAGGCGATCGTGCTCAAGTGCCTCGCCAAGAACCCGGTGAACCGGTACCCCTCGGCCGAGGACCTGCGCGCCGACCTGCGGCGGTTCCGGGAGGGCAGCGGCATCCTCGCCGAGCCGGTCATGGTCCCCCCCGTCGATCCGGGAGCCACGGGCGTCGTCGCCGCCACCGCCGCGGTGGCGGCCACCGCGGCCGTCGACCCGTACTACGACGACGCCGACGAGGACGACTCGAAGAAGTCGTCCCGGCTGTTCCTCGGCGGGTTGATCGTGCTGCTCCTCCTGCTGGCGGGGATGCTGTACCTGCTGGCCCAGCAGTTCAACGACGACAAGGAAGCGGCTGCGCAGGTCGAGGTGCCGAACGTCGTGGGCCTCCCCGTGGAGGACGCCCGGCAGATGCTCGAGGACCGCGGGTTCGACGTGGAGATCACGCAGGAGGCCAACGAGGACCAGAAGGAGGGCTTCGTCTTCGACCAGGATCCCGACCGCGGCCAGCGCATCGACGAAGGCTCCACGGTGCAGCTCAAGGTGAGCGCGGGGGCCGAGGCGGTGCCGGTGCCCGACGTCGTGGGATCACAGGTCGAGCAGGCCCGCCTGCTGCTCACCGGCCAGGGGTTCACGGTGAAGGAGGAGCAGGTCGTCGACGAGCAGGCCCCGGTCGGCGAGGTGGTCGACCAGGACCCCGGCGCGAACGAGGAGGCGCCCAAGGGCTCCGAGGTCACCATCTTCGTGTCGAAGGGGCCCGCCGACCGTCCGGTGCCGAACGTGGTGGGCAAGACGATCGCCGAGGCGTCGAACCTGCTGGGCCAGGCCGGCTTCACCGTCAACCAGACGTCGGAGCCGTCGAGCACCGTCGAGGAGGGCCGCGTGATCCGCACGGACCCGGCTCAGGACACGGTGCGACCGAAGGGATCCGCTGTCACGGTCGTGGTCTCGAGCGGTCCGGCGATGGTGAACGTGACGGATGTCGAGTGCCAGCTGGAAGGGAACGCGAGGAGCGTCCTCGAGGGCCAGGGCTTCGTCGTCCAGGTCACCGACCAGGACACGACGGACCCGAGCCAGGTGGGCCGCGTCATCTCGCAGGACCCGGCCGGCAACACCCAGGCCCAGGTGGGATCGACGGTGAACCTGGTCGTGGGGCGGTTGGCGGCGGGTGACCCGCCCGCCGAGCCCGCCTGCTGATCCCCCCTCAAGCCGGGGCGCCCACCTGACCGAGGAAGCTCCGCAAGAGGTCGTGGCCGCCGACCGTGAGGATCGACTCGGGATGGAACTGCACGCCCTCCACCGCGAGCTCCCGGTGGCGCAGCCCCATCACGACGCCGTCGTCGGTCTCGGCGGTGATCTCGAGGCAGTCCGGCACGGACGCCCGGTCCACCACGAGGCTGTGGTAGCGGGTGGCCTCGAGAGGCTGGGGCAGGCCCGCGAACACACCGGAGTCGGTGTGGCGGATCAGTGACGTCTTGCCGTGCATCACCTGCGGCGCCCGCACCACCTTGCCGCCGTACACCTGGCCGATGCACTGGTGGCCGAGGCACACCCCGAGCACCGGCACCCGGCCGGCGAACGTCGTGATCACCTCGTTGGACACCCCGGCGTCGTCGGGCGTGCCCGGCCCCGGCGAGATGAGCACGGCATCGGGCTCCAGCGCCTCGAGCTCGGCCACGGTGCGCTCGTCGTGACGGTGCACGAGCGGCTCGGTCCCCAGCTCCCCCAGGTACTGGACGAGGTTGTAGACGAAGCTGTCGTAGTTGTCGATCACCAGCACCCGGGTGGCCACGGCGCTGACGGTAACCGTGGGTCACCAGCGGGCGCACGGCAGTAGTGGGATGATCCCGGCCATGCCGGAAGATCCGCCCCTGGGCTCGGTCGCCCGTCGCCTCGCTGCCACGGAGCACGTGCTCGTCGTGGAGGACGAACGGGACATCGCCGACTTCCTCCGGGCCTACTTCCGCGCCGCCGGCTACGCCTTCACCCACATCGATCCGGACACGCCCCTGGCCGTGCTCGACGCGCTCGACGAGCACAAGCCCGACTGCGTGCTGCTCGACCTCAACCTCCGCGGCTTCAGCGGCGTGGGCGCCTACCGCCTGCTCCGGTCCGACGAGCGCTACGCGATGCTGCCCGTCATCGTGGTCAGCGCCCGCCCCGACGCTCGCGAGCTCCTGTCCGGCATCGGCGGGGTCGACGGGTTCGTCACGAAGCCCTTCAACGTGAACACCCTGGCCGACCTCGTGCGCGAGCGGATCGGTGCGGCGGCACGGCTGCGCGAGGAGACCTCCAACGATCCCGTCACCGGCCTGCTCGGGCAGGACTACGTGGAGGCCCGGCTCGAGGACGAGCTCACCGTCGTCGCTCCGGATCGGCCGGCGGCCTTCGCGCTGGTCCGGCTCCTGTCGGCCCAGGAGATCACCACCGAGGTGGGGGCGCACGGCAACAGCTACGTGCTGCGCGAGCTCGTGCGGCGCGGTCGCGACCACCTCCCGGGCGAGGCCTCCCTCGGCCTCACCCACACCAACGAGCTGTGCGTCCTGCTCCCGGGCTGCACTGCGGCGGAGGCCCTCGACCTCCTCCAGGACGCGGCGCAGGCCATCGCGCGGGTGCGGCTCCCGGGGGGCGCGGAGGTCGACATCCGGCTCGCGGTCGGCGTGGCCGGCTACCCCGAGCACGCCGGCGATGCCGACGGCCTCTACATGGCGGCCGACTCCGCCCTCGCCGACGCCGTGGACCGCGGCACCGCCTTCGCCGTCGCCATCTAGGGCGCTCAGGCCTCCCGGACCTCGGTCGTCACCTCGAGCGTGCTGTCGAGGAGGCCGGTGCGGGCCGCCGCGGCGTAGAGCTCGAGCGCGATGTCCTCCCCGGGCACGGGCGTGACCTTCAGCAGCAGGCGGTCACCCTTGTCCTTCACGCTCACCCCCTGGACCCGCGCGGCGTGGTTTCGGTCGAGCCCGGTGGCCACGCGCAGGAGGCCGGCGAGCACCGCCACCTCGTGCTTGGCATCGTCCGGCAGCGCTGCCCACTCGGGGTGGCGGCCCTTCGGCTCCGACTTGCGGTGGTAGCGCGCGACGAGGGCGATGCGCTCCACCTCGTCGTCGTTGAAGCCGGTGAGCCGGTCGGTGCCCCGGATCACGTAGTAGCTGTGCTTGTGGTGCTGGGCGTGGGACAGGAACATCCCCACGTTGCAGAGGAGGGCGGCGGCCTCGAGGACCTCGCGGGCGTCGTCGCCGAGGCCGTGGCGGTCCTTGGTCTGGTCGAAGAGCTCGAGCGCGAGGCGCGCCACCTGGGCGGAGTGCGGCGGGTCCTCGTCCATGAGCTGGCCGAGGTCGAGCACGCTCTGACGGCGGAGGTCCGACAGGTGGTGGAGGGAGCCCCCGTGGCGACGGCGCCACGCGTCGAGGAGCACCCCCTCGCGCAGCGCGTAGTCGGACACGATCACCTCGGAGAGGTCGAGCTCGTGCACCACCTGCTCGAGGATCACGGCGCCGGCGAGGATGATGTCGGCGCGGCTGGCGTCGACGCCAGGCAGCTCGGCGCGGGCGGTGGCGTCGGGAGCGGCGACCAGCTCCTCGACGATGGCGTCGAGCTGCTCGGCGGTGAGCACCAGGTTGCTGACCGACCGCGGCCGCACGCCGGTGGCTCGCATGGCCGCCATCTCGGCCAGGTTGGCGATGGTCCCGGAGGAGCCGACCGCGACCTCCACCCCGAGGCGCCGGACCTCGCGCGCGAACGGTGCGATGGTCGACCGAACGTGGCGCCGGCACGCGTCGAGCGCACCCGGGTGCGTGAGACGGCCGTCGAAGAAGCGGCGCGTCAGCCGGATGGCGCCCAGCTTCAGCGAGCGTGACGCGAGGACCTCGCCGCGCTCACCGACGAGGAGCTCGGTGCTGCCGCCCCCGATGTCGCAGAGGACGAGCCGCTTGTCGAAGACCGGGACGGCCTGGAGCACGCCGAGGTGGATGAGCCGGGCCTCCTCGGTGCCGGAGATCACGTTCACGAGCACCCGGGCCTCGTCCCACGCTCGGTTGATGAGCACGTCGCGGTTCTCCGCCTCGCGGACCGCTGATGTGGCCACCGCCGTGATCGGAGCGTGGTGCACCTCGGCGACCTGCCGGAACCGGTCGAGCGCCGCCACGGCACGGTCGATGGCGTCCTCGCTCAGCTCGCGCATGTCCCCGCCGCTCGAGCCGAGGCGGACCATCTCCTTCTCACGGTCGAGGATCTCGAAGCGTGGGCCGGCCTCCCCCGCCGTCATCCTCGCCACCACGCCGTGCACCGAGTTGGTGCCGATGTCGACGGCGGCGAGCGTCTCCGTCGCGGGCTCCGACGCCGTGGCCATCGTCGGTCAGTCTGGTCGAGATCCGAGATGGCGCCAGGTAGTGTCGCTCGCCATGCCGGCCAAGCCTCCCCCGAAGCGCAAGGTGAAGGGCGGACGGGTCACGCCCAAGGGCGGTCCGGTCGCCCCTCCGCGCCCGGAGGCGTCGAGCCGCTACACGCCCCCGGTGCCGCGCGAGATGAAGGTCAGCCCGATCTGGGTGCCGATCCTCATGTTCACGCTGCTCGGCGTGGGCCTGGTGGTGATCTTCTGCAACTACCTGGGCGTGCTCCCCGGTGGCACCAAGAACACGTACCTGCTGGTGGGGCTGGGCTCGATCCTCGCCGGGATCATGACCGCCACCCAGTACAGGTGACGAGGCAGCAAACGCAGCAGGTCCGGCAAGTTACAGCTGTGTGACGCTCCCCAACGTCGTCCACAGGCTGTGGACGACGGCGCGAGGGCCTACAGGTCCTCGACGGGGGTGACCAGCTCCATGTCCTCGAGGCAGTGCCGAGGCGGCTCGGGCATCTGGTCGTTGGCCACCGTCATCCGGACCTCGGTGCCGCAGATGCTGCACCGGTACATGATCTTCACCTTCCGGAGCTCCCCAGCGGGAGGCGGCTCGGCGACCGGCTGCGCGAGCCCCCCGAGCATGGCGAACCCGATCTTGAACAGCACGAACACCGCAACCGCCGCGACCAAGAGCGCCAGCAGCGACGCCGACGTCAAGACCCAAGCCACCACGACGAACACCGCAAGCAACACCAGCGCGGTGGAAGAGGGACGACGCACGAGCTCAGGGTAGAAGCGCCGCAGGCCCGGAAGCGCCGCCGTGGGCGGCGCCCCAGCAACGGGGGTCTCGCCGAGGGGGGCAGCGCCCCCCTCGTTGCAAGACAGCTACCCGAGACGCTCGATGATGGTGGCGTTGGCGAGGCCGCCGCCTTCGCACATCGTCTGGAGGCCGTAGCGGCCGCCGGTGCGCTCGAGCTCGTTGAGCAGCGTCGCCATGAGCTTGGTGCCGGAGCAGCCGAGCGGGTGGCCGAGGGCGATGGCGCCGCCGTTGACGTTGGTCTTGCCGAGGTCGGCCTTCAGCTCCTTCTCCCACGCCAGCACGACGGAGGCGAAGGCCTCGTTGACCTCGAAGAGGTCGATGTCGTCGACGGTCATGCCCGCCTTGGCGAGCACCTTCTCGGTGGAGGGGATCGGGCCGGTGAGCATGGTGACGGGGTCGACCCCGGCCAGGGCGAAGGTGTGGAAGCGCGCCCGGGGGGTGAGCCCGAGCTCCTTGGCCTTCTCCTCGCTCATCACCAGCAGGGCCGACGCGCCGTCGGAGATCTGCGAGCTGTTGCCGGCCGTGACCTTGCCGTCGGGCTTGAAGGCGGGCTTGAGGTTGGCGAGGGTCTCGACGGTGGTGCCGGGGCGGATGCCCTCGTCCCGGGTGACCAGGTCGCTGCTCTCGACGATGTTGCCGGTCTCCTTGTCGAGGCGCTTCTCGGTGACGCCGACGATCTCGTTGTCGAAGCGGCCCTCGTCGGCGGCGCGCTCGGCCCGCTGCTGGCTCTCGGCGCCGAAGGCGTCGAGCTCCTCGCGGGAGATGCCCCACTTGTCGGCGATCATCTCGGCGGAGATGCCCTGGGGCACGAGGCCGGGGTCGCTGTACCGGGCGAGCACCTTGTGGCCGAAGGGGATGGACCCGGGGGTCATGGACGCGCCCATCGGCGTGGTGGTCATCACCTCGACGCCGGCGGCGACGGCGATGTCGTAGGCACCGGCGATCACGCCCTGGGCGGCGAAGTGGGCGGCCTGCTGGCTGCTGCCGCACTGGCGGTCGACGGTGGTGGCGGGCACGGACTCCGGGAACCCGGCGGCGAGCACGGCGTTGCGGCCGATGTTCAGCCCCTGGTTGCCGACCTGCATGACGCAGCCCATCACGACGTCGTCGATGAGCGCGGGGTCGAGGTCGTTGCGCTCGACGAGGGCCTTGAGCACCTCACCAGCGAGATCGGCCGGGTGCCACCCCGACAGCTTTCCGTTGCGCTTGCCGCCGGCGGTGCGGACGGCGTCGACGATGACGGCGGTGGCCATGGGTCTGCTCCTAAGGGGTCACTTGACCGGACGGTCAAGTGTGGCCGGGTCCGCCCCTCGATCGCAACCTGTAGCGCCCACCGCCCCGACGGGGGAAGATCTGGCGATGGACGGGCGCATCGAGGAGATCTCGGCCACGGTCGCGGCCGTCACCCGCGCCGCGGGCACCGCCCTCGACCCCTCCGCCATCCTCCAGCGCTCGCTCAACGCCCTCGGCCCGGCGGTCAGCGTGGCGGCCGCCAGCCTGTGGCTGGGCGAGGGAGACGACCTGCAGCTCGCCGCGTCCTACCCCGACGACGACGCCGCCGTCACCGCCGACTCGGTGGTGATCCCGCTCGGAGGGCCCGACCGCGGCCTCGGCCACCTGGCCGCCAGCGCGGGCTCGGGTCGCACCTTCAGCGACGGCGAGCGCGCCCTGCTCGACATCGCGGCGAGCCAGATCGCCGGATCGCTCGAGCGCTCCCGCCTCTTCCAGGAGGTGATGGAGCTCGAGCGGCTGAAGTCCGACTTCATCGCCCGGGTGAGCCACGAGCTGCGCACCCCGATCACGATCATCAAGGGCTTCCTCGACACGATGCTCGCCCACGAGGACACCCTCGGCCCGGAGCAACGGCACCACATGCTGGAGCGGTCGCACCTGGCGGCGTCCCGCCTCTCGCGCCTCATCGAGGAGCTGCTGATCCTCAGCCGCCTCGACGCCGGCGTCCTCACCCCCGAGCCCACCGTCGCGGTGGTCCAGACCGTGCTCGACGACGTGCGCGAGTCCGCCACCGAACCCGACCAGGTGCTGCTGAGCGCGCCGGCGGGCGCGACCGTCACCACCGATCCGGTGCTGCTCGCTCGCGCGCTGGGCCTCGTGGTGGACAACGCCATCAAGTACGGGGGCACCGCCGAAGTCGCCGCCTTGCCGCCAGCCGGCGCCGGCGCGGGATGGACGTTCGAGGTGCGCGACCGCGGCGCGGGCTTCGCCGAGGACGTGCGCGACACGGCCTTCGAGATGTTCGCTCGCTCCCACGGCACCACCGCCATCCCCGGGCTGGGCGTGGGCCTCCCGATCGCGCGGACGCTCGTGGAGGTGCTCGACGGCGACATCTCCATCGACCACGCCCATGCCGGCACCGGTGCACTCGTGCGCATCACCCTCCCCGCCTCGGCTTGAATGACCGGGTTGACCACGCTCGTGTAGGGGGTTCCCATGCGCACGATCACGCGGGACGAGCTCGACCGGGCGGCTGAGGGCCAGACGATCACCAGCCGCTTCCTCGACACCGTCCGCGCCCACCCGGACCAGGTGGCGCTCCGGGCCAAGCAGCCGGACGGCTCCTATGCGGAGTGGACGTATGCCGACCACGCCGACCACGTCGCCGGGGCGGCGGCGTACGTCGAGGGGCTGGGCGTCGGGGCCGGCGACCGCGTCGTGCTGATGATGCGCAACGTGCCGGAGTTCCACTTCATCGACCTCGGCATCGCCGCGCTGGGCGCCACCGCCATCTCGATCTACAACTCGAGCTCGCCCGAGCAGGTCGCGTACCTGGCGGGCCACTGCAAGGCCAAGGTCGCCCTCGTCGAGGACGACGGCTTCGAGGAGCGCTTCCTCAAGGTGCGCGACGAGCTGGCCCAGCTCGACACGATCGTGAACCTGAGCCACGACGGCGTCGCCGAGGAGGTCTTCCACGGCGGTTCGCTCGAGCTCGCCGACATCGCCGGGGCCTCCACCCCGGACACGCTGGCCACGGTGATCTACACGTCCGGCACCACGGGTCCGCCCAAGGGCGTGATGATCACGCATCGCAACGTGGTGTGGACCGCCGAGGGCTACCTGCGGATGCTCGACGTCGAGCCCGTCGGCTTCCGGGCGGTGTCCTACCTCCCGATGGCCCACATCGCCGAGCGCATGTCCACGCACTACCTCGCCGTGCTCGGAGGGTACGAGGTCACCGACTGCCCGGACGCCGGGCAGATCGCGGCGTACGCCCGCGAGGTGCGGCCCCAGATCATGTTCGGCGTCCCGCGCGTGTGGGAGAAGATCCACGCCGGCGTGCAGGCCGCCCTCGGTGCCGACCCCGAGAAGAAGGCCAAGTTCGACGAGGCCGTGGCCGCCGCCATCCCCATCAGCGAGCGTCGGGCCCTGGGCACCAACACCGCCGAGGACGACGCGACGTGGGCCTTCCTGGACGACGCCGCCTTCGCCGGCGTGCGCGCCCTCGTCGGTCTCGACGCCGTCGAGTACGCCATCAGCGGCGCCGCCCCGATCCCGGCGGAGCTCATCAGCTGGTACCGAGCCATCGGCGTCCCGATGTCGGAGATCTACGGCATGTCGGAGAGCACCGGCCCGATGACCTGGGAGCCCACCCGGGTGAAGGCCGGCACCGTAGGCGTGGCCTTCCCCGGCACGGACTGCTTCCTCGCCGACGACGGCGAGGTGTGCATCCGGGGTGGCAACGTGTTCCAGGGGTACCTCGACGAGCCCGAGAAGACGGCAGAGGCCCTCGACGCCGACGGCACGCTCCACTCCGGCGACATCGGGGAGTTCGACGACGAGGGCTACCTGCGCATCATCGATCGCAAGAAGGAGCTCATCATCACGGCGGGCGGCAAGAACATCAGTCCGTCGAACCTCGAGGCTGCGCTCAAGCTGATCCCGCTCGTGGCCCAGGCGTGCGCCATCGGTGACCAGAAGCCGTTCGTCTCGGCGCTGGTCGTCCTCGACGCCGAGGTCGCGCCGGTGTGGGCCAAGGAGCACGGGATCGACGGTGCCTCGTTGGCCGAGCTGGCCGAGCACCCCGACGTCGTGGCCGAGGTGGAGCGAGGCGTGCACGAGGTGATGGCCGGCTTCAACAACGCGGAGCGCGTCAAGAAGGTGAAGATCCTCCACGACGAGTGGCTCCCCGACTCCGAGGAGCTCACGCCGACCTCGAAGCTCAAGCGCCGGGGGATCCACGCGAAGTACGCCGAGGAGATCGACGAGCTGTACGCGTAGGGTCCGCCGCCCATGGTCGGCCCCCGTGTCGTGAGCCTCGTGCCGTCGGTGACGGAGACCCTCCTCGCCTGGGGGATCGAACCGATCGCGTGCACGCGCTTCTGCGAGCAGCCCGACCTCCCGCACGTCGGAGGGACCAAGGACCCGGCCGTGCCCGCAATCGTGGCGCTGGCCCCCGACCTCGTGGTGCTCGACGAGGAGGAGAACCGGCGCGAGGACCACGAGGCGCTCGTCGCCGCCGACGTCCCCGTCCACGTCCTCGCCGTGCGCGACCTGGCCGGCCTCGACGACCAGATGTCGGGTCTGGCGGGCCGGCTCGGCGCGACGTGGAGACCCCTCGGGCCACGGCCCGAGCCCGAGCCGACCCGGCGGGGATGGGTGCCCATCTGGAAGCGCCCGTGGATGGCGCTCGGCGAACCCACCTACGGCAGCGCCGTGCTGCGGACCCTCGGGGTGGCGAACGTGGCGGCCGCGGACGGCGCCTACCCGGAGCTCGACCCGGTGAGGGCCCACGAGCGAGGCGCCGACGTCGTGATCGCGCCGAGCGAGCCGTACCCCTTCGCCGAGCGGCACCGCGTCGAGCTCGCCCGCGCCGCGGCCGACGTCCGGCTGGTCGACGGCCGCGACCTGCTCTGGTGGGGAGCGCGCACCGCCGCCGCCCTGGAGCGCCTGGCCGTCCAGCTGCGCTGATCGAGGGTGGACACACCAGCGGAACCGGAGGGCGTGGGATCCCCCGCGCCGCAGGTGGGTACGGGCGGGGCGTGACCGCCACCTCCGTCGCCCACCGCGCTCACCACCGTGCCCGCCGCGCCGCCGACAGCCCGTGGATCGACCGCGTCGCCCGAGCGGGCTTCGTCGCCCGGGGCGTGGTCTACGGCACCATCGGCGTGATCGCGCTGCAGGTCGCGCGGAACGGAGGGGGAGGGAGCGAGGCCAACAAGCAGGGCGCCCTCCGGGAGATCGCCGAGCGTCCGTTCGGGCGCCCGCTGCTCGTCGCGCTCGCGCTCGGCTTGGCCGGCTACGCGCTCTGGCGGCTCACCGAGGCGCTGTGGGGCAAGCGGGACGAGGATGACGAGAAGAAGCGGACGGCGAAGCGCCTGGGCTCCGGAGCGCGCGCCGTCTTCTACGGCGCGTTCTGCGTCACCACCGTCCGCTTCATCCTCCACGGCGCGTCGCAGGGTGGCGCGAACAACGACCAGCAGCAGCAGTCGTTCGTCGCTCGCGTGCTCGGCTGGCCCGCCGGGCAGTGGCTCGTCGCCGCCGCCGGCGTGGTGATCATCGGTGGCGCCCTCTACATCGGCTACCGCGGCCTGTCCCAGAAGTTCGAGGAGCGCCTCGACACCTCCGACATGGGGCCCGTGGCGGGGCCCACCGTCGGTGCTCTCGGCACGGTGGGCATGGTGGCTCGCTCTGCCGTCTTCGCGCTGGCCGGCTACCTGCTCATCCGGGCCGCGATCGACTTCGATCCTCGCGAGGCCCAGGGGGTGGACGGCACGCTCAAGACGATGGCGCACCAGAGCTACGGCCAGGTGATCCTCGTCGCGGTGGCCATCGGTCTGCTCGCCTACGGGCTCTACTCCTGGGCCGAGGCCCGCTACCGCGAGCTCTGACGGCCGCCTCGGCACCCTCGGCTCGGCGCTTCGCAGCCGCCGCGCACCCCGTCAGGGCATCAGCGGTCGGCGATCGGTCGCCCGACCGTCACCTGGGCCCTGACCTCGGGATCGAACTGCTCACCGAGCTCGGCGTCGGCCTGCACGCCGAGGGCGTCGAGCACCTTGGTGAAGAAGGCGCGAGCGGCGGCCGCCAGCGCCACGTCCACGATGTCGGCATCGGCGAGGCCGAGCTCCCGGAGGCCCTGCACGTCGGCAGCGGTGATCGACGAGGCATCGCGAGCGACCTGCGCGGCGAACCCCATGACGGCGCGGTCGGTGCCGTCCAGCGCGGCGGCATCAGGGTCGGCGGTCACGATGCGCATGGTGGCCTCGTCGCCGACGTCGTCCCGCAGGAACTTCGAGTGCGCGGCCATGCAGTACGTCGATCGATAGACGCGGGCCGCCGCGATCGTGACCAGCTCGTAGCGCCGGCGATCCATGTGGGAACGGATCGCGCCGTTGAGCGAGTTCCATGCCTCGGCGACGTCGGGTCGAGCGGCGAACGCCGACGCGTAGTTCGGCAGGTAGCCCCAGGACGCCCGCTGCCGCTCGTACCACTGGGCCACGTCGCCCTCGACGCCGGCTTCGTCGGGCTCATCGATGAACATGCTGGGCTCCTCGCTCCTCGCCATCCCCTCCCGGGCACCCGGCCGGCTGCCGTAGGCTCATCCCCCGAAGGGGCGGACCATGACGACGACCAGAGCACTCGAAGCGTGGGGAGCCTACGACCGAGACGACCCCTTCCCGCTCTTCGCCGAGGTGCGGGCGCTGGGTCCGGTCCACCCCGTCACGCTGGCCGACGGCCACGACGCCTGGCTCGTCGTCGGCTACGACGAGACCCGGATCGCGCTGAACCACCAGGGGCTGTCGAAGGACATGCACGCGGCGCTGGCGATGGGCGACGGCGTCGTGGCCGAGGGGCTGCCCGGGCCGACCTTCGCCCGCCACATGCTCAGCGTCGATCCGCCCGACCACACCCGGCTCCGGCGCCTCGTCTCGTCCGCCTTCACGCCTCGCCGCGTGGAGGAGCTCCGGCCGAGCGTGCAGGGGATCGTCGACGATCTGCTGGACGAGATCGGATCGGCGGGGCCGGACGTGCCGGTCGACCTGATCGCGGCGTTCGCGTTCCCGCTGCCCTTCACGGTGATCTGTGAGCTGCTCGGGGTGCCCGAGCCCGACCGCGCGCCGCTGGGGCGCGGGCTCACCGCCCTCCTCGTACCGACGTCCACGCCCGAGGAGTACGCCCGCGCCAAGGAGGCGTCGGACTCGGTCGTCGCCATGCTCGAGAGCCTGGTGGCGACGAAGCAGCGGGACCTCGGTGACGATCTCGTGAGCGGCCTCGTCACGGCGCGGGACGGTGACGAGCGGTTGACGACGCAGGAGCTGCTGTCGACGATCTTCCAGCTGATCGTGGCGGGGCACGACACGACCTCGAGCCTCATCGGCAACAGCGTCGTCGCCCTCCTCGAGCACCCCGAGCAGCTCGCGCGACTGCGGCGGGATCCCGATGCGCTGGCGCTCGCCATCGAAGAGCTCCTGCGCTACGACGCACCCGTCCCGCACGCCACGTTCCGGTTCGCGGTGGAGCCAGTGGAGCTTGGCGGAGCCACGATCCCATCAGGCGCGCAGGTCATCATCTGCCTGGCGGCGGCGTGCCGGGACGACGACCACTACAGCGACCCGGATGCGCTCGACCTCGAGCGCGCCGAGAGCCGCCACCTCGCCTTCGGCCACGGCATCCATCACTGCCTCGGAGCTCCGCTCGCCCGCCTCGAGGGGCACCTCGCGCTCGGCACGCTGCTGCGGCGGTTCCCGGAGCTCCGCCTCGCCGTGCCGTCCGACGAGCTGCACTGGGGGCACGGCGACGGGTTGGTCCTGCGGGGGCTCAGCGAGCTCCCCGTGCTGCCGGGTCCTGCGCTCCCGCGGCGGTAGGCGCGGGTGCAACAGCACGGTCGTGTCAGGGGCGCGGCCTCCGGACCCGGCTGACACGTCCGAGCCACCGGCCCACCGCTTCGTCGGACACGCGGAACCGCCGCTTCATCACGTCGTGGAGGTGCACTGCCTGGTTGTCCGCGTAGATCGCCGCCGCCGACGCCCGACCGTCGGTCGGCCGCGGCCGGTAGTTCGTGGCATGGGTCGGGGGGTTGGGCTCCTCGGTGAAGTAGTAGAGCGCGAGCGACTGGCGAGCCACGTCGTCAGGGCACGTCATCGGTTCGGGGTGCCCGTGGTAGGAGGTCTCGCTCGTCGTGAAGATCACGAGCCGGTTGCCCAAGGGAGCGATCGACTGCACGCATCGGCTCATGTCCGTGGCCCAGAGCTCGAGGTTGCCTCCCCAGCACGGTTGCCACACCCGGTTGAGGTAGAGCAGGACGTTGACCCGTCGGTGCCACGTTCGCTGTGCGTGGTGGGCCGTGAAGTCGGCGTGCACGTTGAGGTAGCCGCCGGCGAGGCTCCGGTGGAGGCCTCCGCCGTCCATCGTCGCGTCAGGCACGAGCTGCTCGAAGCCGGTGACACGCCGCAGGAACGACACGAACCGGTCGGACATGAGCGAACCGGCGACCTCTCGGAGCGCGGGACCCCACGTCGACGAGTCCCTCGTGGCGAACTTGCGCTCGTTGACGTGGATGTAGTTCGTCCACGCCTCGGGATCGGCCGCCTCGAACTCCCCGTACGCCCGTTCGACGGCATCAGGGCGGAGCACGCCGTCGAGCACCACGTGGGGGAACGGCGCGGCCGCCTGGTAGCGCGCCGCGATCGAGGCGGATGATCGCTCGAGCACCTCGATGTCGAGCAGCTCGTCGGTCAGCTCCACTCTCTCCCACCCCTGAACGGCCAGCTCCTGCCCGGACGTTAGCGTTCCGGCGCCCACGGCGAGCGCCGCCAGGCGACCAACACGGACCATGCGACACAGACCGAGCACACCGCCCAACCCGGACCTCCGTCGCTACGTCCGCACGATGGCCGTCGCAGGGCTCCTGGCGGCCGTCCCCTACCTCATGGTGCTGGGGAACCTCGGCACCGACCCCTACCGGACCGCGGTGCACGGCGGGACGTTCAGCAACTTCTACGACATCCAGGCCCGGTCGTTCCTGCACGGGCACCTCGCCGTGCCTGACGGCAGCCTGAGCATCGAGGGCTTCGAGCTGCGCGGCCACAGCTACATGTACTTCCCTCCCGGTCCTGCCCTCCTGCGGGTACCTCTGCTCGCGCTGACCGACCACTTCGACGGCAAGCTCTCGGCGCTGTCGATGCTGGCGGCGTGGGTGCTGACCTCGGTGCTCGTGGCCCTCACGATCTGGCGCGTGCGCCGCATGATGCGGGGCTCGGAGCCCCTGGGCCGGGCCGAGGCGGCCGGGTACGGCGCACTGCTCGTCGCCGTCAGCGCGGGGTCCGTCGTGCTGTTCCTCGCGTCGATGCCGTGGGTGTACCACGAGGCCTACGCCTGGGCGATCGCCTTCGCCATGGGGGCGGTGTACGGGCTGCTCGGTGTGATCGAGCGTCCTTCGACCGGTCGCGTGCTCACCACCGCCGCCTTCACCACCGGTGCGATCCTCTGTCGCACCACCGCCGGGTGGGCGTGCGTCGGCGGCTTGCTCATCACCGCCGGGCTCTTCGCCCTGGGGCGAGGCGGAGACGAGGGTCGCCGCCACTGGTGGAAGCTGCTCCTGGCCGGCGCCGTGCCGCTCGCCATCGGCGTCGGCTTCAACTGGGCGAAGTTCCACCACCCGTACTTCTTCCCGTTGGAGCACCAGGCCTGGACGCACCTGAGCGCGCACCGGCGCGACGCGCTGGCCGCCAACGGCGGAGACCTGGTCGCCCCCAACATCTTCCCGACAACGGCCATCAACTACTTCCGGCCCGATGGCATCCGCTTCATCGGCCTGTTCCCCTTCATCACGCTCCCGGCCAAGGTGGCGCAGAGCTATGGCGGTGGCTACCTCGACCAGACGTACCGAACGGGCAGCGTCCCGGCCTTCATGCCCTTGCTGTTCGCGTCGTCCATCTGGGGGATCGTCACGGCGTTCCGACCTCGCTCCCCGGAGGGAGCACGGTCGGCTCGGGTGCCGCTGCTGGTCGGGCTGGCCATCCCCGGGGGCATCATGTTCTACGGGTACCTCGCCTACCGGTACACGTCGGAGTTCGTCGTGGTCCTGGTGCTGGCCGGCGCCATCGGGATGGTCGACCTCGCTCGCCGCCTCGCCGGCCGGCCCCGTCCCGCCCGGTTGGGCGCGCTCGCCGCGATCTCGCTCCTCGCCGTGTTCGGGGTGGCGGCCAACACCGCCGCTGCCTTCACCACCGAGCGGATGGCGAACCCGGGGCCCTCCCTCGTCGAGTACATCCGAGCGCAGGAGGCGGCGAGCCGCTGGTCAGGCCATCGCATCGGGGGCTACATCTCGTTCTCGGACGCCCTCACGGAGCGAGGCCGAGCCGACGAGATCAGGATCGTCGGCGACTGCCAAGGCGTGTACCTCGGCCACGGGGAGCCCCTCGCGCCCTGGGTGCCCGTCGAGGCGCGCAACCTCTCGTTCGAGGTGGAGCTGCTGCCAGACGAGCGCGGCCCCGGCGACCGCCCTCCCCCAGGGGTGACCCCGCTCGTCGACTTCGAGAGCCTCCACTCGACGACCACCCTCGCCCTCGAGCGCTCGTCCGGCGGTCGACATCGCTTCACCATCGTCGACGAGCGCGGCCACCGGATCCCGGCGAGCGCGTGGAGGTTCCTGGAGCCGGGCTCGGTGCTCAGCGTGGACGTGGTGCCGCAGCTGGAGGACGGCATCTTCACGGTCCGCGTCCCGGAGATCGGGGTCCTCCCGATCCCCTCCACGAGCGTCGATCGCGACCACGAGTTCTTCGTGTCCCCGAACGTGCCGGAGCTCGCGGGCACGGACACGACGAGGCTGCGCGAGGCCGGCTACGCGGTGCGCTCACGGCCCACCCCGGTACCACCGTTGTGCGAGCGCCTGCGGGACGACGCGCAGGGTTCGTGAGCCGTGCGCTCGTCGGGCTCAGCGACGGTGGGCCCAGACCGCGTAGAGCGGGTCACCGGGCTGGGTGAGCGCGGTGCGCAGCTCCGCCGTGGGCAGGTGCCAGCCATCGGCGCGCCGGAAGTACTCCGCCACGAGCTCGAGGTGCTGCTGATCGGTGGTGAGCAGCCAGCCCCGGATCGCCTTGGTGGGGAAGCACCGGTTGGAGAACGTGCACACGAAGGGGCCGCCGCGCCGCACCACCCGAGCGACCTCTCGGAACACGTCGATCGGCCGGACGAGGTAGTCGACGGACACGCAGCACACGGCGGCGTCGAAGGACTCGTCGGCGAAGGGGAGCACGTGATCGACGTTCAGGTCCTGCACGACGCGCTCGTGCGCCATCGGGTTGGCGTCGAGCTCGGCAGCGTTCATCCCGAGCACCGTGAGCCGGGCGGGCGGCCGACGGAAGTGGGACACCCACGAGCTCATGAGGTCGAGGACCTCGCCGTCGAGGCCGAGCTCGTCGTACAGCGCTCCGACGGCAGCGATGGCGCCGTCATCGATGTGGGTGACGAAGCGTGGGCCGGCGTAGAAGGCGGCGTCCGAGGAGGGATCGGCGCGGTCGAAGAACCCGTCGGGGAACCCGTCTCCCATGGGTGGAGGCGATGGGACTCGAACCCACGACCCCCTGCTTGCAAAGCAGGTGCTCTAGCCAGCTGAGCTACGCCCCCGGGGAGAGACGAACGTAGCCGCGGAGCGCACCGGCCCGTCGGCAGCAGACCGACACGCCGATCGGGTAGCCCTTGGGGCATGAGCGACCCGACGACCAACAAGGCGAACGCCACCGCGTTCTACGACCTCATGTTCAACCAGGCGAAGCCACGGGAGGCGATCGAGCGCTACGCCGGCGCCGAGTACCGGCAGCACAACCCCCAGGTGGCCGACGGCAAGGAGGCGTTCATCGAGTACTTCGAGCGGATGGCGCGGGAGTACCCGGGCAAGCACGTGGAGTTCGTCCGAGCCATCGCAGAGGACGACCTCGTGGCCCTCCACTGCCACCAGACCTGGCCTGGCGATCACGACTACGCCGGGATCGACATCTTCCGGTTCGACGAGGACAGCAAGGTGGTCGAGCACTGGGACGCGCTGCAGATCGTCCCGGAGACCTCCGCCAACGACAACACCATGTTCTGACGCGGCGCACCCGGCTTGCGCATCCCCGGACCGGGGCGGCAACGTCTCGCCGTCCGCCCGCGCCAGGAGGCCGCATGCCCACCGCCCGCCCGTCGACCCGAGAGCGACGGGTCGCCACCAACGGCATCGAGCTCCACCTGGTCGACGCCGGGCCCGAAGACGGCAAGCCCGTGGTGCTGTGCCACGGCTTCCCCGAGCTCGCCTACTCGTGGCGGCACCAGGTCCCCGCGCTGGCAGAGGCCGGCTACCGCGTCCTCGCGCCGGACCAGCGCGGCTACGGCGAGTCCGACAAGCCCGCGCCCATCGAGGACTACGACATCCACCACCTCACCGGCGACCTGCTCGGCCTCCTCGACGACATCGATGCCGGGCAGGCGGTGTTCGTGGGTCACGACTGGGGGTCGATGGTCGTGGGCCAGCTGGCGATGCTGCACCCCGACCGCGTACGGGGCGTGGTGGCGATGAGCGTGCCGCTCCTCCCCCGGGGGCCCATGGGCCCGGTGACGCTGATGCGCCAGGTGTTCGGGGACAGCTTCTTCTACATCCTGTACTTCCAGGAGCCGGGGGTGGCCGACGCCGACCTCGGCGCGGATGCCGGCGAGACGATGACGCGGATGCTCGCCGGGCTCACCGTGCGAAGCGACCCCGAGGAGATCGCGGGGCTCGCCGCGCCCGACGGCCGCGGCTTCGTGGACCGCTTGCCGAAGGTCGAGGGGCTCCCCACCTGGCTCAGCCGCGACGAGCTCGACCACTACATCGAGGTGTTCACGCGCACAGGGTTCACGGGGGGGATCAACTGGTACCGGAACATGGACCGGAACTGGGAGACCACGCCCCAGCTCGACGGCGTGCACGTCACGATGCCGTCGGCCTTCATCACCGGCGCCCTCGATCCCGTCAACCTGATGACCCCCGCGGCGGTGATGGACGGCCACGCGCTCGACCACCGCGGCAACACCGTGGTGGACGGGGCCGGTCACTGGGTCCAGCAGGAGGCACCCGACGAGGTGAACGGCGCCCTGCTGACGTTCTTGCGATCACTCGACGAGGAGGGGCGCTGACATGCGTGCGGCATCACTGCGATCCGGGACCATCTACGTGAAGGAGGACGCGCCCGACCCGGTGCCGACCTTCGGCACCGTCCTCGTGCAGGTGAAGGCCTGCGGCATCTGCGGCAGCGACCTGCACTTCGCCAAGCACGGCGCCGCCATGCTCGCCCTCGGTGAGCAGATGGGTGGCATGCCGGACCTGGGCGGCGGAGGCGGATCGTCGCTCGACCTCGACAGAGACGTGTACATGGGCCACGAGTTCTGCGCCGAGGTGCTCGAACCGGGGCCGGACACCGTCGCGCCACCGGCCGGCACGCTGGTGACGTCGATCCCGATCCTGCTCACGATGAGCGGGGTGCAGCCGATCGTCTACAGCAACGAGGTGGCAGGAGGCTACGGCGAGCGCATGCTCCTGTCGGCGCCGATGCTCCTCGAGGTCCCCAACGGCCTCGACCACCGCCACGCCGCGCTCACCGAACCGATGGCGGTGGGCCTGCACGCCGTGAACAAGAGCGGCATCACGCCTGGCGAAGGAGCCCTCGTGCTCGGTTGCGGCCCGGTGGGCTTGGCCGTGATCGGCGCGCTGAAGCTGCAGGGCATCGACACGATCGTCGCCACCGACTTCTCGCCGACCCGCCGAGCGCTCGCCACCACGATGGGCGCCACGGAGGTCGTCGACCCTGCCGCCGAGCCGGCCTTCGACGCGTGGATGCGCGCCGGTGGCGGGAGGTCGCTGGTGTGCTTCGAGGCGATCGGCGTTCCCGGGATCATCGACTCCGTGCTCCGCGACGCGCCCCACAGCACGCGCCTCGTCGTCGTCGGCGTGTGCATGGAGACCGACCGCATCAACCCGTTCTTCGGCATCACCAAGGAGCTGAACGTGCAGTTCTGCCTCGGCTACGACCCGATGGAGTTCGCGGGGACGCTCCGGTCGATCGCGGAGGGAGAGCTCGACGTGGCGCCGCTCATCACCGGTGAGGTCGACCTCGACGGGGTGCCCGGCGCCTTCGAGGCCCTCGCCCACCCCGACGACCACTGCAAGATCCTCGTCACCCCCACCTGATCGGTGGAGGGGTCGTCGGTTCAGTCGGCGATCTGGTGACGGTTCGCCTGCAGCTGGGCGACCCCTGCCGCGGCGAGCAGCAGGATGCTCAGGGCGGCGACCACGGCGAGCTCGGCCCAACGGTTCCCGCCCAGCTCGTCGGTCACGGCCGCCAGCTTCGCCTCTTCGGCCGCGGCGGCGGGCGCCACCTCGACCGAGGGAGCCGGAGCGAACGCCGGATCGAACCCGAACTCGGGGAGCGCGAGGGGCGCCAGCGCGAGCGGGTCTCCGACGGGGACCGCCGGGACCTTGTCGTTCGAGGTCGCGCCACCAGGGGCGGCGGGAGCCTGCGCTCCGCTCGCCTCCATGGAGCGAGCTCCGCCGGTGGGGACGGCCACGGAGGGCCTCGATGTCCTCGCCGCGGTCGCCCCGGAGCTGCTCGAGCTCTGCTGGCCCCCGGTGCCGACCGGGGCGGCGAGCCCGTCGACGAGCCCCTGCAGCGTGCCGGTGAGGGCGCGGAGGCCGGGGGCGCCCACGAGCGCCTGGACCGGCGCCGGCAGTCCTCCGAGCTGGGCGAGGAGCGACGTCGAGACGCCGACCACCTCGGCGGTGGGGACCCCGGCGGGGCTGTCGCTCCGGGCGGCGAGATCAGCCGCCGGCGTCGCCGACGGGGCCGCCGAACCGAGCAGGGGCGCGATCGGCCCGAGCTGGGCGGCGAGGTCGTCGAGGAGCGCGCACTCGCTCGGTGCGCTCCCGCCGGCGCAGTGGAGGGTGGCGGACGCCGCCCCGCCCGGCGATGCCAGCGGGCCCCCGATCACCAGGCTGGTGAGGAGGACGGCGGCGGTCCCGGCGATGGTGCGGCGCATGGTGGCTCCAGTTCTCCCACGAGGTGTGACGTCGGTAACACCACCGTTCTGCGCCGGCCCCGGGCACTCCTGCCCCAGGGTCGGGATCCGCTCGGTCTGGGAGGACCCAACTGGGACGAGTCGGCAGAACCAGAAGGGCTCGCCGGGCACCGAACTGGGCGGGCA
>JBJMHD010000085.1:0-9363 GCA_045807565.1 Acidimicrobiales bacterium | reverse complement strand
TCGGGTGGCGCAGGCGCTCGTTCAGCCGCGCCGCCTGACGCACCTGGTGATCGCGCTCCGCCAGGTTGGGGGCGTTGCGAGCGGCGGCGGCGTACAGGCGAGCCGCGCGCGCGAGGTCCCCGTTCCTCTCGTGGAGGTGGGCGGCGACCGCCTCCCACCGGGGCACGTCGTCAGCGACCTGGCCCAGGGCCGCCAGCCCGGCGGGAGCGCCGTCCGCCTCGCCCACCGCCACGGCCCGGTTGAGGCGCACGATCGGCGTGTCGGCGAAGCGGAGCAGCTCGTCGTACCACTCGACGATCTGGACCCAGTCGGTGTCGTCGATGGTGCGGGCGTCGGCATGGAGCGCGGCGATGGCCGCCTGGGCCTGGTACTCGCCGAGGCGGTCCTGGGCGATGGCCGCTTGCGCCAGGCCGACGCCCTCGATGATGAGGTCGGCGTCCCACGCGCTGCGGTCCTGCTCCGCCAGGGTCACGATGCTGCCATCCGCTCGGGTGCGGCTGGCCCGGCGGGCGTGGTGCAGGAGCATCAGCGACAGCAGCCCGTCGACCTCGGGGTCGTCGGTCAGGGCGGCGAGCTGTCGAGTGAGGCGGATGGCCTCGGCGGCGAGGTCGACGTCGCCGGAGTACCCCTCGTTGAACACGAGGTACAGCACCCGCATCACGGTGGCGACGTCACCGGGACGATCGAGGCCGGCGTTGCTGACCGTGCGCTTGGCGCGGCTGATGCGCTGGGCCATGGTCGCCTCGGGCACGAGGTAGGCCTGCGCGATCTGGCGGGTGGTGAGGCCGCCGACGGCGCGAAGGGTCAAGGCCACCGCCGACGACGGCGTGAGGCTCGGGTGCGCGCAGAGGAAGTGGAGCCGGAGGGTGTCGTCAGCGCTCGGGACGACCCCGGCGGGAGGCTCCAGGTCGAACCGGACCTCTCGATCGCGGCGCGCGGCGTCGGCGCGGGCCAGGTCGAGGAACGAGCGCCAGGCCGCGGTGACCAGCCAGCCGGTCGGGTCCACCGGTGGCTGCTCGCCCCACGCCGACAGCGCCTTCAGCAGCGCCTCCTGCACGGCGTCCTCGGCCGTCGCGAAGTCCGCTCCGCGACGGACGAGGACGCTCAGCACCCGCGGGACGAGCCGGCGCAGCTCGACCTCGTCGACGATCACTGCGTGACGGTGGGCGGTGCGGCGAGGAAGGGCCGGACCTCGAGCCACTCGTGGATCGGGTCGCCGTTGGCCCCCGGCGCCGCCGACAGCTCGCCGGCCAGCTCCACGGCGCGGTCGTAGCTGTCGACGTCGATCACCATCCAGCCGGCGATCAGGTCCTTGGTCTCCGCGAACGGGCCGTCGGTCACCGGTGGACGTCCTTCGCCGTCGTAGCGCACCCACTGTCCCTCCGGCGACAGCGCCTGCGCGTCGACGAGCTCTCCGGTCTGCTCGAGCCGGGCGCCGAAGTCGCGCATGAAGCCGATGTGCGCCTCGACCTCCTCGGGCGTCCACTGGTCCATGGGGATGTCGTTCACCGGAGCGGGGGCTCCCTGGTAGTGCTTGAGCAACAGGTACTTGGGCATCGTGATCTCCTTGGGACGCCGGCCCTGGTGGCCGGTCACCCGTTGGACGGAGCCGGATCCGGCATCTCGACACGTCCCGACGAGATCTTGCCCGACGAGGTCGTCGCTGCGCATCGCCCGGCGCGACGAAGGCCCAGGTCAGCGACCTGGGCCTTCGTCCTGCTTCGGTTGTGGGTGCTGTCCTAGAACGCCAGCTCGCCGGTGTTCCAGAGGGTCGGGACGATGGCGAGCGCCAGCCCGAGCGGCAGCAGCGTGAGGGTCGGCGCGAGCCCGCGGCGGGTGCGCGCGCCGAAGCGCCAGTTGTCGCCGAGCGCGGCGAGCACGAAGCAGACGAGGGCGCCCAGGTAGAAGAAGAACGAGATCTCTGGTTCCACGATGGCTCCGTTCGCTCAGGTGAGCAGCAAGACGACGATGATGATGAGCAGCAGTGTTCCTAGGCCGATGGCCATGAGGGCTCCTCCACGTGAGTAGGGACGCCGACAACCTTCCCCGAGCGAGGACCTCTTCAACCGTCCCTAGGTGGTCGGCTGGCAGATGAGGTCGACGAACGCCGGGTTCGGCGGCGCCGTCGACGGCTCGAGGGCGCCGCGCTCGAGGAGGTCCTGGACGAGCCCCACCGTGATCTGCGGGCTGCTGCCGGCGGTCGGCACCGCGTCCGGGTCGGGTGCCGAGCCGGAGCTGCAGCCGTGCGCGAGGACGTCCGCCGACGCCTGCACGTCGAGGCGCACGCGGTTGCTCCACCCCTTGTAGAACGATCGCGTCTCGTTCACCCCGGGGATGTTGAGGACGAAGACGACGATCAGGGCCGCTGACGCCAGTGCCACACCCGACCACGCCGGCAAGCGAGCGGGCCACCGCACCGTCCTGACCACGACCGGGAGGAGGCCGAGGAGCAGGAACAGCGCGACCGACTGCACGTACCGGTTCGATGGCCCCATGAACGAGCGGATCGCCTCCTGCTCGGTGGGCCAGAACCCGGCGCGCGAGTAGGTGACGCTCGCGACAGCGGTCAGCGCCGAGAGCCAGCCCCCGATCGCTGCCCACGCGCGGACGCGATCGACACGGTGGTGTCGCACCGCGATCACGAGCATCACCAGGCCACCGAGCAGCACGACGTAGCCGACCCCCTGACCGGCGCCAACCAGGCCCCCCGCGGCTTGAGCGAGAAGGGCGAACCCGAACCGCAGAGACCAACCGAGGGGCGCGCTGAAGGTCGCGGGCCAGCAGTTGGGGCAGCCATCCGGGGCAAAGACCTTCGCCTGATCGAGGACGGTCCAGACCAGGAGGACGAGCAGAGGCGTCGCTAGCGCGATGGCGGCCCAGCGCCGCGACCACGCCACGACGACGACAAGGATCGTGAACGGGAGCGCGACGAGAGCGATCCCGCTGTCGCACGCCACCGCCGCCACCAGGAGCACGCTCACCGCGACGCCATCTCGAGGACGTGGCACGGGCACTCGAAGCACGACATAGGCGGCGAACAGGGAGAGGGCCAGGGCGAGGTTGGCGGCGAACTCGTACTCGAGGACCATCGTCTCCGCGCCAGGGCCGAAGTACGTCACCAAGGCGGCTGCCAGGACCGCGACGGGCGTCGGCACGCCCAGCCTGATCAGCACGAGAGCGGCGGACACGTGCAGGGCGAGCAGGCTCATGCACAGCGCGAAGAAGACCAACACGCTGCTCTCCGCCCCGAACAGCCCGAGCTGCAGGTGAAAGACGAGGTAGGGGACCGCCCAGAGATGCCCGTTGAAGCCGATCAGCGACTGGTGGACCGCCTGCCCGGCGACGACCCGCTCGAGCATCACCCACTCGTCGTAGAGGAAGTACGAGTTCCTGTGTTGGGCGGCGACCCAGAGTACCAAGCCGGGTGGCACGAGCACCCACACGAGGCCGTCGATGAGCTTGGATCGCGGCACACGCCCTCCCGGTCGGAGAACTAGCGTGTCCGCCGCATGTCGCCGATCGCAAGCCCGTGCTGCGGAGCGCGGGAACGGTGACCCGCCCCGCGGCTCCGCCGCTCGTCGCCCCCCGATGACCGCATCGCTACGGCGTTTCCTGGTCGCCAGTGCCGCCGGCATAGGCATCGCGCTGGTGCCGTTCGTGTGGGTGCTCTGGGATGGCCGGTTGGATCCGCTGCGCATCCACCAGTCCCGGTTCTTCTCGAACTTCTACGACCTGCAGGCGCGTGCCCTCTTCGACGGGCACTGGTGGGTGCCCAAGGGTTCGCTGGGCATCGAAGCGTTCGTGATCGATGGCCGCGAGTACGAGTACTTCGGACCGTTCCCCGCGTTCCTTCGCATGCCCCTGCTCGCCGTCAGCCATCGCTTCGACGGCCGGCTCACCGCCTTGTCGATGCTGCTGGCCTGGGTGGTCCTGGCCGGGTTCTCGACCGCGCTCCTGTGGCGGGTGCGCGCTCTCGTCCGCGGCGACGAGGTGCTCGGCACCAAGGAAGCGGTCACATGCGCACTCCTGCTCGGCTCGGCCATGGGCGGCTCGGTGCTGCTCGTCCTCGCCACCCAGCCGGCGGTGTACTACGAAGCGCTCATCTGGGGATCCGCCTGGGGGGTCGGCGCGCTGTTCGCGCTCATCGGCGTGGTGGACCGACCCACCGTGTGGCGGGTGCTCGCCTTCGGCGCGTGCACACTGTGCGCGGTGCTCTCCCGGGCGACGGTCGGCTGGGCCTGCGTGATCGGCGGCGTCATCGCGGCGGCGTGGCTGGCGGCGCATCGCCCCACGACGCGCCACCTGAGCGGCCTGCTGTTCGGCGCCGCGCTCGTGCCCCTGGTGGCGGGATGCGCGGTGACCTGGATGCGGTTCGGGGCACCGTTCAGCCAGCCGCTCGGCACGCAGGTGTTCTCGCAGCAGGACCCCCATCGCAAGCTGTTCCTCGCCGCCAACGGGGGTCGGGTGTTCGGGCCCGGCTTCGCGCCCACCACCCTGCTCGCCTACCTCCGGCCCGACGGAATCCACATCGGCGCCGCCTACCCGTTCATCACCCTCCCCCCGGGCCCACCACGCGTCTTGGGTGGCGCGGTGTTCGACCAGACCCATCGGACGGCCAGCGTCCCGGCGACGATGCCGCTGCTGTTCGCCCTCGGTTGCTGGGGGATCGTCAGCGTGCTCCGACGGGGACAGGCCGCGGCGACGGCGAGCCTGCGGATCCCGCTCCTCGCCGCCACCGTCGCGGGAGGAGGTGTGATCCTGTGGAGCGGCATCGCGCCGCGGTTCCTCGCCGACTTCCTGCCGCTGCTGGTCCTGTCGGCATCGGTCGGCCTCATGGCCCTCACCGAAACGCTCGTGTGGCGCCCGCGGCGCAGCCGTTCGGCGGTCGTCGGCGTGATCGCGTGCCTCGCGCTGTTCGGCCTGCTCGCCAACCTCGGCATCGCGACCCAGATGGCGAGGTTCGCGGCCGAGCCCGGGCTGCGCAGCTTCGTCGCCCTCCAGGCGAGGATCGGGCGGCACACCGGTCATCCCGTTCGCCCGACGATCGACGAGGAAGCGCCGCCGTCGGCGCCGGCCGGAACGCTGCTCGCGACGCCGTCGTGCGGGGCGCTCTACCTCGCCACCGGCGAGATCGTCCCGCCGCGGTGGCTGGCAGTCGAACGCGGTCCGAGCGCGCAGCAGCACCTCGACATCACGTACCGGTCGTTCGACCAGCCCCCAGCGGCCCTCGTCAGCGCCGGCGGTGTCGACCTGTTCGTGGAGGACCGTGCGATCGACTACTACCACTACCTGCGGTTGCGGCTCGAGGGCGCGGGCGCAACCCGGGTCTCCGAGTGGAAGGCGCTGCAGGTGGGCGTGGAGCGCCGCGTCGACGTGATCAGCGACGTGGCGCTGCACCGCATGACCGTGGCGATCGACGCTGAGCAGGTGTTCGACGTCGAGCTCCCCACCCTCGAGGAGACGGTCGTGTGGCCAGCGCGGCAGGGCGAGCGCCCCCCTGGCCGGCAGATCACGATCAAACCGGCACCGGTGGACGAGCCGACCCTCTGCCGGCAGCTCACCCGATGACCGCGGCGGACGCGAACCCGCCTGCAGGAGCGACGGCCGTATGCTCAGCCGATCGTGGTCGGGCTGCAGTCTCCGCCGATCGGGCTGACGGATCGATCTTCCGAACCCCCGACGGATGATCGCCTGGGCGTCCGTCGCTACACCCGCGCAGCCCTCATCGGCCTGCTCGCTGCGCTCGGCCCCTTCCTCTGGGTCCTGTGGAACGGACGGCTCGACCCAGCACGCAACGTCGGATACGCCACGGCCTTCTACGAGGTACAGGCCCGTGCGCTCGCCCACGGCCACTGGTGGGTGCCGGAGGGCAGCCTCGGGATCGAGGCCTTCGTCGTCCACGGCCGCCACTACAGCTACTTCGGACCGTTCCCCGCGGTGCTCCGCATGCCGGTGCTGCTCTTCACCCACTCCCTCGATGGGCGCCTCACGGCGCCGTCGATGCTGCTGGCCTGGGTCGTCGCCGCTGGCTTCAGCGCCGGGCTCCTGTGGCGGATCCGGGTCCTGGCTCGCGGTGGCCAGGACGTCAGCCGGTCAGAGGCCATCGCGTGCGCGCTCCTTCTGTTCACGATCATGGGCGGGTCGACCCTGCTCTACCTCGGATCGCTGCCATGGGTCTTCCATGAGGCGCTGGCATGGGGCTTCGCGTGGACCGCCGGATCCATGTTCGCCTTGCTCGGGGTGCTCGAGCGGCCGTCGACGCGGAGGATCCTCCTCGCCGGGCTCTGCATCCTGTGCGCGGTGATGTCGCGGAGCACGGTGGGCTGGGCGAGCGCACTCGGCGCGGTGATGGTGGGCGTGTGGTACGCGTCCGGGCGCGCCGGCGCCGATAGTCGCCGGTGGAGCATGCCCGCCCAGGCCGCCGGGCTGCAGCCCAGCGCCGCGGGATGTGCCGTCACCAACGCCAAGTTCGGCTCCGTGCTCA
The DNA here is from genome assembly GCA_045807565.1 of Acidimicrobiales bacterium. Taxonomy (GTDB): domain Bacteria; phylum Actinomycetota; class Acidimicrobiia; order Acidimicrobiales; family VFJN01; genus VFJN01. The sequence continues at coordinate 2,879 of JBJMHD010000085.1, read as the reverse complement.
GCCTCCCGATGGGAGCGCAGACGTACCCCGAGCTGCCGCAGCACCGGCTCCTCTTCCTCGAGGCGAACCACGGTCGATCCTTCTCGCTGGACTTCCTGCCGAGCACGCTGCTCGCCTACCTGCGACCGGACGGGCTCGACCTCAGCTCGAGGTTCCCGTACCTCACCATGCCCTCGGGGCCCCCGAAGGTCCTCGGCGGCGCCGTGTTCGACATGACCTACCGAACGTCGAGCGTGACGGCTGCGATGCCACTGCTGCTCGTGCTCACCGTCATCGGCTGCGCCGCGTTGTGCCGACGCCACCCCACGGGTCGGCTTTCACTCACGCGCGTCCCCGTGCTCGTGGGCGCGGCGGGCGCGGCCGGGGTGCTGTTCTTCGGCTTCCTCGTGAACCGGTACGTCGCCGACTTCCTGCCGCTCCTGCTCGTCGGATCGGCCGTCGGGATGATCGAGCTGTGGCGGCGCGTCGAACAGCGGTCGCGCCGGTCGCGGCGGGTGCTGCTGTCAGCGATCGGGGCCCTCGCACTGTTCGGCTCCTTCGCCAACCTGGGCATCGCAACGGAGGCGGCCACGCTGGGCGTCGAGGCCCCGCGGTTGGTCGACTACGTGAAGCTGCAGGAGCGCGCCGGCCAGGCGACGGGGCACCCCATCCGCGTCACCGTCGCTCGCGAGCTGCCGGCCACGGCGCCGGCCGGTGACCTGTGGGCGACACCCGACTGCGGCTCGCTGTACATGTCCACCGGGGAGCTCTACTTCCCGCGGTGGCTGGCGGTGGAGCGCGGCCCCGCCTACCACCACATCATGGATGTGACCTACCGGCACTTCGATCTCGGCAGGGTGCCGCTGGTCAGCGCGGGCGGCGCCGAGCTGTTCATCGAGGACAAGGGCCTGGACTACTACCACTACGTGCGGCTGGTCCTCGTGACGCCGGGAGAGACCCGGTCCACGGAGTGGACCTCCGTCAACATCGGCGTCCCCCGGAAGGTCGAGGTGATCTCCGATGTCGCCTTCCACCAGCTCACCGTGATGTTCGACGGGCGCCGCATCTTCGACGAAGACGAGCTCCCCACCACGGAGCCGGGGACGGCGTGGGACGCTCCCGCGCGGGTCGGCCCCTTCGATCATCCGATCTCGTTCGACCGCCAGGAGGTCCCCGAGCCACAGCTCTGCGACGAGCTGGTGGCCCGCTGAGGCCGGTCGCCTCAGCGCCCGTGATACCCGGCCCCGCGGCGATCAGGCCGAGGCGGCTGACGGCAGGTCTCCCAGGAGCTCCGGGAGCACCGTCGACAGGGCGGCGCCCAGTGCGCCCGTGACCGTGCCGTCGTCGAGCGCCGAACGGAGCGCCCGGCGGTCGGCGACGATGAGCACGAGCTGCGCGCCGTCCGCACCGGCGACGAGGGCCGGGTGCTCGACGTGGGCCTCCTCGAGGCGCACGTCCCCGTGCGCCAGCGTGGTGCCAGCGGCGTCGACCGACCCGGTCACCGGCGCCACGATCACCTCCGTGCCGAGGGCGCGCGCCGCGACCGCCTCGCTGCCCGCCGCGCAGTCGAGGAACACGAGCACGGGCCCGCACACCGGCTCGCCGGCGATGCCGGCCGCCATCCGGACGCCGGGCGCGATCTCCGCCCACCGGTCGGACGTGTCGAAGCCGCCGTCCAGGTGCGACCGCGTGGTGGGTCCCATGGTGGTCGCGATGGCCGGCGCACCGGGGCACGGGTCCTGCATGTCGATGCCCAGGAGGGCGCCGGCCGCTTCTTGTCCCGGCACCACCTTGGCGGCGATCTCGGCCTTCACCGGGCGGATCGCGAAGCCTCGCCGGTCGGCGAACATGATGATCCCGTAGCCACCGTCAGGGCCCCAGGCGAAGTTGTCGCTGGCGTAGGGCACGCCGCCGTCGTGGAACCGGAACTGCCCCTGCTCGTAGGTGTCACGCCCCATGTTCGTGGTGCCGCGCACCGAGATCCGCCAGTTGTCGGACGCGTGGGCGTGGGCGAAGGAGAGGGGCATCTGCTCCTCGGTCGGCTCGACGTAGCTGAGCACGACGAACGGACCGCACCGGTCGTCGCCGACCATCATCGGGAGGATCGTCGCACCGAGGTCCTGGGCCCAGCCGTCCCGGTCGGTGAACATGGCGTCGACGTGGCCGTCGACCGCGGGCATCGGTGTGCTGGAGAGGACTTGGTACATGCGGGAGCTCCGATCGGCGTTGGCGCTACGAACCTAGGCCAGGGGTGCCGCTCGTCCTCAGCGGCGCGGGGCGTCGCTAGAAGCCCGGCGGCACGTGGTACCCGGCGCCGTCGACGACCTCCGCGATGAGGCCGGCGACCCGCACCGCGGTGCGATCGTGCAGGTAGGGCGCCACGACCTGCACGCCGACGGGGAGCCCGGACGCGGTGCGGCCCAACGGCGGCACCGCCGACGGCAGCCCCACGATCCCGATGAGGCCCGTCCAGGCGATGTTGTCGAGGTAGGGCCGCGTCTCACCGTTGATGTCGATCGTCCGACTGGTGAAGTCGCCCTGTTGGTCGTGGTGCAGCGCCGGCGTCGGGGTCACCGGGCACAGCAGGACGTCCCAGCTCGAGAACCACGCGGCCCACCGTGCGCGCACCGCGGCCCGCTGCTGCTCGAGTCGCAACCAGTCGAGGTGCGACCCAGCGAGCACCCCGGCGACGTCCTCGGGCAGGCTCGGGGAGATGGCGGCGCCGATCATCGCCCCGAACAGCCCGACCTGCTCCACCATGTCGACCGGTGGATGCGTGGCCTCCACACGGGCGCCGGCATCGGCGATGACGTCGGCGGCGCGGCCGAGGACGGCGCGGTACCCGGCGTCGATCGGGTAGGCCGGGTCGTCGAACCACAGGGCGACGCGCGCGCCGGACA
>JBJMHD010000084.1:0-20779 GCA_045807565.1 Acidimicrobiales bacterium | reverse complement strand
AGATGTGCATGCCTGGTGACAACACCATGATGCACGTGGAGCTCATCCATCCCATCGCCATGGAAGAGGGGCTCCGCTTCGCCATCCGCGAAGGCGGCCGCACCGTCGGCTCCGGCCGCGTCACCAAGATCATCAAGTAGTACGGTTCACCCGCCCCCAGGGGCGTTCCACGTTCTTTGACAAGTGAGGCAGCAGTTGGCTGAGAAGCAGAAGATCCGCATCCGCCTGAAGGCGTACGACCACGAGGTCATCGACCAGTCGACGAAGAAGATCGTCGAGACGGTCCTGCGCACCCAGGCCACGGTGCGTGGTCCCATCCCGCTTCCCACCGAGAAGCACCGCTACACGGTGATCCGTTCGCCTCACAAGGACAAGGACAGCCGAGAGCACTTCGAGATGCGCATCCACAAGCGCCTGCTCGACATCCTCGAGCCCTCGCCGAAGACCGTGGACTCGCTGCAGCGCATCGAGCTCCCCGCCGGCGTCGACATCGAGATCAAGATCCAGACGGCGTAGGCCGGGCGCGAGGCTCCCGCAACAGCCGGCCGAGCGCGACCGCGCCGATGCCGGCCAAGATCGCGATGCTCGGCTCGGAGAGCGTGCGGAAGCGGAAGCTCCCGTAGAACGCCGCGGTGACCACGCACGTCACGAGCACCGGTGTCAGCAGCGAGATCGACCGGGCACGACCACGATCGCCGCGAAGGGCGGCGATCCCGCCGATGAACGCCAAGACGAGAAGCGGGTGGTGGAGGTAGGTGCCGATCCGCTGTAGCACCGGCTTGCGACCCTCGCGGACGCTCAGCTCCAGCTCGTGCTCGGGGGCCCACAGCCCGAACGTCCGCAGCACGTGGACGGCGGCCACACCCGGCAGCGAGCCGGCGTGGTCCCGCATGAACTGGACGCTGCGGTCCGTGAGCTCACGGTCCAGGGGCACGCCCTCCCAGGTCGATTCGCCCTCCGGAAGTGGCTCGGCCTTGATCTCGAAAGCGGCCCCGTAGGTGCAGTTCACGTCGTACGCGGCGTACCACTCGTCGCCGGGGTCCAACGTGCGACCGCAGTACGCCCCGGAGAGCGTGTGGCCGAGGTTCGTCGACAGCACCGGCGCGCCGATCTTGTCCTCGTTGCGAAGCAGCCAGGGCCCAACGAGGATGACGAAGCCTGCGGCCGCGGCGCACCCGCCGAGGAGCAGCTCGCGCCGAGGGATGGGCGGCCGCAGCATCGCCCACGCAACCAGTCCGGGAAGGAGGAGGACGGCCTCACTGCGGGTCAGCGCCGCGACGGCTGCGGCGAGCCCGAGCGCAGCAGCCCACCAGAGGCCGTCGCCTTCCAGCCACCGCAGTGCGCACAGGAGCACCAGGGGCAGGATCACCAGGTAGAGCGACTCGCTCATGAGGACACCCGCTGGCTGGATCCAGAGTGGGTGGATCGCAGCGATCGCGGCGGCGACGAGACCGGCGACGTCCCCGAAGCAGCGGCGGCCGACCAGCGCCACGAAGGCGATCCCGACGCCGCTGAGCAGCGACAGAGCGATCTGGTGGGCAGCCCGCGATGTCATGTCGAGCACGTCGAGCCCGGCCAGCAGGACGGGGAAGGCAGGTGGATGCTGCGCTGTCGCCTGGGGCGGGCCGGAGCCCGGGGGGGCGTACACGTAGCCGCGGCCGTGCGCGAGGTTCGCGCCGACGTCGGCAAAGAAGGAGTCGTCGGTCCAATCGACGACGGGCTCGGCGGACGCCGAAAGGAGCGAGAAGGCGATCCGCGCAGCGATGCCCAGGGCGACGATGGCGACGAGCCACAGGGCGAAGCCGCGGCGCGTGTCCCGTCCCGCGCCCATCCCCGGAAGACTAGGCAGCGCGCGGCGGTCGTCATGCCGCCGAGTTCGGTCGCCGGAGCCGTGAGGCGGGCCAGCTGTCCGTCGCGGACCTAACGTCCGACCATGATCAAGGTCGGGCTGCAGATCCCCAACTTCACCTACCCGGACACGGCCCCGGACCAGCTCTTCGAGCGCGTCGCGGCGGTGGCGGTGGCCGCCGAGGACGCCGGCGCCGACACGGTGATGGTGATGGACCACTTCTACCAGCTGCCCCTGCTCGGGCCACCCGACGCCGAGATGATGGAGGCCTACACCCTCCTCGGCGCGCTGGCGGCGCGCACCAAGCGGGTGAAGCTCGGCACCCTGGTCACCGGGGTCACCTACCGGAACCCGGCGATCCTCGCCAAGGTCGTCACCACGCTCGACGTCATCTCCTCAGGCCGGGCGTTCCTCGGGATCGGGGCGGCCTGGTACGACGTGGAGCACGCCGGCCTCGGGGTGGCGTTCCCGCCGGTGAAGGAGCGCTTCGAGCGCCTCGAGGAGGCGCTGCACATCTGCCGGGCAATGTTCCGTGGCGAGCGGCCCACGATCCAGGGCAAGCACTACTCCGTCCACGAGGCGATCAACTCGCCGGCGCCGGTCACCCCTGGCGGGCCGCCGATCATGATCGGCGGCCAAGGCGAGAAGAAGACGTTGCGGCTGATGGCCGAGCACGCCGAGATGGCGAACTTCACCTCCGGCTTCGACGAGCTCCCGCGCAAGCTGGACGTCCTCGCCGCGCACTGTGCCGCCGTCGGCCGGGATCCGGCCACGATCAACAAGACCTCCCTGTGCACCGTCGCCATCGCGCCGACCATGGAGGAGGCGCAGCAGCTCCGCAACGGGTTCCTCCGCTCCCGCGGGCTCGATTGGGACACCCTCGACGAGGGCACGCGCGAGCTCGTCGGCGCCCGTCTCGTGGTGGGCGACGCCGACGCCGCAGGGGAGCGGGTGCAGCAGCTCGTGGCGCTGGGCCTGGACGGCGTCACGTTCAACATGCCTGCGAACGGCCACGACCCCGAGGCCGTCGCCCACACCGTCGGTGTGATCAGCGCCGCGCTGGCCTGACGCGCTCAGGCCAACCAGACGGACTGCTTCGCCGGGTCGCTCGTCGCTGTCACCCGGAGCACGTTCCAGTGCGTCTGCCTGCTGTACATGCCGAACGGGTTGAAGACGGTGGCCTCGTGGCCCAGCTCCCACGTCGCGTAGGCCACCCGCAGCTCGCCCGTGGCGCCCACGTAGGCCGTCATCCCGCCCGGACCGGAACGGGCGTCCCCGCTCTTCAGGAACGGTCCGCGGGTGTCCTGCGTGCACTCTCCCATGGGCGCCTCGCACCGGGCGAAGCTGGTGTTGTAGTTCGCGGTGTTCCACGCTCCCGCCGAGAAGAACAACAGGTAGGTCTTGGTGGAGGGCTCGTACACCATCGTCGGGTTCTCCAGGAACCCGCCCTTGCGCGTGGCGTCGTCCGTGCCGTCGTGCCAGGGCATGCTCTGCGAGGCGAGGATCGTCGGCTTGGCGTTGCGTCCACCGACCACGGTGCCATCGCTGGCGAGCTTCACCACACCGATGTTGTCGGTGGTGCGGCTGAGCGCCATCAGGAGGTAGAGCACGCCATCAGCGCCGCGGATCACCTCCGGGTCCAGCGCGCCCCGGCCGAACGCGTTCGAGGCAGGCATGCCGGCGGCCGGCCCCTCGGCCGGGTACCCGCAGTACAGCGGGGAGGGCTCCGGCCTGTACGGCCCCATCGGAGACGTCGCGACGGCACGGCCGATGCACTGGTCGTTGACCTCGTCGGTGGTGGCCGACACGTTCTTGGCGGCGAAGTACATGAAGTACCGCAGTCCGAGGCGCGCCACCGAGGGCGCCCAGATCTCCCACTCCGTCGGGTCGACCCAGGCCGGGCGCTCGGGCATCGCGTCGATCCCCGAGTCCTTCCACTGCGCCTCGCTCGTCGCGATGGTGTCGGTGTAGCTGGTGATCACCCGGACCGGCACCTTCTTGTTGTTGGTGGAGCCGAACAGGTACGTCGTCCCGCCGTACACGAACACCTCAGGGTCGGAGCTGTCCCACACCGCGGGGACGTTGGGCACCTGCCGGAGCGCCGGCTTCCCCAGCGCTGGTGCGCAGGCCGCGGCGCCGAGGACCAGGAGGGCGACCCCCGAGAGCGCGAGCCGGTGAGAGCGGGCGAATCGCATCATCCACGCATCTTCGGCAGATCCGGACGGCGCCACTAGGCGCGAACGCGTCGATCGGCTGCCCGCCTCCCTCCGAGCAACCTAGGCGCCAGGCGTGCTCGCGCGCCGTCGAGTTCCCTCACCGCCGACGGTGCGATCAGCTAGCCGAGGGAGACCACCTGGCCGGCCGGGTCGCTGGTGGCGCCCAAGCGGAGCGCAGCCCAGTGCGTCTGGCGCGCTCGGACCCGCTCGTACCCGGCCTGCCAGGACGCGTACGCCACGCGCGGTCGCCCGAGCGGGTCGAGGTACGCGGTGAGGCCGCCCGGTCCGGCGCGGCCGTTCCCGGACTTGAGGAACGGGCCGCGCGTGTCCTGCGAGCACGGGCCGGTGGGCGCCGCGCACCGAGCGAAGCTGGTGTTGTAGTACGTCGTGCTCCACTGCCCGGCTGAGAAGAACAGCAGGTAGGTCTTCGTGTACTTGTCGTAGATCATGGTGGGGTTCTCGAGGAACCCGCCGTTGCGCACGCTGTCATCGCGACCGTCGTGCCAGGGCATGCTCTGCGAAGCCAGGATCGTTGGCGTGGCGTTGCGGCCGCCGCTCACGGTGCCGTCCGAGTGCAACCGCACCACACCGATGTTGTCCAGCGTGCGGCTCAGCGCCACGAGGAGGTAGAGGGTGCCGTCGGGTGCTCGGAACACCTCGGGGTCGAGCGCACCCCGGCCGAACGCGTTCGAGGCGGGGAGCCCATGGCCCGCGCCCTCGCGCCCGTAGCCGCAGTACACGGGGCCCGCCTCCGGCGAGTACGGGCCCATCGGCGTGGTCGCGAAGGATCGGCCGATGCACTGGTCGTTGCCCTCGTCGGTGGTGGCCGCGGCGTTGTGGGCCGCGAAGTACATGACGAAGCGGGTGCCGATGCGGGCCACCGAGGGCGCCCAGATCTGGGACTCGCCGGGGTCGACCCAGGCCGGCCGCGTCGGCATCGCGTCGACGGGGCTGGCGGCCCACTTGGCCTGCGTCTGGGCCAGCGAGTCGGTGTAGGTGGTGATGAGCCGGACCGGGACGCGCTTGTTGTTGGTGGACCCGAACAGGTACGTCTTGCCGGCGTAGACCAGCACGGCCGGGTCCGAGTTGTCCCACACCCTGGGGGCGTTGGGGACCTGCCGCAGCGCGGGCTTGCCGACGGGCGGCGCGCAGGCGGCGGCGAGGACGAGGACGAGGCCGAGCACGATCGCCAGGCGTCCGTGGGCGCGTAGGAACCGGGGCATGCAGTGCTCATCGGCGCGATCCGGCCGAGCCTGAACCCTCAGCCGTCCGGGTAGGGCCACGGGTTGGGTCGGCAGCCCCCCAGGCCCTTCGTCTGCTGCAGCATCACCGGCGCGATCACGCCGGGTCCCGGGCAGGCGGCGTGGCCGTGGCCGAGGGCGTGCCCCACCTCGTGGCTGATGACGTAGTGGCGGTAGTCCTCGAGGGAGAGCTGGCTCTCGGCCGCCCCCAGCAACCAGCGCCGCACGTTGATCATGACGTCCGCCCCCTGCCGACAGGAGTAGATGCCGGCGGTCTGCAGGGGCGCGCAGTGGGCGTCGACGGTGGCGGGCGTCGCCAGCCGCACCCGGAAGGACGGCGCCTCCTCCGCCGCCACCCTGCGCAGCGACACGTCGCCGAGAGCCGTCCAACCCCGCTGGTCGGCCAGGGTGGCGTCCACGGCGGCGGCGAACTCGGCCGGGTCGATCGGTATGCCCTCCTCCACCTCGACGACGTACGTGCGCAGGGGGCCGCTGCCCACGACCGGGGACCCGCCGGGAGCCGCCAGGAACCGGTCGGTCGCCACGAGGGCGCCCGGGTCCACCGTCGTCGTGGTGGTCGGTGCCGAGCTCGCGGTGGACCCCCCGTCGCCGGCCGGCGCGGTCGAGGACGAGGCGGCGGCCGGCGGGGCCGGATCGGTGTCCGGATGGTCCCGGTCGGACCACAGCAGGGCGAGCCCACCGGCGAGGGCGGCAGCCAGGGCCACGCCGGCGAGACGGCGCCTAGGGCTCGCGGGGGTCGTCCTCGGCCTTGAGCACCACCGGACGGTACCCGACGGGCCCGTCGCCCTTTGGACGATCGGCCGAGACCCGCTATCCTCTGCTCTCCGTGCTCCCAGGCCTCTCCGGTCCGGTGGCCGAGGTTCTGAACTGACGTCCGGGAAGGCCCGCGACCCCGCGGGAACCGCCTGGCACAACTCATCCACGCTCCGCCGGGACGGTCTCAGGACCCTGCCCGAGCGGAGCGTTCGCGTGAAGCAGCGAAGTGAGAGACGAGAAGAGAGATCGAGCCGTCATGGCAACGAAAGCGATCGTTGGCGAGAAGGTCGGGATGACCCAGGTCTGGGACGACGACAACCGCGTCGTCCCCGTCACCGTCCTGCGCGTCAAGCCCTGCCGGATCGTGCAGGTCAAGACCGACGAGCGTGACGGCTACACCGCCCTCCAGGTCACGTTCGGCACCAAGAAGCCCTCCAAGGTCACCAAGCCGAAGCTCGGTCACTTCGAGAAGGCCGGCGTCGACCCGGGCCCGCAGCTCGTCGAGCTGCGCCTCGACGACGTGTCCGACTACACCGTCGGACAGGAGCTCAAGGCCGACGTGCTCGCCGACGGCGACAAGGTCGACGTCACCGCGGTGAGCAAGGGCAAGGGCACCGCCGGCACGATGAAGCGGCACGGCTTCGGTGGCCTCCCCGCCAGCCACGGTGCCCACCGCGTGCACCGCGCTCCAGGGGCCATCGGTGCCTGCGCCACGCCGTCGCGCGTGTTCCGCGGCACCCGGATGTCGGGTCGGATGGGCGCCGAGAAGGTCACCACCCTGAACCTCACCGTCGTGCAGGCCGACGCCGAGCGCGACCTGGTGCTGGTGCGGGGCTCCGTGCCCGGTCCCAAGGGCGGCCTGGTCCTCATCCGCGACGCCGTGAAGGCAGGTGCCTGATGCCCAAGGTCGACACCATGGACGCCTCGGGCGCCAAGGCCGGGTCGGTGGACCTCGACGATGCCGTGTTCGGCATCGAGCCCAACGTCGCGGTGATGCACCAGGTGGTCACCGCGCAGCTGGCCGCCCGCCGGGCGGGCACCCAGTCCACCAAGACCCGCGCCGAGGTGCGGGGCGGTGGCGCCAAGCCGTACAAGCAGAAGGGCACCGGCCGGGCGCGCGCCGGGTCGAACCGCTCGCCGCTGTGGACGGGCGGTGGCGTGATCCACGCGCCGAAGCCCCGCAGCTACGCCCAGCGGACCCCGAAGAAGATGATCCGCCTCGCCCTCAAGTCGGCGCTCTCCGACCGAGCGGCCACGGGCCGGGTGCTGGTGATCGACTGGGGCATCGAGGCGCCGAGCACCAAGGGAGCGCTCGCTGCCCTCGCCGCCAACGGCGTGGAGGGCCGCGTGCTGGCGGTCCTGCGTCCCGAGGACGACGTCGTGTGGAAGAGCCTCCGGAACCTCGACCACGTGCACGTGTGCGGGGCAGCGGAGCTCAACGCCTACGACGTGCTCGTGTCCGACTGGGTCGTGTTCACCCCCGACACGCTGCCCGTCGACCGCCCCGTCACCCGTGGCTCACACGGCGAGAGCCCTGCGGAGACGCCTGCCACCCCTGCCACGCCCGCCACGGAGGACGAGTCGTGAAGGACCCGCGCGACATCATCATCGCCCCGATCGTGAGCGAGAAGTCCTACGCCCTCTCCGAGGGCGGGGCCTACACGTTCAAGGTGCACCCCAGCGCCACCAAGCCGGAGATCCACGACGCCGTCGAGGCGATCTTCGGCGTGCAGGTGCTCAAGGTGAACACCCTCAACCGCAAGGGGAAGCGCAAGCGCAACCGGCGCAACTTCACCTTCGGCAGCCGCCCCGACACCAAGCGGGCCATCGTCACCCTCGTCGAGGGTCAGTCGATCGACCTGTTCCAGGCCTAGGGAGACGAAGCCTCATGCCCCTTCGCAAGCGCAAGCCCACCAGCCCCGGCCGCCGGTTCCAGACCGTCTCCGACTTCTCGGAGATCACCAAGGACACGCCCGAGCGCTCTCTCCTGGCCCCGAAGCACAACACCGGCGGCCGCAACAACTACGGCCGCAAGACCGCCCGTCACAAGGGCGGCGGCCACAAGCAGCGCTACCGCGTCATCGACTTCAAGCGGAACAAGGACGGAGTCCCCGCCAAGGTCGCGGCAGTGGAGTACGACCCGAACCGCAACTGCCGCATCCTCCTGCTGCACTACCTGGACGGCGAGAAGCGCTACATCCTCGCCCCGAAGGACGTGAAGGTGGGCGACACGCTGCAGAACGGCCACGGCTCCGAGATCCGGCCCGGCAACTGCCTGCAGCTCCGCTACATCCCCGTCGGCACCGTGGTGCACGCCATCGAGCTGTACCCCGGTGGCGGCGCCAAGATGGGCCGCTCGGCGGGCACCGCCGTGCAGCTCGTGGCCAAGGAGGGCGACTTCGCCACGCTGCGCCTCCCGAGCACCGAGATGCGTCGCGTGCCGATCGACTGCCGCGCCACCGTCGGCGAGGTCGGCAACGCCGAGGCCGAGCTCATCAAGGTCGGCAAGGCCGGCCGCAACCGATGGAAGGGCGTCAAGCCCCAGACCCGCGGCGTCGCCATGAACCCGGTCGACCACCCCCTCGGTGGCGGCGAGGGCAAGACGTCCGGTGGTCGCCATCCCGTCTCGCCGTGGGGCAAGCCCGAGGGCCGCACCCGCGACAAGACCAAGCCGTCCCAGAAGCTCATCGTCCGCCGGCGCCGTACGCGCGGCAGCCGGAGGTAGGAAGCCATGAGGTTCATCTGATGCCCCGCAGCCTCAAGAAGGGTCCCTTCGTCGACGACCACCTCCTGAAGAAGGTGGACGCGCTCAACGAGAAGGGCGAGAAGAAGGTCATCAAGACCTGGAGCCGTCGCTCCACGATCATCCCCGAGATGGTCGGCCACACCATCGCGGTGCACGACGGCCGCAAGCACGTGCCGGTGTACGTCACCGAGGCGATGGTCGGTCACAAGCTCGGCGAGTTCAGCCCCACGCGCACGTTCCGCTACCACGCGGGCATGGAGAAGCAAGCACGAGGTCGTCGCTGATGGCCAACGGCAGCGGCATCAAGACCAACGAGCGCCCGGGCACCCGCGCCCAGGTCCGCTACCTGCGCGTCTCCGCCTACAAGGCCCGCGAGGTGCTCGACCTCATCCGCGGCCTCCACGTCGACGATGCCGACGGCATCCTCGAGTTCACCGACCGCGCCGTCGCCACCGACATCCGCAAGGTCCTCGCGTCGGCCGTGGCCAACGCCGAGAAGAACGACGAGATCGATCCCAACGAGCTGTTCGTGTCGGCCTGCTACGCCGACGAGGGCCCCACCCTGAAGCGGTGGCGGCCCCGAGCCCGCGGACGGGCGACGCGGATCCGCAAGCGCACCTGCCACATCACGATCATCGTGAGCCGCATGGGTGCTCGCGAGCTCGAGCAGCGCCGGGCCCGCACCGAGGCCGCGGTCGGCCGCGGCGGCGTGCGCCGCGACGCCGCCGAAGCCCGCCGCGCCCGCGTCGCCAAGAGCCGTGCCGCGCGCGCCGAGCGCCACGAGCACGACCACGATCACGAGGGCCCCCACACCCACGACGAGGATGGCAACGCCGTCCCGATCGACGCCGTCGATGCGGACGCCGCGGAGCAGATCCCGGGTGAGCCCACCGAGGAGACCATCGAGATCGCCGAGGAGGCGCAGGCCGCCGACGAGGCGGACCTCACCGACGAGGTCATCGAGCAGGCGGAGGCCGACAACCCGGCCGAGCCCGAGGAGGCCGTCGAGGCCGCTGTGGAAGAGGCCGCTGAGGCCGCCGAAGAGACCGAGGGCGACGAGCCCGGAGAGAAGTCGTAATGGGCCAGAAGGTCAACCCCTACGGGTTCCGGCTCGGCGTCACCACCGAGTGGAAGTCGCGCTGGTTCGCCGATCGCAAGGAGTACGGCAACTTCGTCATCGAGGACTGGAAGATCCGCAACTTCCTCATGACGCAGCTGCCCCACGCCGCCATCAGCCGCGTGGAGATCGAGCGCACGCGTGACCGACTCCGGGTGGATGTGCACACCGCGCGCCCGGGCATCGTGATCGGCCGCCGGGGCGCCGAGGCGGACCGCCTCCGCGCCGGGCTCACCGCGATCACCGGCAACAACAAGGTGCAGCTCAACATCCAGGAGATCAAGCAGCCCGAGCTCGACGCTGCCCTCATCGCTCAGGGCGTCGCCGACCAGCTCGCCGGCCGCGTGGCCTTCCGGCGCGCGATGAAGCGCGCCGTGCAGAGCGCACAGAAGGCCGGCGCCCTCGGGATCCGGGTGCAGTGCTCCGGCCGCCTCGGTGGCGCCGAGATGAGCCGCACCGAGTGGTACCGCGAGGGCCGTGTCCCGCTGCACACGCTGCGGGCCGACATCGACTACGGCTTCCGCGAGGCACGCACGCCCGCCGGCCGCATCGGCGTGAAGGTGTGGCTCTACAAGGGCGACATCCTCCCGTACAAGAGCACCAGCGAGGACAAGATCAGCCGCGAGGCGGCCATGGCCGTGGGCGAGACGTCCGGTGGCGCCGGCGCGCCGCGCCGGGTCGTGTCGAGCTCCGCCGCCGCCCGTCGCCGGCCCGAGGGCGACGACACGCCGGTGGAGGCCGAGCCCCTGGTGAAGGAGGCCGATCCCGAGCTGGAGCGGCTCCTCGCCGAGGAGGAGGAGATCGAGCGACGCACGGTCTCCCACCACGAGACCCCCAAGTTCCACCCGGGAGACTCCGACTGATGCTGATGCCCAAGAAGGTCAAGCACCGCAAGCACCAGCGCGGGCGCACCCGGGGCACCGCCAAGGGTGGCACCGAGGTCGTGTTCGGCGACTACGGCATCCAGGCCCTCGAGCCCGGGTGGATCACGGCGCGCCAGATCGAGGCCGCTCGAATCGCGATGACCCGCAAGACCCGGCGTGGCGGGAAGGTGTGGATCAACGTGTTCCCGGACAAGCCGGTCACCGAGAAGCCGGCCGAGACCCGCATGGGCTCCGGCAAGGGCAACCCGGAGCGGTGGGTCGCGGTCGTGAAGCCCGGCCGCATCCTCTTCGAGCTGTCCTACCCCGACCCGGTCCTGGCCCGAGAGGCCATCGACCGGGCCATCCAGAAGCTGCCGATCAAGGCGCGCTTCATCGCACGGGAGGACGCCTTCTGATGGCGAAGGATCGGGACTACCGCAACCTCGACGATTCGGCCCTCGTGCAGGAGCTGGCCGAGGTGAAGGACGCGCTGTTCAAGCTGCGGTTCCAGAACGCCACGGGCCAGCTCGACGACGTCAGCACGTTGAAGAAGCACCGCAAGCAGGTGGCACGCATCAACACCGAGCTCCGCGCCCGGGAGATCGCAGCGCACGAAGCGCTCGAGAAGCAGAGGGAGAACGCCTGATGGCTGAGAGCTCTTCTCAGGGCACGACCGCTCGGCCCAACGCCCGCAAGACGCGCGAGGGCATCGTCACCTCCGCGGGCATGGACAAGACCGCGGTCGTCACCGTCACCACCCGCAAGCCGCACCCGCTCTACAAGAAGTCGATGGTGCGCACCAAGAAGCTCTACGTCCACGACGAGGCCAACGACGCCAAGGTCGGCGACCGCGTTCGGGTCCAGGAGACCCGTCCCGTGTCCAAGCTCAAGCGCTGGCGCCTCGTCGAGGTCGTCGAGAGGGCGAGGTAGCGGAGCCATGATCCAGCAGGAGTCGCGCCTCCGGGTGGCGGACAACAGCGGGGCCAAGGAGGTCCTCTGCATCCGCGTGCTCGGCGGCACCAAGCGGCGCTACGCCAGCATCGGCGACATCTTCGTCGCCACGGTGAAGGACGCCATCCCCGGTGCGGCCGTCAAGAAGGGCGAGGTCGTCAAGTGCGTCGTCGTCCGGGTGAAGAAGGAGAAGCGGCGCCCCGACGGCAGCTACATCCGCTTCGACGAGAACGCCGCGGTCCTGATCAACGACCAGATGAACCCGCGCGGCACCCGCATCTTCGGCCCGGTCGGCCGCGAGCTGCGTGACAAGAAGTTCATGAAGATCGTCTCCCTGGCCCCCGAGGTCCTCTGATGAGTGGTTTGAAGATCAAGAAGGGCGACAAGGTCCGCGTGCTCACCGGCAAGGACCGAGGCCACGAGGGCGAGGTCATGCGTGTCCTCCCGCAGGTCCGCAAGGTCATCGTCGACGGCGCCAACGTCGCCAAGAAGCACCAGCGCGCCACCAAGGCGACGATGCAGGGCGGGATCATCGACAAGGACATGCCCCTGCCCGTGGCCAACGTGGCGCTGATCTGCCCGAGCTGCAGCAAGCCCACCCGCGTCGGCTACAAGACCGACAAGGACGGCACCAAGGCGCGCGTCTGCAAGAAGTGCGGGGGTGAGATGCCGTGAGCGACACCACCACCACTGCCGCCCCCCCGGTCCCGCGCCTGAAGGTGCGCTACGACGAGGAGATCCGTGGCGCCCTCAAGGACCAGCTGGGGCTCGCCAACGTGATGCAGGTGCCCAGGCTCGAGAAGATCGTCATCAACATGGGCGTGGGCGCCGCCGTCGGGCAGCCGTCGCTGCTCGAAGGTGCCGTCAAGGACCTCACCACCATCGCCGGCCAGAAGCCGGTGGTCACCAAGGCCCGCAAGTCGATCGCCAACTTCAAGCTGCGCGAGGGCAACCCCATCGGCGCCAAGGTCACCCTGCGGGGCGCTCGCATGTGGGAGTTCCTCGATCGGCTGATCAGCCTCGCCATCCCGCGCGTGCGCGACTTCCGCGGCCTCAACCCGCGGGCGTTCGACGGGCGTGGCAACTACACGTTCGGGGTCAACGACCAGCTCATCTTCCCGGAGGTCGACTACGACTCGATCGATGTCTCCCGAGGCATGGACATCACGATCGTGACGACCGCCAAGACCGATGCCGAAGGCAAGGCCCTCCTCGATGCCTTCGGCTTCCCGTTCAAGCGTGAGGGACAGGACTGATGGCCAAGAAGGCACTCATCGAGAAGCAGCAGCGCACACCGAAGTTCAAGGTGCGCGCCTACACGCGGTGCAAGCGCTGCGGACGCCCGCACTCCGTCTACCGCAAGTTCGGCCTCTGCCGGGTCTGCCTGCGGGAGATGGTGCACGCCGGCGAGATCCCCGGCGTGACGAAGGCCAGCTGGTGAGGGGAGGCGACCGATGACGATGACCGACCCCATCTCCGACATGCTCACGCGCATCCGGAACGCCAACATCGCCATGCACGACGACGTCCGCATGCCGAGCTCGAAGGTGAAGGAAGCCCTCGCCGACATCCTCCACAAGGAGGGCTACATCGAGGGCTACGAGGTGGCCGACAACACCGAGCGGCCGGGCCGCGTGCTGTCGATCAAGATGAAGTACTCGCCCGAGCGGGCTCGCGTGATCTCCGGCCTCCGCCGGGTGTCGAAGCCGGGCCTGCGCGTCTACAGCCAGTCCACCAAGGTCCCGCGCGTGTTCGGCGGGCTCGGTGTGGCGGTGATCTCGACCAGCCAGGGGCTCATGACCGACCGCGAGGCGCGCAAGCGCAACGTGGGCGGCGAGGTCCTCTGCTTCGTGTGGTGACCGGAAAGACCCCCTGACATGTCCCGAATCGGCAAGAGCCCCATCCCTGTGCCCAGCGGCGTCGACGTCACGATCGCGGGCGCGCACATCACCGTGAAGGGCCCCAAGGGCACCCTCGAGCGCGACATCCCCGGCGTGATCACCATCCGCCAGGAGGGTGAGGAGCTGCTCGTGGAGCGCCCCGACGACGAGCGCCAGAACCGCGCCATGCACGGCCTGGTGCGATCGCTCGTCAACAACATGGTGATGGGCGTGCACGAGGAGTTCACCAAGGAGCTGGAGATCATCGGCGTCGGCTACCGCGCCGCCGCCCAGGGCACCACCAAGCTCGACCTCGCCCTCGGCTTCAGCCATCCCGTGTCGGTGGACGCGCCCGATGGCATCACCTTCGAGACGCCCTCCCCGAACCGCATCATCGTGCGGGGCATCGACAAGGAGGCCGTCGGACAGGTGGCGGCCAACATCCGCAAGATCCGCAAGCCCGAGCCCTACAAGGGCAAGGGCGTCCGGTACCTCGGGGAGTACGTCCCCAAGAAGGCCGGAAAGACGGGCAAGTAAGGAAGACCTCATGACCGTCAGCGCACAGCACAAGCAGGAAGCACGCACCCGGCGCCACCGCCGGGTGCGCAAGAAGGTGCAGGGCACCGCCGAGCGCCCGCGCCTCGCCGTCTTCCGCTCGAACAAGCACATCACCGCCCAGGTGATCGACGACCGCGCCGGCCGCACCCTCGCGGCCGCCTCCACCACGGAGGCCGACCTGCGCGGGTCGGCCACGGGCAACAAGGACGCCGCCACCAAGGTCGGCCAGCTCGTCGCCGAGCGGGCCAAGGCCGCGGGCGTCACCAAGGTCGTCTTCGATCGAGGCGGCAACCTCTACCACGGGCGCGTCGCGGCAGTCGCCGCCGCCGCCCGCGACGCCGGACTGGAGCTCTAGGCATGCCGAACGGATCAGGACCCCGCCGGGAGCGCGAGCGCGAGCCGCGCGACAACCCGCGCGCATCCAGTGATGCGTCGCTTCGCGAGTCGCGCGTCATCAACATCAACCGCGTCGCCAAGGTCGTGAAGGGCGGTCGTCGCTTCAGCTTCACCGCCCTGGTCGTGATCGGCGACGGCAACGGTCGCGTCGGGCTCGGCTACGGCAAGGCCAAGGAGGTGCCCCTCGCCATCCAGAAGGGCACCGAGGAGGCGCGGAAGAACCTCTTCCAGGTGCCGCTCGCCGGCTCCACCGTCACCCACACGGTGATCGGGCGCATGGGCGCCGGCCGGGTGCTCCTGAAGCCCGCCGCGCCGGGCACCGGGGTGATCGCGGGTGGCGCGGCCCGTGCCATCCTCGAGGAGGCGGGTGTGCACGACGTGCTCTGCAAGTCGCTCGGCAGCTCGAACCACATCAACGTGGCGCGCGCCACGATCAACGGCCTCAAGTCGCTGAAGCGCCCCGACGAGGTCGCCCGCCTGCGGGGCCTCGACGCCGAGGACTTCGTGCCGAAGGGCATGCTCGCCGCCTACCGCGAGAGCGAGCGCGGTCCGCAGCCCCACGTGCCCGAAGAGGTCGCGTGATGGCGAGCAGCGCGAACGAGGGCACCATCACCGTCACCCAGACCCGTTCGGCCATCGGCACCAAGCCGAAGCAGCGGGGCACCCTCCGTGCCCTCGGGCTCGGCCGCATCGGCCAGTCGAACACCCTTCCCGATCGTCCGGAGATCCGAGGGATGGTGGCCCGCGTGCCCCACCTCATCCGGGTGGAGGAGACGCAGCGATGACCATCAAGGTCCACGACCTCAAGCCGCCCGCCGGCTCCAACAAGCGCAAGAAGCGCGTCGGCCGCGGCATCTCGGGCAAGGGCGGCAAGACCGCCGGCCGGGGCACCAAGGGCCAGAAGGCGAAGCGCAACATCCCGGCCACCTTCGAGGGTGGCCAGATGCCGCTGCACATGCGCCTCCCCAAGCTCAAGGGCTTCAACAACCCCTTCCGCGTCGAGTACCAGGCGATCAACCTCGACACCATCGAGGAGAGCGGGCTCGACGAGATCAGCCCCGCCACCCTCCAGGGCAAGGGCCTGGCCCACAAGGGCGCGCTCATCAAGGTGCTCGGCCGCGGCGAGCTGTCCCGCACGGTCACCGTGAAGGCGCACGCCTTCTCGAAGACCGCCGAGGCAGCCATCACGTCGGCCGGCGGTACCGTGGAGGTCTTGCCCAAGCCCTGGGGCGACCGGCGTCCCCCGGTGCAGGGCAACCAGTTCGCCAACCGCTGACCCCGACCGACGGCGGCCTCCGTCCCGCCGCTGACCAGGAGCCCTCCCGTGCTGTCGAGCGTCCGGAACATCTTCAGGGTCCCCGACCTCCGGGGGAAGATCCTCTTCACCCTCTTCATCATCGCTCTGTACCGGATGGGGGCCTACGTGCCGGCTCCCGGCATCGACCTCGACGCCGTGCAGGAGCTGAAGCGACAGGCCTCCACCGGTGGCGGCGTGGTGGGCTTCCTCCAGCTGTTCTCGGGCGGCGCGCTCACCCAGTTCGCGATCTTCGCCCTCGGGATCATGCCGTACATCACGGCGTCGATCATCATGCAGATCCTCACGGTGGTGATCCCCAAGCTGGAGGAGTGGCAGCAGATGGGGGCGGTGGGGCAGCGGAAGATCACCCAGTGGACGCGCTACCTCGCCGTCACGATCGCGCTGCTGCAGTCCACCGGCCTGGCGTTCCTCTTCCACAACGGTGGTGGAGGCCTGCTCGGCGGTAGGGGCAACACCACCGGCCTGGACGTGCTCCCCGACTTCTCACCCGGCCTGGTGATGGTCGTCGTCTTCACGCTCACCGCCGGGACCGCGCTCCTCATGTGGATGGGTGAGCTCATCAGCCAGCGCGGGATCGGCAACGGCATGTCCCTGCTGATCTTCTCCTCCGTGGTGAGCAACTTCCCCGGCGCCGGCGCCCGGCTCAACGCCGAGAAGGGCACCCCCTTCCTCATCGCCCTCCTGGGTCTGGCCGTGCTGCTCCTCGTGGCCATCGTCTTCATCGAGCAGGGCCAGCGCCGCATCCCCGTGCAGTTCGCCAAGCGGGTCGTGGGCCGGCGCATGTACGGCGGCCAGAGCACCTACATCCCGCTGAAGGTGAACCAGAGCGGCGTCATCCCGATCATCTTCGCCAGCTCCGTGCTGTACCTGCCGATCCTGCTCACGAACGTCCTCCCGCCCACCGGATGGGGTGACAGCGTCCGCACCTTCATCAACGACAACCTCGTGCAGCCCGACTCGATCTGGTACGTGATCACCTATGGCCTGCTGATCATCGGCTTCGCGTACTTCTACACGGCCATCGCGTTCGACCCTGCGCAGCAAGCGGAGAACATCCGCAAGCAGGGCGGGTTCATCCCCGGCATCCGGCCGGGGCCGCAGACCGAGCGCTACCTCGCGCGCATCCTGAGCCGCATCACGCTGCCCGGCGCGTTGTTCATCGCCTTCATCGCGCTCCTCCCGTCCATGCTCCTCGCCTTCGCCGACGTGCAGCACTTCCCGTTCGCGGGCACCTCGATCCTGATCGCGGTGGGCGTGGCGCTCGAGACGATGAAGCAGATCGACAGCCAGCTGATGATGCGGAACTACGAGGGCTTCCTGAAGTGAGCTCACCGGGGATCGGATCATGATCCCCGGCGCCCGTCTGGTCCTGCTGGGTCGTCAGGGTGCGGGGAAGGGCACCCAGTGCGTCCGGCTGTCGCGCCACTACGTCATCCCGCACATCTCCACCGGCGACATGCTCCGCTCCGCGGTGAAGGAGGGGACGGAGTTCGGCCGCAAGGCCAAGGAGATCATGGACCGAGGCGAGCTCGTGTCCGACGAGATCATGGGCGGCGTCGTGGACGAGCGGCTCCGCAGCGACGACACCCACAACCGCGGCTACATCCTCGACGGCTTCCCCCGCACCGTCGGCCAGGCCGAGCTCCTGTCGAAGATCACCGAGGACCGTCCCCTCGACCTCGTCATCGACCTGCTCGTCCCGGTCGACGTCGTCCTCGAGCGCCTGGCGGCCCGCCGCGTGTGCATCGACTGCGCCACCAACTACTCGGTGGACAGCCCGCCCCGCTACGGCTGGGTGTGCGACAACTGCGGCGGCGACGTCGTCCAACGGGCCGATGACACGCCGGAGGCGATCCAGAAGCGACTCGACCTCTACGAGCGCGAGACCACCCCGCTCATCGCCTGGTACCAGGAGCGCGACCTCCTCGAGGAGGTCAACGGCCTCGGCTCGGCCGACGAGGTCACCTTCCGACTCATCGAGACGATCGACCGGCGCCGCGCCCGGTAGAGGCCCGTCCCGCACCCGGATCCGGCGGGAGGTCGCCCTAGCCTGAAGCCGTGAAGCGGTCGAACGACGACCTGGCCAAGATGCGCAAGGCGGGAAGGGTCGTGGCCGAGATGCACGCTTGCATCCGGGAGGCCATCCGGCCCGGGATCACCACCCTCGAGCTCGACCGCATCGGCCGCGACGTCCTCGACCGCCGCGGCGCCCGCTCGAACTTCCTGGGCTACAGCCACCCGCCGTTCCCTGCGGTGATCTGCGCATCGCCGAACGACGTCATCGTGCACGGCATCCCCGGCCCGTACCGGCTCGAGGAGGGCGATCTCATCTCGATCGACTGCGGAGCGATCATCGAGGGCTGGCACGGCGACGCCGCCTTCACCGCGGGCGTGGGGAGGATCGCACCCGAGGCGCAGCGCCTGATCGACGTCACCGAGGCCTCTCTCGCCGCCGGCATCCAGACGATGCAGCCCGGCGGCCGCCTGTCCGACATCGGCGCCGCCGTGCAGGCGGTGGCCGAGGACGCCGGCTTCTCGGTGGTGAAGGAGTACACCGGCCACGGGATCGGCATGGCCATGCACGAGGAGCCCGACGTGCCGAACTGGGGGAGCCCGGGCAAGGGGCGCCGCCTCGGACCGGGCCAGACGTACGCGGTGGAGCCGATGCTTTGCCTGGGGAGCGCTCGGACGAAGCTCCTCGACGACCACTGGACGGTGGTCACCGCCGACGGGAGCCTGGCCGCCCACGCCGAGCACACCATCGCCATCACCGACGGCGGCCCCGACATCCTCACCCGCCCCTGACCGGAGCGAGCGAAGAATCAGCGAAGGTCGATGATCGCGGTGTCGGAGACGAGCTGCGGGGCCACGAGGGGGCGGTCCCGGAGACCGCGAACCGCGCGCTCGGCGGGCGGGAGGATGGCGACGGCCCACGCCGCCACGTGGCGGCGGGCTCGGCGCGCGGTGTGCCGCACCTGGTCGACGGAGTAGCCGGCGTCCCGCACCCGGCCCAGGTGGTCGGCGCTCTCGCCAGGGGCGGCGGCCCGCCAGCGGGCGGCGGCCGCGGGGTCGACCCACCCCGCCTGCCGCCAGGCCGCGGCGTCGTGCCGGTCGAAGCCGGCCTCGCTCCACACGACCGACACCACCGGTCGCCCCCCGTCGATCTCGCTCACCGCGGTCATCGTGCTCATCGCCCAGGTCCACCTCTGGTTTTGCCCACTTTGAGCGTAAGACGCCCCAAACACGCAGAACATGGCCCGATCAGGTCAAAATGTGCGCGAGCGGCGGACTAGTCCCGTCGCGCACCGGGATGGCCGATCGGCAGGCGGCCGAGGGGTAGGGTGACGGCGCCAGAGGAGACGCATCGGCAAGGCGCTCGACCCGTGGCGGTCGAGTTGGACCCGTGCCGTGCCCGCGCTAGCATCACCCTTCGGCCCTGGGTCCGGTTTGGTGGCGGCTCGCGCCCCCCGCCGGCCCCCTCGTCGGGCCCGCCGTCCCTGCAATCCAGGAGCTCTGTTCTGGCCAAGCCCAAGGAAGATGCGATCGTGCTGGAAGGCACGGTGGTCGAGCCCCTCCCGAACGCCATGTTCCGGGTCGAGCTCGAGAACGGCCACAAGGTGCTGGCCCACATCTCCGGGAAGATGCGCATGCACTACATCCGCATCCTGCCGGGCGACCGCGTCCAGGTGGAGCTCACCCCGTACGACCTCACCCGAGGTCGGATCACCTATCGGTACAAGTGAACGAGAGCCTCCCGATGAAGGTCCGCCCCAGCGTCAAGAAGATCTGCGAGAAGTGCAAGGTGATCCGCCGCCACGGGCGCGTCCAGGTCATCTGCACCAACCCCCGGCACAAGCAGCGCCAGGGCTAGAGGAGGCACCCGTCCATGGCACGCATCGCCGGCATCGACATCCCCCGCGAGAAGCGGCTGGAGATCAGCCTCACCTACATCTTCGGCATCGGCCGGTCCACCTCGCAGAAGGTGTGCGAGGAGCTCAACCTCGACCCGAACACCCGCGTGCGCGACCTCACCGACGAAGAGGTCAACAAGATCCGCGCCTACGTCGACCAGAACCTCGAGGTGGAGGGCGACCTGCGCCGCGAGGTCCAGCAGGACATCCGGCGGAAGATGGAGATCGGCTGCTGGCAGGGCTTGCGCCACCGCCGCGGCCTCCCCGTGCGCGGCCAGCGCACGCAGACCAACGCCCGCACCCGCAAGGGCCCGAAGAAGACCGTCGCCGGCAAGAAGAAGGTGCGCAAGTGACCAGCAATGCACTCAGTGCCGGAGGCGCCGCTGAGCGGGCCTTCGAAGCTCTGCTTCGGAGGTCCAACTGATGGCCAAGCCCAAGCCGGGTGGCCGGCGACCCAGGAAGCGCGAGCGGCGGAACGTCTCCCACGGCGTCGCCCACATCAAGTCGTCGTTCAACAACACGATCATCACGATCACCGACCTCGAGGGGAACGTGCTCTCGTGGGCCTCGGCCGGCAACGTCGGCTTCAAGGGCTCGCGGAAGAGCACCCCGTTCGCGGCACAGATGGCCGCCGAGAAGGCGGCACGCGGTGCCATGGAGCACGGCGTGCGCAAGGTCGACGTGCAGGTGAAGGGCCCCGGCTCCGGCCGGGAGACCGCGATCCGCTCGCTCCAGGCCACCGGCATCGAGGTCACCGGAATCAAGGACGTGACCCCCGTGCCCCACAACGGCTGCCGCCCGCCCAAGCGGCGCCGGGTCTGAGGTAAGGAAGCATGGCTCGATACACCGGTCCCAAGGTCAAGATCTCTCGCCGTCTCGGCGTCAACATCTTCGAGAACGACAAGGGCTCCACGGCCCTCAACAAGCGGCCCTACCCGCCGGGTGAGCACGGCCGC
>JBJMHD010000083.1:0-7651 GCA_045807565.1 Acidimicrobiales bacterium | reverse complement strand
GCCACTACGAGCGGTTCGTCGACGAGCGCCTCTCCCGCGACAGCAACGCCACCACCGGGTCGATCTACTCGGCGGTCCTCGACGCCATCCCGCCGTTCCGGTGGGTCGACCGCGTGGGCAGGCGACCGGGGTACCCTGAGGTCCCGTGACGCGATCGGGCTGCAAGCACATCTTCGTGACAGGAGGTGTGGCCAGCTCCCTAGGGAAGGGCATCACCGCATCATCGCTGGGGCGCCTCCTGAAGTGTCGGGGACTGCGCGTCACCATGCAGAAGCTGGATCCGTACATCAACGTGGATCCCGGCACGATGAACCCGTTCGAGCACGGCGAGGTGTTCGTCACCGACGACGGCGGCGAGACCGACCTCGACCTCGGGCACTACGAGCGCTTCGTCGACGTGAACCTCACCCGCGACTCGAACGCCACCACCGGCTCGATCTACTCGGCGGTGCTCGCCGCCGAGCGACGGGGCGACTACCTCGGCAAGACCGTGCAGGTCATCCCGCACATCACCGACGAGATCAAGCGTCGCATCAACCGCCTCGCCTCCGACGACATCGACATCGTCATCACCGAGGTCGGCGGGACGGTGGGCGACATCGAGATCCTCCCGTTCCTCGAGGCGATCCGGCAGTTCCGCCTGGACGTCGGGCGCGACAAGGTCTGCTACGTCCACGTCACGCTCGCTCCGCAGATCGTCGCCGAGCAGAAGACCAAGCCCACGCAGCACTCGGTCACCGAGCTGCGCAGCCGCGGCATCCAGCCCGACGTGATCGTCGTGCGCAGCGACCAACCGCTGGGCGGCGGGCTCAAGCGCAAGATCTCCAACCTGTGCGACGTGCCCATCGAGGCGGTGGTCAACGCCGCCGACGCTCGCAACCTCTACGAGATCCCGCTCGTGCTCCACGAGGAGGGCCTCGACGACGTGGTGAGCGAGATCCTCCGCCTGGACGCCGGTGATCCCGACCTCAGCGAGTGGGAGATCCTCGTCGACCGCATCGAGTCGGCCGACCGCACGTGCCGGATCGGCATCATCGGCAAGTACGTGAGCCTGCAGGACGCCTACCTGTCGGTGGCGGAGGCCCTGAAGCACGGTGGCTTCCACCACGGCTGCCAGGTGGAGATCGAGTGGATCCAGGCCGAGGAGGTGGAGGGGCTGCTCGCCGAGGGCCGGCTGCGGGAGCTCGACGGGATCGTGATCCCGGGCGGGTTCGGCGAGCGCGGCACCGAGGGGAAGATCATGGCGGCGGGCTACGCGCGCGAGCACGAGATCCCGTGCCTCGGGCTGTGCCTGGGGCTGCAGATGATGACGATCGAGTACGCGCGCAACGTCCTGGGGCTGGCGGGCGCCAACTCCAGCGAGCTCGACCCCACCACGCCGCACCCCGTCATCGACCTGATGGAGACGCAGCGCGGCGTCACCGACATGGGTGGCACGATGCGGCTCGGCGCCTACGTCGCCCAGCTCGCGGCCGGTTCGCAGGTCGCCGAGGCCTACGGCACCACGGTGGTGTCGGAGCGGCACCGGCACCGCTACGAGTTCAACCCGCGCTACCGGGCTCGGTTCGACGAGACCGACTTCTGGTGCTCCGGCACCTCGCCCGACGATCGGCTGGTGGAGTTCATCGAGCTCCGCGGCCACCCGTTCTGGGTCGGCACCCAGGCGCACCCCGAGCTGAAGAGCCGCCCGACCCGTCCGGCCCCGCTCTTCCGCGAGCTGGTGGGTGCGGCGCTCGATCGGGCCGAGGGCCGGTCGCCGCACCTCTTCGACCTCGACGAGGAGAGGGACGCCAAGGACAGCGGGCAGCGCTCGTCGATCTCGGCGTGACCGACCCGCCCCACCCCACGGGCTTCACCACGCTGGGGGAGGAGGCGCTCTTCGCCGGTCGGGTGGTCAGCTTCAACCGCGTGCGGGTGCGGGCGCCGGACGGTCACGAGTTCGACCGCGAGATCCTCCGCCATCCCGGCGTCGTGGTGGTCGTCCCCCTCCACGACGACGGCACGGTGACGCTGGTCAGGCAGTACCGGGTGGCCATCGGCCAGGAGCTGTTGGAGCTCCCGGCTGGGACGCGCGACGTGGTGGGCGAGCCGACCGTGGTGGCCGCCGCCCGCGAGCTGGCGGAGGAGGCGGGGCTGGCGGCCCAGCACCTCGAGGAGCTGGTCACCTACTTCGCCGCCCCGGGGGGCACCGACGAGTCGATCGTGGTCTTCATCGCCCGGGGGCTCCAGGAGGTGCCCACCGACCGGCAGGGTCCGGAGGAGCACGCGATGACGATCGAGCGCATCCCCCTCGACGTGGCCCTGCAGATGATCGACGACGGGCAGATCACCGACGCCAAGACGATCATCGGGCTCACGCTCGCCGCCCGGCGCCGCTGATGGCCGCCGCCGGCGTCGCCGCCGACACCGCGGTCGAGGACCCGATCGTCGAGGCGGACGACCTCCTGCCCATCGAGGTCGAGGACCTCCTGATGTGGCTCACCGCCGAGCGGGGTCGCGCCGCCAGCACGATCTCCGCGTACCGCCGCGACCTCCGCACCTACGTCGCCTGGCTCCGCGGCCAGGGACGGTCGTTGGACGAGGTCACCGAGGACGACCTGGTGGCGTACCTCACCGTGCTGCGGAGCCGGGAGCTGTCACCCGCGTCGGTGGCTCGCGCCCTGGTCCCCGTGCGAGCGCTGCACCGCTTCCTCGCCGACGAGGGGCGGACGCCGTCCGATCCCTCCGTCGACCTCGAGCTGCCGCGGGTGCCGAAGGGCTTGCCGAAGGC
Source organism: Acidimicrobiales bacterium (assembly GCA_045807565.1). Taxonomy (GTDB): domain Bacteria; phylum Actinomycetota; class Acidimicrobiia; order Acidimicrobiales; family VFJN01; genus VFJN01. The sequence goes on along the minus strand of JBJMHD010000083.1, from coordinate 4,881 downwards.
GCTGAGCGAGGAGGAGGTCGGTCGGCTGCTCGACGCCCCCGTGGGAGACGGGCCCGCCGTGCTGCGCGATCGGGCGATGCTCGAGGTGCTGTACGGGACGGGGCTTCGGGTGTCGGAGCTGGTCGGGCTCAGCCTGGGCGACGTCGACCTCGACGCCGCGCTCCTTCGGGCCTTCGGCAAGGGGAGCAAGGAGCGCATCGTCCCCATCGGGGTGCCCGCGGTGCGGGCCCTGGTGGCCTGGCTCGGTCCCGAGGGTCGCCCCGCCCTGGCCCCCGCCCAATGGCGGCGGCGGGGCGACGCCGAGGCGGTGTTCCTGAACGCACGGGGCGGCCGGCTGTCCCGTCAGGGCGCCTGGGACGTCCTCCGGCGCTACGCGCGCCAGGTGGGGCTGGAGGGGAAGCTGAGCCCCCACGTGCTGCGGCACTCGTGCGCCACCCACATGCTCGACCACGGCGCCGACATCCGGGCGGTGCAGGAGCTGCTCGGCCACGCCTCGATCAGCACCACGCAGGTGTACACCCTCGTGTCGACCGAGCGGCTGTGGGAGGTGTACCGCAACGCCCACCCGCGTGCTCGGCAGGGTCGGTAGCGACACCGGAGCGCGGTCGGGCGGGGGCGATGGTGAGGCGGGGGCGGTAGCCTGGCCCGATGCCTGACCAGTCCCTGCTGTCGACCGTGCGCAGCGACCTCGTCGACGAGCGGGATCGCCTCAACGCGCAGATCGCAGCGCTCGAGCCGGGCGGCGGCAGCTCCTTCGACGACAACTTCGCCGATTCGGGTCAGGTCGCGGCCGAACAGGGCGAGAACAAGGTCCTCGCCTCCCAGCTCCGGAGCGAGCTCGACGAGGTGGAGCGGGCCCTCGCCAAGCTCGAGGACGGCACCTACGGCCAGTGCGAATCGTGCGGGGAGCCGATCGGGGAGGCTCGCCTCGAGGCGATGCCCGCCACCCGCTTCTGCATCCAGCACGCCTAGGCGGACAGAGAGGCCGTGGCGTCGGCGTCCCACCTGATCCGGCGGTTCTTCGGATCGTTGCGGCCCGGCGGACCGGGCGAGCACGCCGAGGCCTGGGTGGCGGCGCGCCTGCTCCCCGAGGAGCAGGCGCTGTGGCGACGGATGTCCGGCCCGGACCGGCGCCACGCCGTCGCCGTCGCCGAGCAGGTGGAGCGCTCCCTCGGCCACGAGGCCACGCGCCCCGTGCTGGCCGCCGCCCTGCTGCACGACGTCGGCAAGGTCGAGAGCGGCCTCCGCACCTACGGGCGGGTCGTCGCCACGCTGTCGGCGAAGGTGGCCGGCGCCGACATGGCACCGGCTTGGCAGAAGCAGCGGGGCTACGCCCGGAAGGTCGGTCTCTACCTCCAGCACGATGAGATCGGTGGCGACCTCCTCGAGATGGCGGGCAGCGATCCGCTCACCGTGGCGTGGACCCGCGAGCACCACCGGCCCGAGTCGGAGTGGACGCTCGATCCCCACATCGCGGGAGCCCTGAAGGCCGCCGACGACGACTGACGCCGCCGCGGGATCGCTGATAGGCAGGGCACATGGCACATGACCTCACCTTCGGCGTGTTCGTCCCCCAGGGCTGGAAGATGGAGCTGGCGTCCATCGAGGACCCCCAGGCCAAGTGGGCCAAGGCGGTCGAGGTCGCCAAGCTCGCCGAGGACCTGGGCCTCGACTCGCTGTGGGTCTACGACCACTTCCACAACGTCCCCCGCCCGGCCCACGAGACGATGTTCGAGTGCTGGACCACCGTGGCGGCGATCAGCCAGGTCACCAGCCGCATCAAGCTGGGGCAGATGGTGGGGTGCGCGCCGTACCGCACGCCGTCGTTGCTGGCCAAGATCACCTCGAACATCGACGTGATCTCCGGCGGCCGCCTCATCTGGGGCATCGGCGCGGGGTGGTACGAGCACGAGTTCAAGGGCTACGACTACCCGTTCCTCAAGCCGTCCGAGCGCATCGCGGTGCTGCGCGAGACCGTCGAGATCGTGAAGGGCATGTGGAGCGAGCCCGACTTCAGCTACGACGGCGAGCACTTCCACCTCGAGGGCGCCCAGTGCGACCCCAAGCCGGTGCAGCAGCCCCACCCGCAGATCCTCATCGGTGGGGGAGGCGAGCAGCTCACGCTGCGCGTGGTCGCCCGGCACGCCGACGCGTCGAACTTCGGCGGGAAGCTGCACGAGTGGTCGCACAAGGCCGAGGTGCTGAAGGGCCACTGCAAGGACGTGGGCCGCGACTACGACGAGATCCAGAAGACGATCAGCGGCGAGCTGTTCCTCCGCGAGGACGAGGCCGAGATCGAGGCCGGCGGCACGCGCTCCATGTGGGGCGAGCCCGTCGAGAGCTGGCGGGAGGGCAACCTCGTGGGGACACCGGAGCAGGTGGCCGAGAAGATCCAGGCGTACATCGACCTCGGCTGCACCGGCTTCTACCCCTGGTGCAGCGACTACCCCGACACGGAGACGGTGCGGCTCTTCGCCGAGAAGGTCGTGCCCTCCCTCAGGTAGCGGCGAGCTCGTTCCTCACTCGTAGTAGCGGAACACGTTCTCGCTCACGCAGCTCGGCTTCGCCGCGCCTTCGCACTCGAAGGTGAAGCGCATGACCACCTGCGCGCCGCCGGGGATGTCGGTGACGTCGAGCAGCTCGACCCCCACCCGCAGGTTCGAGCCCACCGGCACCGGAGACGGGAACCGGACCTTCTCGCAGCCGTAGTTCACGGCCATCTTCACGCCGTCGACCCGCACGACCTGCGGGACGAGGACGGGGCCGAGCGACAGCGTGAGGTACCCGTGGGCGATCGGGCCGCCGAACGGGCTCTCCCGGTTGGCCCGCTCGACGTCCACGTGGATCCACTGGTGGTCACCGGTGGCGTCGGCGAAGAGGTTCACCCGCTCCTGGGTGATCTCCATGTGGTCGCTGTACCCGAGGTGCTGGCCGACGAGCTCCTTGAGCCCGGCGATGCCGTCGACGGTGGTCGTCATGCCCAGGATCATGCCCCGGATCGTCCCCGACGGCAGCGGTGGGCGCGCGAGGATGCCGCTTCGATGGACGAGCTGGTGGGTGTGGTGCTGGCGGCCGGGCGCGGCACGCGCCTGCGACCGCTCACCCGGCTGCGCCCGAAGGCCCTGTGCCCCGTGGGGAACGTGCCCCTCGTCGACCTCGCCCTCGACCGCGTCCGACCGGCCGTCGAGGAGGTGGCGGTCAACCTGCACCACGGCCGGCGGATGCTCGACCGCCACCTCGCCGGCGACGTGCACCGCTCGATCGAGGAGGGCGAGGCGCTGGGCACGGCGGGTGCGCTCGGTCGGCTCCGGCCGTGGATCGCAGGGAGGGGCACGCTCGTCGTGAACGCGGACGCCTGGTGCCCCGGCTCGCTGGCGGACTTCGCCGCCGGGTGGGACGGCGAGCGGGTCCGCATCCTCGTCCCGGGCGCAGACGAGCTGCGGCCCGACAGCGCCATCGCCGGCGCCCTGATGCCGTGGACGGAGGTGGATCGCCTCGAGCCTGAGCCGTCGGGGCTCTACGAGGCGTCGTGGCGGCAGGCGGTCGACGAGGGTCGGCTCGAGGTGGTCCGCCACGACGGGCCCTTCGTCGACTGCGGTACGCCGCGCGACTACCTGGAGGCGAACCTGCGGGCCAGCGGTGGTGCGAGCGTCGTGGAGCCCGGCGCGGTGGTGGAGGGGACGCTCGACCGTTGCGTGGTGTGGGGAGACGCCACGGTCGAGGCGGGTGAGCACCTCTCGAGCTGCATCCGCGCCCGCGGCCGCATCACCGTCCTCGTGCGCTGACCTGCAACGTCACCTCGTGCGACGCCCGCAGCTGGCCGCAGGCGGCGTCGATGTCGGTGCCCCGCGTACGGCGCACGGTGGCGTTCACGCCGCCGGCGCGGAGCTCGTCACGGAACTCGCGAACGCGCCTCGCCGGCGAGCCCCGCACGGCGTACCCAGGCGTGGGGTTGAGCGGGATCAGGTTCACGTGGGCGGGGAGCGGCAGGCTCCGCGATCGTTCGACGAGCCGCTGCGCGTCCTGCGGTCGGTCGTTCACGCCGTCGATCAGCGCCCACTCGAACGACAGGCGGCGTCCCTTGGCGAGCAGGTAGCCGGCGCAGGCGTCCATCAGCGTGCTCAACGGGTAGCGCCGGTTGATCGGCACCAGCTCGTTGCGGAGCTCGTCGTCGGCGGCGTGGAGCGACACCGCCAGGTTCACCGGGAGCGCCTCGGTCGCCAGCCGTCGGATGCCGGGCACGATGCCCACGGTGGACACGGTGAGGTGGCGGGCCGACAGGCCGACGTCGGCGTGAAGCCGCTCGATCGCCCCCCAGGTGGGGTCGTAGTTGGCGAGGGGCTCGCCCATGCCCATGAACACCACGTTCGAGAGGCGCCGGCCGTCCTCGTGGGCCCGGCGGGCGGCGCGCACCACCTGCTCGACGATCTCGCCGGCGCTCAGGTGCCGGTCGAACCCGGCCTGGCCGGTGGCGCAGAACCCGCAGCCCATGGCGCAGCCCGCCTGCGACGAGATGCACACCGTCGACCGGTCGGGGTAGTGCATGAGGACGGTCTCGACCTGGCGTCCGTCGTCGAGCGTCCAGAGCCACTTCACGGTGTCGCCGCCCTCGGACGCCGACTCGTGGGCGAGCGCCAGCGCCGGCCGCAGCGCCGGCTCCTCCGCCAGCCGCGCCCGCAGCGCCTTGGGCAGGTTCGTGAGCGCCGACGGCTCCGGTGCGGAGGGGTCGGCGTGCAGCCCGTCCCACAGCTGTCCGGCCCGGTAGGCGGGCTCACCGAGCCGGGCGACCAGCCCTGCGAGGTCCTCGCGCGTCAGGTCATACCGTCTCACGGGACTACCAACGTAAGGCGTCTAGCGTTGCTTCCCATGGCGAAGGCTCCG
>JBJMHD010000082.1:0-8668 GCA_045807565.1 Acidimicrobiales bacterium | reverse complement strand
CACGGTGTCGATCGTCGGGGCCAACATGGACTGGGACGAGGTCGCGTTCCTCGTGACCGCGCTCGGCGTCGCGGTCGGCCTGCGGTATCTGCTCAAGGCCACCCGCACGGGGGTCGCGATGCGCGCCGTGGTCGACAACGCCGACCTGGCGGCGCTCACCGGTGCACCCCCGATCGCGATCGCCCGGACGAGCTGGATCCTGGGGTCGGTGCTGGCCGCGCTCGCCGGTGTGCTCTACGCCCCCACCGCCGGGCGCTTGGACGCGGTAACCCTCACCTTCTTCGTCCTCTCCGCCTACGGCGCGGCGGTGTTCGGCCGGCTCAAGAGCCTCCCGCTCACCTTCGTCGGTGCCATCGTGCTCGGCCTCCTCCAGGTGTACGCGCGGATCGGCTTCCCGGACACGCCGCTGTGGTCCCACTTCCAGGTCGGCCTTCCGGGGATCTTCCTGTTCCTGGTGCTGCTGGCCCTCCCAGAGGCGAAGCTCGCCGTGGGGCGGGTCGTGAGCCGCGACACGCCAGCGGTCCCCACCCTTCCCGCCACGCTCGTGCGCGCCGCGGTGTTCATCCCCGCCATCGCGATCCTCGCCAGCGTGTCGGGCGACTACCTCGGCGACCTCACCCTGGCGCTGGTGTACGGCGTCCTCCTGCTCTCGCTCGTGGTGCTCACCGGCTACTCCGGCCAGATCTCCCTCGCCCAGTACGTGTTCTTCGGCCTCGGGGCGCTGGCGATGGGCAAGGTCGCGGGCGGTGACAGCCTGGCCGGCATGGCGGCCGCCGCCGCCATCGCCGTGCCGGTGGGGATCATCACCGCCCTCCCCGCCCTCCGGCTCCAAGGCCTCTACCTGGCGCTCGTCACCTTCGCGCTCGGGCAGGTGGCGCGCGACGTGATCTTCCAGGATCCCCGCACCTACGGCTCCGGCCCGGTCACCGTCGGTCGCCTCGAGCTGTTCGGCGTGTCGTTCGAGGGCAACCGGGCGTTCGCCACGCTGTGCGCCCTGGCCTTCGCGCTCGTGGCGATCGGTGTGCTGGCGCTGCGACGCGGGCCGTTCGGCCGCCGGCTGGCGGCGATGCGCGACAGCCAGGCGGCGTGCGCCACCCTCGGTCTCGACGTGCGTCGGACGAAGCTCGCCGTCTTCGCCCTCTCCTCGGCCATCGCCGGCCTGGCGGGCGCGCTCTACGGCGGCTTGGGCTTCAGCGCCAGCCAGCTCCAGTTCGAGCCCCTCTTCAACGTGCTGCTCTTCCTGTTCGCGTTCGTCGGCGGCATCACCACGATCACGGGTGCGCTCCTCGGCGGCGCGCTCTTCGCGGCTCTCCCGCTGGTGCAGTCGGAGGCACCGGAGTTCTCCGGGCTCGTCTTCGCCGCCATCGCCGTCACCGCGGTGGCCCTCGGCAAGCAGCCGAACGGGATGGCGGGTCTCCTCTTCTCCTCGTTCCGACGTCCGGCCCGGCCGAGTCCCACCCCCACGCCCACGCCCGAGCGCGCCCCGTCCCCCGACGCTCGCCCTCCGGCACGCGAGGTGCTCGATGCGGTGGCGTGATCCTCGTCGCCCGCTCGCGCTCCTCATGGGTGCCACCGCGGTCCTCGGGCTGGGCGGCGGTGCCGATGCGCACGCCCAGGAGACGCCCAGCGGCCCGACGGGTGAGGAGCTGTTCGGGTCGTACAGCCTCGAGGCGCGCGGCCAGGGGATGCGCGTCCGCTACGAGATCGAGGGCATGCTCCCCGGCGGCTCGCCGGTCCTCGACCTCGGCATGCCCGAGTCCATGGCTCGCTTCACGTCCGGCCCGATCGGCTACGGCGTCGCCTCGTTGGCGTATCCGGGCGGCGTGATCGTGAACCTGCCGTCGCTCGCCGAGCAGGCCGGGGGTGGGAGCGACACGCCCCCGTACCCCATCAAGGAGGAGGCGTTCTACCCCACCGGACCAACGGAGTCCGGGGCGGAGCAGCCGGGCGGCACCGCGCAGCGCGTCACCACCAACCAGCTCGGTGTGGACTCGGTCGCCAGCTACCCGGCGACCACCGCCCCGCCCATCCTCGACGTCGGCAGCGTGCGCTCCGCGGCGCGCACCGTCATCGAGGACGGGAAGGCCGTGAGCCGCACCAGGGTCGTGGCCAACGACGTCGTCCTGCTCGGTGGTGTCATCACCATCGACTCGGTGGTCACCGACCTCGTCGCGGTCCACGACGGCAACGCCGGCTCGGCGTCCGGGGGGACGGTGGCGAACGGGGTGAAGTTCCTCGGCCTCGACGCCTCCCTCACCGACGACGGCTTCGTGCTGAAGGAGGCGCCGCCGGCCACGGGCCCCGCGGAGCCGCTCGGTGGCGTGCTCGCACCGGTGGTGCCACCGGCCGGCCAGGCGCTCTCACCGATCCAGAAGGCGCTGCAGGACGCGTTCGGCCAGGCCGAGCCGCAGCTCGACAAGGCCTTGGCCATGGCGGGGATCCACGTCAGCATCGTGGAGCCCGAGACGGTGGACAGCGGCACGGGCGCCGCGTCCCTCAGCTCCAGCGGGCTGCTCGTTGGCTTCGACTACTACGGACGCGACCAGGAGGCCCTCGGGCAGCTGCTGGACGCGATCCCCTCCGAGCTCAAGCCGAACCTGGGGCCGCTCTCCAACCCGATCACGTTCTTCACCGAGAACCACTTCACCGCCATCGGCATCGCGCCGGCGTCGGTCACCTCGCTGGCCACCCCTCCCTTCCCAGCGATCGACATCCCGGTGATCGACGTCCCGATCGCCGACCCGGGCGTCACCGTCCCCGGTTCGACGTCGCTCGGCGACCCGGGCTTCAGCACCCCGACGCCCGCGATCGCTGCACCGGGCGCGGCCGGCGCGGGTTCCGGGACCGACGCATCAGCGGCGCTCAGCGGGGCGCTCCCGGCTGCCCTCGTGGCCCTGGCGCTGGTCCTGTCGCCGCTCTTCGGCATGGGGAGCACGAAGCTGGCCGACAACGTGCTCGCCCCCGTGTCCACGTCGTGCCCGACGGGCCATGACCGTCCCGACATCTACGACCCACCGCCTGAGAGACTGACGTGATCACGATGAAGCGAACCACCCCCCTCACTGCGACCGGGGACGAGGTGCCCAGCGGCCACGAGGCCCGCGAGGCCCACGAGGCCGTGGCGGCCGAGGCCGCTGACCTGGAGGCGTCCGTGGTGCCGGTGGTGGCGCACCAGCTCTCGACCCAGGAGCAGCAGCAGCGGGACCATCGCTTCTCCGACGGTGTCCGCACGCTTCGCGTCGGTGGCGCGTCGATCCAGCTGAGCGAGCGGATCCTGCTCGTGCTGGCCGGCATCATCGCGCCGCTCGGGCTGGTGATCGTCCTCCTCGGCTACCTCGGGGCGGCCAACACCCCGTACGTCTTCGAGCAGAACTCCTACCTGATCTCCGGCGGCATCTTCGGGCTCGCGCTGGTGTTCCTGGGCGCCTTCTTCTACTTCGCGCACTGGCTGACCCAGCTGGTGAAGGAGCACCGGATCCAGTCGGTGGCGATGCTCGAAGCGATCCAACGCCTCCAGGACGAGATCGTCCGGCAGAGCGAGGGACGGGTCGGTGCGCCGACCGCGGCGAACGGCCACGTGCCCGATGCGGTGGTCTTGGTGGCCACGCAGCGCGGCACGATGGCCCACGTGCCCGGTTGCGCCGTCGTCGCGGGCAAGACAGACCTGCGCGAGGTCGACGCCGACGACGGCCTCACCCCGTGCAAGCTCTGCGAGCCGTACTGACGCTCGTCTGATCAGGCCGCCGAGGCCGGACCGAACCACCTGGACATCGCCCGGGGCAGCTCCGGGTCGGTGAGCTCCCCCGCCCAGGCCACGTGGCCGTCGGGACGTACGAGCACGGCATCGGGTGCGGGCACCTCGCCCACCACCGGCAGCTCCCAAGGCCCCTCGGTGGTGGCGTGCACCTGCCAGACCCGATCGGCCCACGGGGCGAGGTCGACGCCGAGCTCGGACCCCGAGAGGACCAGCAGCACGGGACGAGCATCCTGCAGCAGCTCGAACACGCGGGTGTCGCCCTCCGCGGTCCGCAGGTCGAGGTCGGGCACGCGCCAGCCGACCAGCGGGTGCCCGTCACCGAGCGCGTAGCGGACGTCCAACCCGGACATCATCCCGGCCACGCGCCGCCGCGGCTCGTCCATGGCCAGCAGCTCGTTCACGATCTCGCGCAGCGCGGGATGGCGGTCGTCGGGCGTGCTGAGCGCGACCTGCGCCATGGTGTTGCGGAGGAGCCGCGCTCCCACCGGGTGGCGCTCGGCGTGGTAGGTGTCGAGCAGGTCCTCCGGTGAGGTGCCGCCGACGACCTGGCCGAGCTTCCAGCCGAGGTTCACGGCGTCCTGCACACCGATGTTGAGGCCCTGTCCGCCTTGAGGCGGGTGGATGTGGGCGGCGTCGCCCGCCAGCAGCACCCGGCCCTGGCGGTAGGCGGCCGCTTGCCTGGACATGTCGGTGAAGCGAGAGATCCAGCTCGCGCTGCGCAGGCCGAAGTCGGAGCCGTAGATGCGGATGAGCGCGCCACGGAGCTCGTCGATGGTGGGCTCGCCGTCGTTGGCGACGTCGGGCTCGGTGAGGACGACGCGCACGCCCTCCCCCGGTCGCTGGCCGATGGCGTGCTGGCCCGTGCTGTCGCGTCGGAACCCGAGCTCGGGCTCACCGTCCATCTCCACCTCGGCGATCATCCAGCTGGTGGACGGGTCCAAGCCCGGGAAGTCGATGCCGGCCGCCTTGCGCACCGTGCTACGGCCGCCGTCGCACCCCACGAGGTACCGCGCTCGCAACGTCGAGCCGCCCGACACCTCGACGGTGAGCCCGGCCTCGTCCTCCGTGAACCCCAGAACCTCCTGACCTCGGAGGGTCGGCACCTCGAGCTCCTCGACCCATCCCGCCATGATGCGCTCGACGTCCTTCTGCCAGAGGGCGAGGCCATAGGGGTGGCGCGACGGGAAGTCGCTGATGTCGAGGGAGATCAGCGCGAACCCCGCCACCTGCGCCACCTGCCCCGCTGACAGGAACCGCTCGGCGACACCCCGCTGGTCGAGCACCTCGATCGTGCGCGAGTGCAGGCCTCCGGCTCGAGAGCCGTCGAGGTCCTGACTGGTCCTCCGCTCGACGATCACGCAGTCGACGTCCGCCAGCGCGAGCTCGGCGGCGAGCATCATCCCCGTCGGTCCGCCCCCGGCGATCACCACGGCATGGTCGGTCATCCGGACAATCGTCACCACGACGGGGTCGCTTGCGGCAAGCCCCCCGCCGCGGGTTACCGTGGTGGTGGCGAGGGAAGCGCACCGGCCGCTAGGCCACGGTCCCCCTCCGCCGGAGGTCGTCGATGGCGGCTCGGTCGAACCCGTGCTCCGCCAGCACCTCGTCGGTGTGCTGCCCCGGCACGCACGGCCCGCGGTCCAGCGCGGGGGGCGTCGCCGAGAACCGAGGCGCCGGTGCCGGTTGGGGCACTCCGTCGCGCTCGGTGACCGTGCCGCGTGCCCGCACGTGCGGATGCTGGGCCGCCTCGCGCATGGTGAGCACCGGCGCGAGGCACGCGTCGGTGCCCTCGGCACGAGCGAGCCACTCGGCGCGCGGCCGCGACGCCACCATCGTGCCGATCGCCTGCCGGAGCTCCGCCCAGCGGTCGCGGTCGTCCTGGCCGGGGAGGCCGACCGGATCGAGCTCGAGCACCTCCAGGAGGGCCGAGAAGAACTGCGGCTCGATCGCCGCCACGCCCAGCTCCAGTCCGTCGGCGCAGCGGTACACGTCGTAGTAGGGCGCGCCGGAGTCGAGGAGGTTCGTGCCTCGCTCGTCGGACCAGAACCCCATCGCACTGGCGCCGTAGAACGGCGCCATCAGCAACGCCGTGCCGTCCACCATCGCCGCGTCCACCACCTGTCCCTCGCCCGTCGCCTTCGCGTGCAGCAACCCCGCCAGCAGGCCGACGGCGAGGAGCATCCCGCCTCCGCCGAAGTCGGCGACGAGGTTCAGAGGCGGCGTGGGCGGCTGCCCGGCGCGGCCGATGTGAGCCAGCGCGCCGGCCACCGCCGCGTAGGTGAGGTCGTGCCCAGCGGCATCGGCCAGCGGGCCGTCCTGGCCCCACCCGGTCATCCGGCCGTACACGAGGCGGGGGTTGAGCTCGAGGCACGGCACCGGCCCGATGCCGAGGCGCTCTGCGACACCGGGCCGGAAGCCCTCGAGGAGCGCATCGGCCTGCTCCACCAGCCGGAGCATCAGCGCCGCGCCACCCGGGCTCTTCAGGTCGACCGCGATCGATCGGCGTCCCCTCGCCAGCACGTCGAAGCGCGCGCTGGCCGGGTCGCGCCCGGTGTCGCCAAGCCGGTCGATGCGGATCACGTCGGCGCCGAGGTCGGCGAGGACCATCGCGCAGAACGGGCCCGGGCCGATGCCCGCCACCTCCAGCACGCGGATCCCGCGGAGGGGTCCCAACGGCGGGGCCCTCAGCCGGCCAGGCGAAGGATCCGACCGTGGACGGAGTCGACGGCTCGGACGAGCGCGGGGCCGAACTCCCGCTTGGCGCAGGCCACGTGACCGTCGTCGATCGGGTGGACGACGGAGCCGGGGATCGCGGCGGCCATCTTCAGCTGCTCGCGCGGGCCGATGGCGCGATCGCGCTCGGTGACCAGCACGGTGGTGGGAACGTCGATCTCACCGATCCAGCGCCGCGCGTTGTAGCTGCCGATCGCCTGCCCCGCCTCCATGAGCTTCACGGCGTCGTGGCGCCGCATCTCGCCGGCGGCCCACGTGCGGAGGCTCGTGGGCCGGGCGGCGGCGACCCGGGGGACGAAGCGGGTCCACAGCTGCGACGATCGGCTGAGGTACAGACCGGTGCGGGTGGTGCTCGCGGCCGTCATCATCATCGTGCCGAAGATGACGCGCTCCCGGGCGCCCCGTACGAACCGGTACGACGTGGCGCAGAGGACCAGTCCTGCGACCTTGTCGGGGTGGCGCCGCCACAGCAGCTGCGCGACGGGGCCGCCCATCGAGTAGCCCACCACGATCGCGGGCTGCGCGCCGAGGTGGTCGAGCAGCGCGGCGACGTCGTCGGCGCAGTCGGCCAGCCGGAAGCGGCGACGCGACCGGATGCCCCGCCCGTGGCCGCGCAGGTCCGGTGCGATCACCCGGTAGCGCTGTGAGAGGGGCTCGAACGCGGTGAACCAGTTCAGGCCGCCGCTCGCGATCCAGCCGTGCAGCAGGACGACGGTGGGTGCCCCTGGCGGGCCATCGACGACACGGGCGAAGGTGCGCCCGCGCCCGTCGAGCTCGATGCGCTCGCCCCGTGGGAGCGGCGGCTCCGGCGCGACCCCAGTGACGGCCATGCCCACAACCTACGGGACTAGGTTGCCCCGCCATGACCACCCTTGACCGAGGTGCGGTGGATGCGCTGCTCGAGCGCGCGCGCCGCGACGTCGACACCGGGCTGCTGCCTTCCTGCCAGGTCGCCTTGGCCCTGGACGGGCAGGTGCTGGTGCACGAGGCCTTCGGCGAGGCCACGCCCGACACCCGGTACACGATCTTCTCGGCCACGAAGCCCTTCGTCGCCTCGCTCATCTGGCAGCTCCTCGGCGAGGGCAAGGTCACGCCGGACCAGCGGGTCGCCGACCTCATCCCCGAGTTCGGGTCCAACGGCAAGGACGAGATCACCCTCGATCACGTCCTCCAGCACACCGCCGGGTTCCCGTACGCACCGCTTGGTCCTCCCCTGTGGGACACGCACGAGGGCCGACGCGAGGCCTTCGCGTCGTGGCGGCTGAACTGGCCGGTGGGGACCCGCTACGAGTACCACCCCACCTCGGCGCACTGGGTGCTCGCCGAGATCGTCCACGCCGTCACCGGCGACGATCACACCGACGCCCTCCGGACCCGCGTGCTCGAGCCGCTGGGCCTCACCAGCTTCCTCCTGGGCCCTCGTCCGGCGGAGCAGACGGGCATCGCCGACCTCGTGCTCTGCGGTGAGCCCGCCACGCCCGACGAGCTCGAGGCCGCGATGGGGATCCGCGAGATCCCCGTGGGCGAGGTCACCGACGAAGCGCTCATGAACCTCAACACGCCCGCCGCCCGCGCCGTGGGCCTGCCGGGCGGAGGCGGCATCTCGAACGCCGCCGACGTGGCGCTCTTCTACCAGGCGCTCCTGCACGATCCGAAGGGGTTGTGGGATCCCGAGGTGCTCGCCGACGCCACCGGCGTGGTGCGCAACACCCTCCCCGACCCCTTGCTCCGCACCCCAGCCAACCGGACCCGGGGGCTCATCGTGGCCGGAGACGACGGTCGATCGAACATCCGTGGGCTCGGGCGGACGGTGTCCCCCGCCGCCTTCGGGCACAACGGCGCGGCGGGCCAGGTCGCCTGGGCGGACCCCGCCACCGGCCTGTCGTTCTGCTACCTCACGAACGGGCGGGACCTGCACGTCCTCCGCGAGCACCGCCGCACCACCGCGGTGGCGAGCCTCGCGGCTGTCTGCGTCACCTGAGCTGATGCGTGCTCCGAGCGTCGCTTCGCTCCTCCCGCTCTCCGCACGTGCCTCCCGGCGGCGTGGCGAAGCCAGCCGCCTTCGGCGCCTGATGCGTGCTGCGAGCGTCGCTTCGCTCCTCCCGCTCTCCGCACGTGCCTCCCGGCGGCGTGGCGAAGCCAGCCGCCTTCGGCGCCTGATGCGTGCTGCGAGCGTCG
>JBJMHD010000081.1:0-37139 GCA_045807565.1 Acidimicrobiales bacterium | reverse complement strand
GCGCCGGCCGAAGAGCGTCTCCGTGTACCCGCGCTCGCGAGCCTCGGCCACCGTGCGCTCCATGTAGGCCTTCACGGCGGGGAACGCCACGAAGTAGGCGTCGAGGATCTCGGCGGCCTCCTCGGTGGGGATGTTGAGCCGCTGGCCGAGCCCGTAGGCCTCCATCCCGTACGCCAGGCCGTAGGAGACCATCTTCGCCTTCGACCGCATCTCGATCGTGACGTCGGCGGCGCCGACGCCGAACACCCGTGACGCCGTCTCGGTGTGGATGTCGCGGCGCGACTCGAAGCTGTCGATCAGCCCCGGGTCTTCGGCGAGGTGGGCGATGCAGCGCAGCTCGATCTGGTTGTAGTCGGCGACCAGCAGCTCGCAGCCGTCGGCGGGGACGAACGCCTTGCGGAACTCGCGACCCAGCTCCGAGCGGACCGGGATGTTGTGCAGGTTGGGCTGGTCGGACGAGAGGCGACCGGTGCGCGCCACGGTCTGGTTGAAGGTGGCGTGGATCCGACCGTCGGGCGCGACCTCCTGCAGCAACCCGTCGCCGTAGGTGGACCGGAGCTTCTCGACCTCGCGGTACGCGAGCAGGTGGTCGATGATCGGGTGCTGCCCGGCCAGCTTCTCGAGGCTCGCGGCATCGGTGGAGAAGCCCGTCTTCGTCTTCTTCTGGGGCGCGAGCCCGAGCTCGTCGAAGAGCACCTCGCGCAGCTGCAGCGTGGAGTTCACGTTGAAGTCGCGGCCCGCCGCGTCGACGATCGCGGCACGATGCCGCTCGACGTCGGCGACCAGCCGATCACGGAGGCGCTGCAGCTCGGCGCGGTCCACCGCGACGCCCACGTCCTCCATCCGGGCGAGCACCCCGACCAGCGGCACCTCGATCTCGTCGTTGAGCTTCCGCAGGCCCTGCGCGTCGAGGGCGGCGAGCAGCGGCTCGACCAGGCGGTCGACGGCCAGCGCTCGGCGGGCCGTGGCCGTGGAGGTGGGCGTGGCGGATCCCTCCAGGTCGAGCTGGCCCTCGGCGGCGGCGTCGCCGTCAGGGATCCGGGCGCCGGCGTAGCGGACCACGAGCTCCTCGAGCAGGTAGCGGCTCTCGGCGGGGTCGAGGAGGTACGCCGCCAGCGCGGTGTCGAGGGCGAGGCTCCGCACGTCCACGTCGAGCCCGGTGAGGGCCCGCACCAGCGGCTTGGCCTGGTGGGCGGCGAGCGGGCGCCCGTCGGGGCCGGCCAGCGCGGCGAGCGCGGCCCGCACGGCCGCATCGGTGAGGAGCGCGCCCGGGATCCACACCACGTCGCCGTCGGCGGGCGCTCGCACCAGCGCGATGCCCTCGAGCTCCGAGCGCCCCTCGGCACCGGCCCAGGCCCCGGCGATGGCCAGGGGGGTGGTGTCGCCCGCCAGCTGCGCGAGCACCTTGGCGGCGACGGCGGCGTCGGCGATCACCTCGACCTCGGCCTCGAGCACCTCGGCCTCGGCGGCGGAGGGTCCGAGGTCGGTCTGGATCGCCTCGGCCAGCCGGTCGAACAAGGTGTTGAACTCGAGGAACTCGAAGAGCCGGCGGACCTCGGCCACGTCCATGGCCGCGGGGTCGAACACGAGGTCGTCGATCCCCTGGTCGAGCTCCACGTCGCGCACCAGCACCATCACCTCGTGGTTCTGGCGGACGTCGGCCTCGTGGGCGGCGAGGTTCGCCCGGAGCTTCGGCGTCTGCTCCTCGACGTGCTCGAAGATGCCGTCGAGGCCTCCGTAGGTGGTGATCAGCTTCGCCGCGGTCTTCTCCCCCACCCCGGGCACCCCCGGGAGGTTGTCGCTCGGGTCGCCGCGCAGCGCGGCGTACTGGGGGTACAACGCGGGGGTCACGCCGGTGCGCTCCTGGATCCCGGCCTCGTCGTAGAGCGCGTAGTCGGACACGCCGCGCTTGTTGTAGAGGACCTTGATGTGGGGATCCTCGACGAGCTGGTAGGCGTCGCGGTCACCGGTGACGACGATGACGTCGACGCCGGCGTCGCGACCCTGCGTGGCCAACGTCGCGATCACGTCGTCCGCCTCCACCCCCGCCACCTCGAAGATCGGGATGCCGAGCGACTCGATGACCTGGCGCACCAGCCCCATCTGCTGGCGGAGGATGTCGGGAGCCGAGTCGCGGTTCCCCTTGTAGGTGGGGATCCGCTCGTGCCGGAAGGTGGGCTCCGGGCGGTCGAGGGCGACCGCGATGCCGTCGTGCGGGTGGTCGCGGATGATGTTGATCAACATCGACGTGAACCCGAACACGGCGTTGGTGACCTGGCCCGAGGCCGTCGCGAGGTCGGTGGGCAGCGCGAAGAACGCGCGGTACGTCAGCGAGTTGCCGTCGATGAGGAGGACGGTGCGCGGCACCTGGTGCGGCCTTCGAGTGCCTACGCCTCAGGCGCCAGGTCGCCCGCGATCACCTCATCGGCCACGGCGCGCATCGTCCGCCGGTCCTGCATGGCGCGCTTCTGGATCCAGGAGAACGCCTCGGACTCGGAGAGCCCGTGGCCGTCCATGAGGAGGCCCTTGGCGCGGTCGACAACCTTGCGCGTCTCGAGCTGCTCCTCGAGCGTGGTGTTCTGGTCGAAGAGCGCCTGCATCTCGCGGAAGCGTCCCAGCGCGACCTCCACGGCGGGGATGAGCTCCGACTTCTGGAAGGGCTTCACCAGGTAGGCGAGGGCGCCGGCATCGCGCGCCTGCTCGATCAGGTCGCGCTGGCTGAACGCCGTGAGGATCAGCACGGCGGCTTGGCGCTCGGCGCTGATCTCGCGCGCGGCGGCGAGGCCGTCGAGGCCCGGCATCTTGATGTCGAGGATGGCGAGGTCGGGTGCGAGGTCGCGCACGAGCTCGATGGCCTCGTCGCCGCGACCCGTCTCCCCCACGACCTCGTAGCCCTCCTCCTGGAGGGTCTCCTTCAGGTCGAGGCGGATGATGGCCTCGTCTTCTGCGATGACGACGCGGGTGGTCACCTGGTCCCTTCCTACGAGCCGGTCTCGGCCATGAGGCGATCGAGCAGGTCGTCCTGGGTCTGCTCGAGCCGGGTGATCTGCTCGAGGACGTCGGCGCGGTGGCGCTGCATGGCGTCGGCGTGACGCTGGGCGTCCTGGTGCTCCCGGTCGGCGACCGGCGTCTCCGACACCAGCGAGCGCAGGCGGGCGTCGTCGGCAGCCTCGGCCAGGAACCCGAGCTGCTCGTCGGACACGGCCAGCTCCTCGCGCAGCTGCTTGAGGCGCGCGCCGACATCAGCGAGGCGGCGTTCGACGAGCGACCGGGACATCCGCGGCAGTGTACGCGCGAGGCGGTTCTGAACAGATCTGCGACGATGCCCCGATGGTCACCGTCTGGGCCCGCCGCCTCGTGGCGACGGTCGCGTTCACGGGAGCCCTCCTCGGGGCGGGCTGCGGTGATGACGGCGACGCGTCGTGCGGACCGATCCTGCGGGAGGCCCTGGACCCTGCCTACGTCGTCCACGTTCTGGGAAGCGACACCGACGTGCACTACACGTCCGACCCGCCGACCTCAGGGCCGCACCAGCTCGCACCACCCGTGGAGGGTGTGGTGGACGATCCGATCGCCCGCCCGGTGCAGGTCGGGATCCTGGAGCGCGGCGACGTCCTCGTGCAGCACGACCCGGACCTCGACCAGGACGAGATGGCGCGCCTCGAGGAGCTCGCGGGCGACGGTGTCGTCCTCGCGCCCAACCCCGACCTCCCCTCGCCGGTGGTCGCGACGGCGTGGCTCTACAAGCGCACGTGCGAGACGGTCGACGTCGCCGCGCTGCAGCAGTTCATCGACGAGCGCCGCGGCCACGGTCCCGAACAGTGACGACTGACGCGTGGGGCATCGACGACGGGTGGCACGACGTCCAGGGCGAGTGGCACCAGGTGCCGCAGGAGACGGTGGACGCCATCCGCGCCGAGATGGGCGATCCGTCCGACCGCCCGACGTGGGCGGTGCGCCCCGGAGCCGAGGAGCCGCTGCGCAGCCCGTGCCGTCTGACGCTCGAGGACGGCACCGACGCGGGCGAGCTCGAGCGCCTTCCTCCCGACCTGCCCCTCGGCATCCACGAGCTGGCGCCGCTCGACGGCGGGCCCACCACCACACTCCTGCTGAGCCCCGGCCGGTGCCACCTCCCCGATGGTCTGCGCGAGTGGGGCGTCACGATGCAGGTGCCCACGGCGCGGTCGTCGCGCAGCTGGGGCATCGGCGACCTGGCCGATGTGCGCGCCGTCGGGGAGTGGGTCGCGAAGCGCGGTGGCCAGGTCGTGGCGCTCAGCCCCCTGCACGCACCCACGCCGGTGCCACCGATCGCGACCAGCCCCTACTACCCGTCGAGCCGCCGCTGGCGCAGCCCGTTGCTGATCCGCGTGGACGAGGTCGGTCCGCAGGACGAGGTGATCCGCTCGCTGGCGGACCAGGCGCGGGCCGCCCTCGCCGACCCGCTCGTGCGCCGCGACGAGTGCTGGGCCCGCCAGCGCGAGGCCCTCGAGCACCTCTGGGGGTCCCTCGGGAGCGGGCAACGAGGCGAGGCCGAGCAGTGGGCGCGGCAGCAGGGGCACGAGCTCGAGCGGTGGGGCAGCTTCTGCGCGCTGGCGGAGGTGCACGGCCCGGACTGGCGGGAGTGGCCCAGCGACCTCCGGCACCCCGACTCGCCGGCGGTGCGCGGCGCGGTCGACGAGCTGGCCGACCGTGTGGCGTTCCACTCCTGGCTGCAGCTCCTCGTCGAGGACCAGCTCGATCGGGCGAGCGGCGCGGGCGTCCGCCTGATCCAGGACCTGGCGGTGGGCGTCGATCCCGGGGGGGCCGACGCCTGGATCTGGCAGGACCTCCTCGCGCCCGGGTTCAGCATCGGCGCCCCCCCGGACGAGTTCGAGCAGGAGGGGCAGAGCTGGGCGCTCCCCCCGTGGATCCCGTCGCGGCTCCGCGACGTCGGGTACCGCCCGCTCGCCTCCCTCCTCCGAGCCGCGATGGTGCGGGGCGGCGGGCTCCGCATCGACCACGTGATGGGGCTCACCCGCCTGTTCTGGGTGCCGGAGGGCGGTGGCCCCCGCGACGGCGCCTACGTGCGCTTCGCCGGGCACGAGCTGCTCGAGGTCGTCGCCCTCGAGAGCGCCCGCGCGGGAGCGATCGTGGTGGGCGAGGACCTGGGCACCGTCGAGGAGGGGCTCCGCGACGAGCTCCGTGATCGCGGCATCTTGTCGACGAAGGTCGTGTGGTTCGAGGAGCAGCCGCCGGAGGGGTGGCCGCCACAGTCCCTGGCGATGGCCACCACCCACGACCTCCCCACCATCGCGGGCATGGTGCACGGCAGCGATGCCCCCGACGCGATGCGCGTGCGGCTCGAGCGGCTCGTCGGTCCGCTCGAGGGTCGACCCCTCGGCGAGATCGACCAGGCGGTGCACCACCACCTCGGCCGGAGCCCGTCGGTCCTGGCCCTGGCCACGCTCGAGGACCTCCTCGAGGTCGAGCCGCGCCCGAACGAGCCCGGCACCACCGACGACGAGCGGCCCAACTGGTCGCAGGCGCTGCCCGTGCTCGTCGACGACCTGCCGCTCGACCCCGGCGCCGGCGCCATCCTCTCCGCGCTGGCGGCCGGGAGGGATGACTAGTCACTTCAGGTCATCCGAAAACCACCCGATGAGGCCATGGTGCTCGGAGCGGATGTAGCCGATATCTGTGATGGACAAACCGCCCCTTTGGTGTCCCTCAGCCGTGAGCGCGCGAAGCGCGCAGGTTGCGGGCCCCGCGGCGGTGGGCAGCGCTGGTCAGGAGACGGGATGAGGGGCAGCAGGGAGCAGGGCGCGCAGGGTCGTGCGCGCGGCGATCGAGGCGCCGCGGTCGTCGAGTTCGCCCTCGTGAGCGTGCTGCTGCTGAGCATCGTCTTCGGGATCATCCACTACGGGCTGATCCTCTCCTTCAAGCAGGACGTCACGCGCGCCGCGGCGGAGGGCGCCCGCGCCGGCGCCGTCGAGTTCCCCGCCACGCAGACCGACGTGGAGACCGCCGCGCAGGCCGCGCTGGGTGAGGCCGTCGAGTCGTTCGGCGGCAGCACGTGGTCGAGCCAGGGCTGCGGCCGGGCCGGGACCCTGTGCAAGGTGAGCGAAGGACCGTGCACCAACGGCTCGGGCCGCTGCGTGACGGTGGAGCTGTACTACGACTACGACGGCGACGGCGACTGCGGCGGGCCCGGCAAGGATCCGGCGAGCCCCGGGACCCCGCTCTACGGCCAGATCCCCGTCATCGGAGGCCTGATCGCGCCGGACTGCGTGTCCGCCAAGTCCGTGGCCAAGACGAACGGATGAGCGCGTCACGCTGGCGCGACGAGCGCGGCCTCACCCTGCCGATCGTCGCCCTGCTGATCGGGACGCTGGTGCTGATGACCTCGTTCGCCGTCGACCTCGGTCGGCAGCGCGCTGATCGCCGTCTGGCCCAGGCGGGCGCCGACGTGGTCGCGCTCGACATGGTCCGCGTCGTCGAGGGCCGGACCCTCCAGGACGTGGTCGCAGACCCCCAGACGGTCACCGCGCTGAACGCGTCCGCGGCGCGCAACGACTTCCAGAACAACGTCCCGCCGGCGGCCCCCAGCGACGCGCACCTCCCGCGCATCACCGGTCTGCAGTGGGGCGTCATCACGCCCGGCGGCGATGGTGACACCTTCGAGCCGCTCTACAACATGGTCGGCGGCGACGGCGACCAGAACGGCGAGGACGACCGCTTCCAGGTCCCCAACGCCGTCAAGATCACCACCCAGCGGACCACGGACTACTTCTTCCAGCCCGGCGAGAAGGGCGTGATCCGCACCGCGATCGCGGCGCTGCCCGAGCCCACGGTCAACCTCGACCTCGGCTCCGTGGGTGCCGGGTTCCAACCGAACATCCCGAACTCGGCGACGCTCGATGCCACCGTCCGGGCCCTCAACGCGCAGCTCGCGGCGCACTTCGAGGCCACGGTGCCCAACCCGGGCTCAGCGGGGTTCGACCTCGTCGGGTACCGCGGCCTCGCCGCCGCCGACGTCGACATGCGCCGCGTCGCCGCCAACGCCGGGTTCGCCTCACCGAACGACATGATGAACAGCAGCATGACGGTCGGGCAGTTCTTCGACGCCACGGCCAGCGCGCTCGATCAGCAGGCGGCGGAGGGCGACCCGAACGCCGCCAACGGGGCCGCCCAGGTCCGCCGCTTCCGCACGCAGATGGGCGTCGACAGCACCAACACCATGCAGCTCGGTGACGTGATGAAGTTCGAGTCGGGCGGCGACGACGCAGCCGCCGAGGCGTCGATGAACGTGCTCGACTTCCTCGCCGGAGGCGCCCAGGTCGTCAACGGCGACAACTTCATCTCGTACCAGTTCGCGCCGTCGATCCCGGGGGTCGCCAGCGCCAGCGTCGACCAGTACACCGTGTCGGGCATCGCCCACGGGATCAACATGAGCGTGGGCTCCCTACCGCTCGAGACGAACCAGGTCCGCCTCAGCATCCGGTTGCAGGTGCTCCCGCTCACCGGCAGCTCCGCCCCGGTCACCATCCCGTTGATCGTCGAGGCCGCCCGGGCCGTGGGCTCCGTCACCGACCTGGACTGCGCCGACCCGGTGGCCGGCAGCGAGGCCGACATCGGCGTGGTCACCTCGGGCGTCCGGGTGCGCATCGGCTCCACCGGCGACCTCACCGCCGGGACGATGGTCGTGACCCCGGGCGTGCTCGTCCAGGGCGGTCTGAACCTCCTGAACAGCTCGGTGTTCGTCGCGCTGGGCATGACCCCCCTGCAGCTCCTCGGGTTCAACGTGAACGGCGCGCTCACCGCGACCGGCGAGGTGTCGGCGCTCGGAGGGTCGAGCAGCCACACCTTCACCCCCTTCCAGACACCCGTGCCGTGGCAGCGAGCGCCCGGCGGGACGTCCGCGTCGATGGGCACGACCCTCGGCTCCGGGATGTCGGTCTCGCTGGGCGGCGTGGCGCTGCCGGCCGCCGCCCAGGTCAGCCTGCGCAACCAGCTCGCCTACGTGTTCAACAACCTCGGCACCGCGGTGCTGGACCCGGTGCTGAAGGCCGCCGGCGTCGCCATCGCCGGCGCTGATCTCCAGGCGCACGACATGATGTGCGACGGCGCAGGGATCAAGCTCGTCGGCTGAGGTCCCCCGGGACTCGCCTCCCTCCGAGTGCCCCGAGTGGGAGTCGAACCCACACTGACGGCAGTTTGAGTGCCGCGCCTCTGCCGGTTGGGCTATCGGGGCGAAGAAGGCGACTGTACTGCGCACCCCAGCGGCGGCAGCGCCCTTCACGAGCGGGCATGAAGATACCCAGAGGGAACTTGCCCCGAATGTGAAACCGGGCGCATGGGGGTCCGGTCGGAGCCCTGATGCTCGCCTTCACGTTCCCCGGCCAGGGGTCACAGCAGCCCGGCATGGGCCGCCCCTGGGCCGACCACCCCTCCTGGTCGATCGTCGCCGACGCCTCCGCGGCGAGCGGCCGCGACGTGGCCGCGCTGCTGCTCGATGCCGACGCCGACGAGCTCAAGCGCACCGAGAACGCGCAGCTGTCCACCTACGTGCTCAGCCTGGTGGTGCACGACGCCGTGCGCCGGCTGGGGGTGCGGGGGACGCGCGCCGCCGGCCACAGCCTGGGCGAGTACAGCGCGCTCACCGCCGTCGGCGCCCTCCGCCTCGAGGACGGCGTGCGACTCGTCACCGAGCGGGGCTCGGCGATGCAGGCGGCCGCCGACGCCCGGCCGGGCGCGATGGCCGCGGTGCTCGGGGCCGACGACGACGCCGTCGCCGCCGCGTGCGAGGCCGCCGCCGGGGACGTGTGGGTCGCCAACAGCAACGGCGCCGGGCAGGTGGTCATCGCGGGCGATCCCGACGCCATCACCGAGGCGACCAAGCTCGTGAAGGACCGGGGCGCGCGCAAGGTGCTCCCCCTCCCGGTGGGCGGCGCCTTCCACACGCCGTTCATGGCGCCGGCCGCAGAGCGCCTCCGCACCGCGCTGCACGCCACCGAGTTCGACGACGCGTCGATGCCCGTGGTCGCCAACGTGGACGCCCTCCCCCACCAGCACGCCGACCAGTGGCGCGACCTCCTCGACCAGCAGCTCACCTCGCCGGTGCGCTGGCGCGAGTCGGTCGAGCGCATGGTCGCCGACGGCACCACGGTGTTCCTCGAGCTCGGCCCCGGGAACGTCCTGACCGGGATGGCCAAGCGGGGCGCACCCGACGCCACCGTCAAGGCCGTGTCGGAGCCAGCGCACCTCGACGACGCCATGGAGGCGGCCGCCACCGTCGGTGCCGTCGAGCACCACGACGGTGAGCACCTCTTCGCCGCCGAGCGGATGATCGTGAGCCCGGCGGCCGGCGTGTTCACCCCCGCCGACCTCGACGAGGGCCAGCACATCGAGCGAGGCAGCGTGGTGGGCCACGTGGCCGGCCATGAGGTCCGCTCACCGTTCCGCGGCACGATCAAGGGCGTGCTGGCGGTGACCGGCGAGCGCCTCACGCGCAGCCAGCCGGTGGCGTGGCTGCGCACGGCGTGACGGCTACGTGAGCCTCGCCCCCACCGCACCGCAACCCCTCCCCCGTCCGGCAGGATGGTCCGCGTGACCGCCAGCAGCGCTCGCATCACCGGCTGGGGCGCGTCGATGCCCGACAAGGTCGTCACCAACGCCGACCTCGAGGGCACGTTGGACACCAGCGACGACTGGATCGTCGAGCGCACCGGGATCCGGGAGCGACGCGTCGGCGGCACCACCACCGGCCTCGCCATCGAGGCGTCGGAACGGGCCCTGGCGCGCGCCGGCGTGTCGGGCGCCGACGTCGACCTGGTGCTCCTGTGCACGTGCACACCCGACGAGGCGATGCCGGCGTCGGCCAGCGTCGTGCAGCAGGCCCTCGGCGTCACCGGCGGCGCCGTCGACCTCAACGCCGCCTGCTCGGGCTTCGTGTACGGGCTCGTCGCCGCCGACGGGTTCCTCCGGGCGGGCATGCAGCGCGTGCTGCTCGTCGGCTCCGAGACGATGTCCCGCATCGTCGACTGGGAGGACCGGTCCACCGCCATCCTGTTCGGAGACGGTGCCGGGGCCGTCGTCCTCGAACAGGGTGCGGGCCCCGGACGGATCCTCGGGTGGGACCTCGGCTCGGACGGATCGCTGCGGCACCTGCTGCACGCCGAGGTCGGCGGCACCATCGAGATGGACGGGCCGGAGGTGTTCCGGCGGGCCGTCCGCATCATGGTCGACTCGGCCGAGCGGGCGCTCGAGCGCGCTGGTGTGGGCGTCGACCAGCTCAGCCTCTTCGTCCCGCACCAGGCGAACTCGCGCATCATCAGCTCGGCGCGCACCAAGCTCGGCATCCCCGAGGAGCTGACGGCCGACATCCTCGGCTCGGTGGGCAACACCTCGGCGGCCTCGATCCCCATGGCCCTCGTCGATGCCGCCGACGCCGGACGGCTGCGCCCTGGCGACCTCGTGCTGCTCATCGGGTTCGGTGCCGGCATGTCCTGGGCCTCGGCCGTGATCGAATGGGCGGCATGACCGAGGCCGGCGAGGCCACCCCGCCCCGACGCACGATCCTCATCACGGGAGGCAGCAAGGGCATCGGCCTCGGGTGCGCGCGCGCCTTCGCGGCGGCCGGGCACCGTGTCGCCGTCACATCGTCGTCCACCCCCGTCGACGAACCCGGCCTGCTCACCGTGAAGTGCGACGTCACCGATCCCGACCAGGTCGAGGCCGCCGTGACGCAGGTGGAGGACCAGCTCGGCACCGTCGAGGTGCTCGTGGCCAACGCCGGCATCACCCGCGACGGCCTCCTCGTGCGCATGTCCGAGGACGACTTCGAGTCCGTCGTCGCCACGAACCTCACCGCCACCTGGCGCCTCGCCAAGCGCGTGGTGCCGAAGATGATGCGGGCCCGGTGGGGTCGGATCATCGTCGTGTCGTCGGTGGGCGCCTACATCGGTGCACCCGGGCAGGCGAACTACGCGGCGTCCAAGGCCGGCCTCATCGGGCTCGCCCGGTCGATCGCGAGGGAGTACGGCCCGCGGGGCATCACGGCCAACGTGGTGGCGCCGGGCCCGATCGCCACGGACATGCTGGACTCGATGCCGGACGACAAGCGGGCGGCGCTGGGCGCCCAGGTGCCCGTGGGTCGGGTGGGCACGATCGACGAGGTCGCCGCCGCCGTCACCTTCCTCGCCTCCGAGCCCGCCGCCTACATCACCGGCGCCGTCATCCCCGTTGATGGCGGACTGGGCATGGGCTTCTAGCCTCTCGACCCGAGATCTCAAGACCACCAAGGAGACAACCCCGTGAGCGACACCTTCGAGCGGTTCAAGGCCCTCGCCGTGCAGGTGCTGGCCGTCGATGCCGACAAGGTCACGAAGGAAGCCAGCTTCGCCGACGACCTCGAAGCCGACAGCCTCGACCTCGCCGAGCTCGTGATGGCCCTCGAGGACGAGTTCGACATCACCGTCGAGGAAGAGGAGCTGGAGGACATCAAGACCGTCGGCCAGGCCCTCTCGATGGTCGAATCGAAGCTCGGGAGCTCGTAGGGCCATGGTGGGCCGGCGGGTCGCGGTCACGGGCATCGGGGTCCTCTCCTCCTGCGGGAACGGCATCGACGCGTTCTGGGAGGGGATCAACTCCGCGCCGCCCGAGGGCGAGCGTCGCGTCAAGGACTTCGATCCCGAGTCGGTGTTCGACAACCCGAAGGAAGCGCGCCGCGCCGACCGGTTCACGCAGCTGGCGCTCGGCGCCGCCACCGAGGCGCTCGCGCGCGCCGGCGAGATCGAGGGCGACCCGCTGCGCCGCGGCGTGCTCATCGCCACCGGGATCGGGGGCATCGCGACGGTCGAGGAGCAGATCCTCGTCCTCGACAAGAAGGGGCCGCGCCGCGTGTCCCCGTTCCTCGTCCCGATGATGATGCCGAACGCCGCCAGCGCCACCGTGTCCATGCGCTGGGGGTGGCAGGGACCGTGTCAGACCGTCAGCACGGCGTGCGCGGCCGGCACCCACGCGCTCGTCGACGCCGCGATGTGGATCGCGAGCGGGCGCTGCGACGTGATGGCGGCGGGCGGCAGCGAAGCGGCGATGACGCCCACGAGCCTCGCCGGCTTCACCAACATGACGGCGATGTCGTCTCGCGGTGTGAGCGAACCCTTCTCAGCCACGCGCGACGGGTTCGTGATCGCGGAGGGCGCCGCCGTGTTCATCCTCGAAGCGTGGGAGGTGGCCGAAGCGCGCGGGGCGACGATCCTCGCCGAGATCCTCGGCGGGGCGTCCACGGCCGACGCGCACCACATCACGGCGCCGTCCCCCGGCGGCCGCGGCGCGCTCTCGTGCATGGAGATCGCGATCGCATCGGCGGGCCTCACCGCCGGCGACATCGTCCACGTGAACGCCCACGGCACGTCGACGCCCCTCAACGACGCCGCCGAGGCGGAGGCGATGGCGAAGCTGTTCGGCACGCCGGGTCCGGCGGTCACGTCGATCAAGGGCGTCACCGGCCACAGCCTCGGCGCTGCCGGCGCCATCGAGGCCGCCGCCGTCGTCGAGTCGATGCGCCGGAAGCTCATCCCGCCCACCGCGGTCACCACCGAGGTCGACCCCGAGCTCCCCCAGATCGACCTCGTGCTGGGCGAGGCCCGGGCCTGGGAGCCCGGCCCCACCCTGAGCAACAGCTTCGGTTTCGGCGGCCACAACGGAACCTTGGTGCTCGCCCCGGCCGGGTGACCACCAGGATCTGTGTCGCCTTTTGCGCAGATGGTGCGCAGAAGGCGACACAGAAACCGGTTCAGAAGAGGGTGTGACCGCCAGACTCGAGCTCCAGCAGTCGGACCTTCGTCTCGAGGCCGCCGCCGTAGCCGCCGAGGTTGCCGCCGGTGCGGAGCACTCGATGGCACGGGACGACGATGGGGATCGGGTTGGTGGCCATCGCCGTGCCGACGGCTCGGCTCGCCTTCGGGTTGCCCACCATGGTCGCCAGCTCCAGGTAGCTCACCGTTCGGCCGTAGGAGACGTCGGCGTGGAGGCGCTCGAGCACGGTCTTGCGGAAGCCGCGCGACAGCTGCCAGTCGAGGGGCAGGTCGAAGTGGTCTCGGCGGCCGTCGAAGTACTCGTCCAGCTCGCGACGGGCCTCGTCGAGCCGGCCGGGCGCCTCGAGGACCCGGGGGCTGACGCGCTCGGCGAGGTCGACGAGCAGCTGGTCCTGATCCTCGGTCGGGAAGCCGAGGCGCACCAGGCCCGCAGGCGTGGCCGCCACGAGGAGTGGCCCGACCGGGCTGTCGGTGACGGCGTAGGCCACGTCGACGAGGTCCTCGGCCTCGGCCCGGGCGAGGGCGGCCGCCAGGTCGGCGGTGTGGTCGGTCGACGGGCCACGCAAGGCGGCCTCGAGGGTGTCGGTGGTCGGGTGGTCGTTCATCGGGGGGTGACCTCCAGTCGGAGCGCGGCAAGGCCGGCTCGCACGTTCTGGCGCGCCGCTGCCTCGGAGCAGCCGAGCGCCACGCCGATGTCGGCGTAGGGGAGATCGCCCAGGTAGCGCATCGTGACGGCGCCCCGTTGCTTGTCGGGGAGCCGGGCGACGGCCTGCCAGAGGTCGTCGTCGACGGCGGGGACGTCGGCCACGCCGCGCTCCGGCACCGAACCGGCGGGCACCGCGCGCCGCGCGGTGGCCCGGTGGTGGTCGAGCACCTTGTGGTGGGCGATCGTGAACAGCCAGCCGCGCAGGTTCCGTGCATCGTCGAGCTGCGGGTAGGCCCGCAGCGCCGAGATCACCGCATCCTGGAAGCAGTCGGGCCCGTGGTGGGGACCGGCCTGCGCCACGCAGAAGCGGTGCAGGTCGGCGCCGTTGGCGTCGAGCAGCTGCTGGAACGGAGGGAGGCGTCGGTTCACTGGGAGGTCAACGTCCGTCGCCGCGGGAACGTGAGACGAGCGCTCCCGTCAGGCTACGGACCGGTGCGTCCCCGGCGCGGACCGATCACGCGTCGGCGATGACGAAGAGCAGGTCGACCTCGCACGCTGTGGATCCGTCGAGCGACGCGATGCCGTGCCCCTTGCCCGCGCGCGCCGACAGCCGCCCCATCGCCACGTGCAGGTCGAGGGTGTCGCCCGGTGACACCTGCCGCCGGAAGCGCACGCCGTCGATGCCGCCGAAGAGCGGCAGCTTGCCGGCGTACCGAGGCTCGAGGAGGACGGCGATCGCACCGACCTGCGCCAGCGCCTCGACCATGAGCACGCCGGGCAGCGTGGGACGACCGGGGAAGTGCCCCGCGAAGAACGCCTCGTCGCCGGTGAGGTGCCAGCGGCCGGTGGCCGACTGGCCGGGGACCACGTCCACCAGCTCGTCGACGAACAGGAACGGTGGGCGATGCGGCAGGACGTCGACGGGAGCCGGGAGCTCCGGCACCAGCTAGCCCAGGGCCTTCAACAGGTTCGCCGGGGTGTCCTTGGGGCTGACCTTGGGCCAGGCCGCCTCGATCTTCCCCTTCTCGTCGACGAGGAACGCCGAGCGGATGATCCCCTGGTACTTCTTGCCGTACATGGACTTCTCGCCCCACGCGCCGTACGCCTCGGCGACGGCGTGGTCCTCGTCGGCCAGCAGCGGGAAGCCGAGGCCGTACTTCTCGTCGAACTTCGCCTGCTTGGCGGGCTTGTCGGGGCTCACGCCGAGCACGGCGGTGTCGCCGATGTCGCCGAGGATGTCCCGCATGCCGCAGGCTTGGGTGGTGCAGCCGGGTGTGTCGGCCTTCGGGTAGAAGAACACGAGCACCTTCCGACCCTTGAAGTCGGAGAGCTTCACCTTGTTGCCCGACTGGTCGGAGAGCGCGATGGCGGGCGCCTTGTCACCTGGCTTGAGCGGCATGGTCCGAACCTAGAGCCTCCCCATCCTCGGCCGCGCCCGAGCCGCCGACGGCCGTACGCTCGATCGGGCGAGCGAGAGGGGAACCGACGTGATCCGCACCCGATTCACGGAGCTCTTCGACATCGAGCACCCGATCATGGTCGCCCCGATGGCGGGACGGACCGGCGGCGCGCTGGCCGCCGCCGTCGCCGACGCCGGAGGGTTCGGCGCGTTCGGGGGCGTCACCCTCCAGGGACCCGAGTGGATCAGCACGCAGGTCGAGGTCGTGCGGGCGTCGACCGACCGGCCGTTCGGCATCGGCTTCATCACCCCGTTCATCGAGATGATGACGCCGCTCTACGAGGCCGCCCTCGCCGCGAAGCCGGACGTGATCGCGCTCTCGTTCTCTGACCCACGGCCCTGGCTCGGCCAGGCGAAGGACGCCGGAGCCCGCGTGATCTGCCAGGTCCAGACGCTCGCCGACGCCGACACCGCGGTGGAGGCGGGCGCCGACGTGCTCGTGGCGCAGGGCAACGAGGCGGGCGGGCACACCGGCACCATGGGCCTCCTCCCCTTCCTCGCCGCCGTCGTTGCGCGGCACCCCGAGGTGCCGGTGCTCGCGGCGGGCGGGATCGGTGACGGGCGCACGCTGGCCTCGGCGCTCATCGCCGGCGCCGACGGGGCGTGGCTCGGGACGGCCTTCCTCGCCACCCAGGAGTGCCAGATCGACGAGGCGTACAAGGACGCGGTCGTGGCCAGCGACGGGGGCGACACGGTCTTCACCCGCGCCTACGACATCGCTACGGGCCTGGCCTGGCCCGCCGGCATCGGGGAGCGGGTCCAACGGAGCTCGTTCACCGACGAGTGGGACGAGCGCGAGCGCGACCTCCGCGCCGACCCGGTGAAGCCCTCCGACGAGCCGCTGCTGTACGGGCAGTCCGCGGCCTTCGTGCCCGCGGTGCGCACCGCGGCCGACGTCGTGCACCAGATCAGCGCCGATGCGGAACGGGTGCTGCGGGAGCGGCCCGGCGCGATCCTCGCCGGCTGACCGGCGCTACTCGCCGAGGATGGCGGCGACGAGCGCCGCCTTCGTCTGTCCCTTCGGACGGATGTTGGCGTCGCGGGCGATCCCCCGCAGCTCCTCGACCGTGAGCGCCTCCAGGTCTGGGCGGGTCCAGTAGTCGTTGGCGGCCGCGTCGTCACCGTTGGTCGACGGTTGGTCCGCGGCAGCGTCGTCCACCACGGCAGCGTCGATGGCGGGCTCGGACCCGTTCCCATGACCGTTGCCGCCCTGGCGTTCGAGCGACCGCATGAGCATCGCGCCCAGCCCGTCGATCACGCCGGCGCCGTCGCCGCCGACCTGGATGTCCGGCACGATCTTCACGCCACCGCTGCTCACCTCGCGGAGCGCCGCGACCATCGCCGTCTGGGCGGCGCCGATCGCCTGCCGCTGCGCGCTGAACCCCTTCGCTCGCGCCAGGCCGAGGGCCTGCTCGGCGTCGGCCTCGGCCTCGCCGATCGCCCGGGTGCGCGTGGCCTCCGCCCCGCCGGTGGTGGTGATGACGTCGGCCTCGCCGGACGCTCGAGCGCGGGCGGCGTCGGCGTTGGCCTTCTCGATGTCGATCGAGACGTTGGCCTGGGCCAGCTCGGCCTGCATGTCGGCCACCCCTCGCTGCTGCTCGAGGCTCACGCGTGCTTCCTGGGCGATCCGCTGCTGCGCGAAGGTCGACTTCTCCTGCGCCGCGATCTCCCGGCTGGTGAGCACCTCCACCAGATCCGGTGGGAACTCGACGTCCTGGATGTACACGCCACGGGTCTCCACCTCGTAGCGGGCGAGGTACTGGCGGATGTACGCCTCGGCGGCATCCTGCACCTCGTCGCGCTTCTCGATGAACTCGGTGGCGCCGAGCGTCTGCAGCTTGTTGCGGAAGTAGTTGCCGACCGCTGAGTGCAGCACCTCGTTCACGAGGTTCTGCATCGTGCCCACCATGCTGATCACCTTGGGCGCCCTGGTGTCGGGCACGTGGATCTGCACCTGCAGGTCGATGGCGAAGGTGAACGCCTCCTTGCTCTTGGCGTCGATGCGCGACAGGCGCGCGTCGAGGCTGTGGGCATCGCTCGTCGCGTCCGACCAGTTGAGGGTGAGGATCGACGTGGGCACGACCTCGGCCTCGTAGATCCGCGGGTTGAGCGTGTACTTGCCCGTCCGCAGTGGCTCGGACCAGATGCCCTGGTGCCCAGGAGCGACGATCGACCCGAACTTGAACTCCTCGCCCGACGTGTCCTCCGTGGGCAGCCCGACGTAGGACTTGATGACGGCGACCTCACCCTGGCGGACGACGAGCATCTCGCGCAGCTCCACCTTCACGAGGAACGGGTTGAGCAGGTAGGAGCCGTAGAGCAGCGGATCGTGCTGGAGCCCGATCCGCCCGCCGTTGTCGAGGAACGCCTGGTAGTCCTGGTAGTTGTCGTGCAGGTCGTTCTTCGACCGGAGCACGGCTTGGATCACCTGGATCGGGGACCCTCCGGTGCCGGCCTCCATCGCCTCGACGTCCTCGAAGGCGCCGATGCGGCTGGCGATGTTGCCCGAGGCCGGACCCTCGAGCGTGGTCACCACGCCCACGATGTCGGTGTCGCCGGCGGGGGTGATGTGGACGACGCGCAGGACGGCGGGATCGACGGCGTCGATGGCCCGGGCGGCGGCGTCGGACACGATCTTGCCGAAGACGCGCTCGCTGGTGAGGACGATGAACCCGACCGGGTGGATCGGCGCCGTCGTGCCGGGCGGGAGGACGGGGCGCTGCACGCCGCGCTGACCGCCCCCTTCGAGGAAGCCGCGGACGTCGGCGAAGCTGCCGAAGCCGGCCTTGTACACCGCAGACTTCATGCCGGTGGGCACCGGCTTGCCGACCTGCGCGATCACGAGCCCGATGTGGTCGGGCGGCACCTGCACCCAGTCGTGGCGTCGGACCCCGAAGATCGGCCACAGCTTGAAGCGGAGGCCCGGCATGAGGAGGTCCGCCTGGTAGCCGGCCTCGCCGTTGGTGGCGAGGATCTGGTCCTCCCCCAACCTGCGGCCCACGCGCTTGGTGACGAGCCCCACCTCGGTGGGTCCGATGAAGGTGAAGCTGCCGAGCAGGGCCAGCACCACCAGGCCGATGAGCACCGCCACCGCCACGACTGCGATCACGTCGTCTTCTCCTCTCAGGGACGGAAGACGTCCAGCTCGCTCAACATAGCGAAGCCCAGGTGCAACCGGCCGGGCGACGCCGCACCGCCCATCTCCACGTCCACCCGACCGCCTGGGTAGACGACGGGCTCGAACGACGACGCGTCGCCGGCTGGGATCGACCCGACGCGGACGACGGCGTGGGGCTCCAACCGGTCGTGCCCCTGCCAGGTGTCCTCGGAGTAGTCGGCCGTCACGAAGTAGCCGCCGCGTGGGTTGAACGTGTCCTCCATCACCTGGAAGCGACCGTCGCCCACCGCGCGCAGCACCAGGCGCCGCGCGCAGGTCGACGACGTGTGGCCGCGCGCCAGAGCCGGGCGGACGTCGTGCTCCCGGAAGAGGCCGAGGGTGAGCTCCTCGCCGGTGTCGACGTCCCTCGTGTCGAGCCGGCGCTCCTTTCGGACTCGGGCCGCGAGCTGGATCCGTCCGGCGTGGCCCTCGGCATCGGCGAGGAGCGAGGCACGGTGGGCGTCCAGGTACGCGCGGATCTCGTCGTCGCCGTACACCCGCTCCAGCACCGCCCACTGCTGCTCGACCGGAAGCTGTTCGAAGATCGTGCGCGCCAGGTCGAGCCGCCTCTCGGTGGAGATCCCCTCGATCAGCGCGTCGAGCAGATCGAGGTGGGCGGCAGGGTCGTCCACCAGCTGACGGATGCCCGCATGGATCTCACGAGCCAGCTCGAGCACGGCGGGTTCCACCGCTCCATCGCTGGCGCCGCCGTGCGGCTCGCGGTCGCGCCCTCCCACGCACCCATGTTGCCACCCGGGTGGGCGTCGGGCGCGGGCCGGTCTCGGCGCGGTCCGAGCCTGGCGACGGCTCCTACCGGGCGTTCACGAGGAAGTCGGCGGCGTCGGCGAAGTAGTCGACCATCCGGGCCGCCAGCTGCGGATCGACGTCCCGCTCAGCGACGAGGGACTCGAGGGCGGCCGTCATGTGCTGGAGCCACCGGTCGCGCTCGGCCTCGCCGATCACGAACGGGACGTGCCGTGCTCGCAGCCGTGGGTGGCCCCGCTGCTCGCTGTAGGTGCCCGGGCCGCCCCAGTACTGCTGGAGGAACAGCGCCAGGTGGCGCTTCGAGGGCTCCAGGTCGTCGGGGTACAGGGGGCGGAGGAGCAGGTCCGTGGCCACCCGCTGGTAGAAGCGCTCCACCAGCTCCTCGAAGAACGGCCCGCCGCCGACGGCGTCGTGCAGGTTGACCTCGCTCACGACAGGCGACGCTACCGGCGCGATG
Organism: Acidimicrobiales bacterium; assembly: GCA_045807565.1. Taxonomy (GTDB): domain Bacteria; phylum Actinomycetota; class Acidimicrobiia; order Acidimicrobiales; family VFJN01; genus VFJN01. The sequence goes on along the minus strand of JBJMHD010000081.1, from coordinate 17,858 downwards.
ATCGAGGGCGATGCGAGCGCTCGGACTGCACCACGTGTCCATCAACGTCGACGATGTGGAGGCGGCGCGCCGGTTCTACGTGGACCTGCTCGGCGCGGCCGAGCGCTCCGATCGACCCGACTTCGGGTTCGGCGGGGCGTGGCTCGACATCGGGCGCCAGCAGCTGCACCTGATCGAAGCGCCGGTCCCCGACGACCGCGGGCAGCACCTCGCGCTGCTCGTCGACGACCTCGACGACGCCATCGCCGAGCTGCGCGGCGACGGCCTGGAGGTCAGCGACGCCTCCCCGGTCGGCACGGGCCGACAGGCGTTCACCCACGATCCCAGCGGCAACCTCGTGGAGCTGCACGAGCCGTCGGCCTGAGCCGTCGCTCGAACTGCTAGCTCAGCGATCCCGGCGGTGGCCGTGCCCGAAGAAGCCGCCGTGGGGTCGGGCGTGGGCGTGGTAGTGGTCCGGGATGTTGCGCATGTTGTCGTCCACGTAGTGGCCGTCGAACACCGACGCGCTCACGCGCGCGAGCTCGCCGTGCATGTGCGCCAGGTCCTCGGGCGACGGATCGATGCCGTGCCAGCGCCACACCACCATGGGCGTGTCACAGATCTCGCACTCGGCGATCCAGCACACCTCGTCCTCGTGGAACCAGTGCGTGATCTTGGCGGCCTCGCACAGGTCGCACGCGTCGGACTTCTCACCCCGCGGCATCGGCGCATCATCGCGCCTACCGTCGGAACCGATGGACTCGAAGTACGCCGGCACGGGGTACCTCGCCCTCCCGGCGGGCGGTTCTGGACCCGGGATACTGGTCCTGCACGCCTGGTGGGGGCTCACCGGCCACGTGCGCGACGTGTGCGATCGGCTGGCCGCCGAGGGCTACGTCGCCCTGGCGCCCGAGCTCCTCGAAGGTGGGGTGGCCACGGAGATCCATGAAGCGGAGAAGCGCCTCAAGGAGGCCGACCCCAACGAGCTGGCGCACCTCACGCGGTCGAGCCTCGCCACCCTGCGGGCGATGGGCCAGACACCGGACGGGCCCGTCGGGCTGCTCGGGTGGTCCATGGGCGCGTCGATGGCGCTCTGGCTGGCGGCCCGCGTCCCCGACGACGTGGCCGCGACGGCCGTGTACTACGGCGGACAGGACATCGACATGGAGGACGCGCGCTGCGCGTTCCTCGGGCACTACGCCGAGCGCGACCCCTACGTCGACGAGGACGGCCTGGTGCTGCTCGAGTCGGAGCTCCACCTCGATGGCCTCGAGGTCGAGTTCCATCGCTACCCAGGCACCTCGCACTGGTTCGCCGAACCCGATCGCCCCGAGCACGACGAGCAGGCCGCCGCCGTGGCGTGGGACCGCACGCTCGACTTCTTCGAGAGCTACCTCCCACCCGGCCGCTGACGGCCGCGGGGCGGCGCCCGGTGAGGTTGACTGGCAGCCATGTCGACGCGCACCGCCAGCTGGGACAAGCCGGGTCCGGGCACCTGGGAGCACGATCAGTCGCACTGCGGCCCGGCGCCGGGCCCGATCCAGCGGGCGATCTACGAGCACTGCCTCCCGACGGGCATGGGCGAGGGCATGGCCGAGTTCGGGTCTCCGATCAAGACCATGCAGATGGCCTGGGTGAACGGGAAGTTCTACCGACGGCTCGTGCCGCAGGTCGGGGGTGGGCGCGACCTCCCGCCGCCGCCGAAGCCCTTGCTGTGGCTCGCGTCGCGCCTGCACCCCACCTTGCGGGCCCAGGAGCGCCGGGCCAAGGAGTCCTTCGAGGCCAAGCGGTGGCGAGCCGAGCTGGCGCGCTGGGAGCGTGAGTGGAAGCCCGCGCTGATCGCCGACAACCTCGCTGCCGGCGAGATCGACCTGCCCGGCATCGACGACCCTGGCCTGGCCGACCACCTGGAGCAGGTGTACGCGCGCCTGCTCGAGAGCGGCGCCCTGCACTTCCGGCTCCACGTGTCCGACATGGGCCCGCTGGGCGACCTGATGGTGCACCTGGAGGACTGGGGACTCGACCGGGAGTCGGCCTTCCATGCCCTGGTCGCGGCCTCGCCCGCCACCCGAGAGCCGGCGCGCCAGCTCGCGGCCGTCGGCGAGGCCCTGCGCGAGGCCGGCGTCGACCCCGCCACGGTGCGGTCGATCGACGATGTCGAGGCGGTGCCGGAGGCGAAGGGACTCCTGGACGAGTACCTGCAGCACCACGGATGGCGCCTCACCACGGGCTACGACCTCGAGGACCGCAGCCTCATCGAGCTGCCCGACGTGATCGCGGCGTCGGTCCGGGCCACTGCGAAGCGCCAGGACGTCGACGACGACGGCGCCGAGGCGTCCATCGCGGCCCTCCGCGAGCAGATCCCGCCTGCTGATCGGGAGACCTTCGACGAGATCGTCGAGGACGCGCGGCTCTCCTACGGGCTGCGCGACGAGAACGGCCCGCTCACCTACGAGTGGCCGGCTGGCCTGCTGCGCCGGGCGCTCCTGGAGGCGGGCCGTCGTCTCACCTCGTCAGGGGCGCTCGCGTCCGAGTCCGAGGTGTTCGAGCTGTCGACCGGGGAGGTCGCGGCGCTCCTCCGCGGTGGCCCCGGCCCCGGGCGCGACGAGATCGAGCGCCGGGCCGCGGAACGACGGTGGTGGGCCACCCTCGACGCACCGGATCGCCTGGGGCCCGAGGAGACGCCGCCTCCGATCTCTGCTCTGCCGCCGAACCTCGGTCGGATGACCAGGATCGTCCTCACGGTGGTGGACACCCTCGAGTCGGCCTCCACCGAGGCGCTCCACGGCATGGGCATCGGTGACGAGGTCTACGTCGGCACCGCCCGGGTCGTCCACGACGCGGTGGAGGCGCTGGCGGCGATGGAGCCGGGCGACATCGTGGTGGCCCCCTACACCGCGCCGACCTACAACAGCGTGCTCGCCATGGCCGGCGCCATCGTCACCGAGGAGGGCGGACCGCTGTGCCACGCCGCCGTGATCGCCCGCGAGCTCGGGCTGCCGGCGGTGATCGGTGCGAAGGGGGCGATGGGCCTCATCGACGGCGCGACGATCGAGGTCGACCCCAAGGCCGGCCTGGTCCGCGTCGTCTGATCGCGATCGGGCGGGCTCAGCCGGCGTCGAGGGCGGCGCGCAGCTCGGCCACCCGGTCACCCAGCTGCTCGGGCGTCGCACCGTCGAGGCGCGCCCGCATGAGCGCGGAGGCGACGACGACACCGTCGGCGTGGGTTGCCGCGGCCACGGCCTGGTCGGGGGTGGCGATGCCGAACCCCATGACCACGGGTAGGTCGGTCACGGCCTTGAGGCGCTTGGCGAGCACCGTCGACGAGCTGGCCAGCTCGGTGCGCTCGCCGGTGACGCCGAGCAGGTTCACGCCGTAGACGAAGCCCTGCGAGCACCGGCAGAGGTCGGCCAACCGATCGTCGGGAGTGAGCGGCGAGGCCAGCTGGACCGTGGCCAGGCCGACAGCGTCACCGTGGGGCTTCCACTCCCCCACCTCCTCCATGGGGAGGTCGGGGAGGATCACACCGGCGAGCTGGGCCGCCACCGCCTCGGCGGCGAACCGCTCGTACCCGGCGTGGAACACGAGGTTCACGTAGGTCATGGCGACCAGCGGCACGCCGGCGTCGACGTCGCGCAGCGCGGTGAGGATGGCGGGGAGGGTGGCGCCGTGCGCCAGCGCCACCTCCGACGCCTCCTGGATGGTGGGGCCGTCCATGACCGGGTCGGAGAAGGGGATGCCGACCTCGATGGCATCGGCCCCGGCGGCGGCGAAGGCCCGCACGACCTCCGTCCAGTCGTCGCCCAGCCCGCCGGTGACGTACGGGACGAGCAGCTTGCGGCCGCCGTCCCGCACGGCCCGGAGGTGGTCCTCCAGCGCGGTGCGCTCAGCCACCCAGGATCTCCGCGACCTGGGCCACGTCCTTGTCGCCGCGGCCGGACAGGTTCAGGATCACGACCTGGCCCGCCAGCTCGTCCCTGGCGCGGAGGACCCACGCCAGCGCGTGCGCCGACTCGAGGGCCGGGATGATGCCCTCGGTGCGGGCCAGGACCTCGAAGGCGTGGAGCACCTCGGCGTCGGTGACCTTCTCGTACCGCGCCCGGCCGGTGGCGGCCAGGTGGGCGTGCTCGGGCCCGATCCCCGGGTAGTCGAGGCCCGCCGAGATGGACTCGGCCTCCTGCACCTGCCCGTGCTCGTCCTGCAGCAGGTACGACTTCGAGCCGTGCACCACCCCCGGCACACCGTGGGCGACGGCGGCACCGCCCGCCGGCTCCACGCCGACCAGCGCCACGTCCGGGAGCTCGGCGAAGCCCGAGAACAGCCCGATGGCGTTGGAGCCGCCGCCGACGCACGCGGTGACCACGTCGGGATCGCGGCCCAGCAGCTCGCGGCACTGCTCCCGTGCCTCGTCGCCGATCACGCGGTGCAGCTCGCGCACCATCCAGGGATAGGGATGGGGGCCCATCACCGAGCCGAGCAGGTAGTGGCTCGTCTCGACGGTGGCCACCCAGTCGCGCATGGCCTCGTTGATGGCGTCCTTGAGCGTGCGGCTGCCCGACGTGGCCGAGCGGACCTCGGCGCCGAGGAGCCGCATGCGGAACACGTTGAGAGCTTGCCGCTCCATGTCGACCTCGCCCATGTACACGACGCACTCGAGGCCGAGAAGCGCGGCCGCGGTGGCGGCGGCGACGCCGTGCTGGCCGGCACCGGTCTCGGCCACGACCCGCTGCTTGCCCATGCGCTGGGCGAGCAGCGCCTGTCCCAGCACGTTGTTGATTTTGTGCGACCCCGTGTGGTTGAGGTCTTCGCGCTTGAGCAGCAGCGTGCACCCGAGATCGGCGGACAGCCGCTTCGCCTGGTAGAGGCGCGACGGCCGACCGGCGTAGTCACGGAGGAGCCCGTCGAGCTCAGCCCGGAAGCCCGGGTCCGCCCAGGCGTCCCGGAAGGCCTTGTCGAGCTCTGCGCACGCCAGCACGAGCGTCTCGGGGATGTACCGCCCCCCGAAGTCGCCGAAGCGCCCGGATGGGCCCGGGTCTCCCATCACAGGGTCGGCGGACATCTCTAGAGCGTGAACCGTGAGCGAGCGCGAGCGCCAGTCCGTAACCTCCGCGGCGTGGGCGAGGCGTTCTTCTGGGGGCTGGTGGGCGGCGTCGCCCTGCTCCTCGGCGCGCTGCTGAGCTTTGGTTCGTTCGTCACGAGCCGCGCGCTCGGCCTCGCCCTCGGCTTCGGGGCCGGCGTGCTCATCAGCGCGGTCGCCTTCGACCTCGTCGAGGAGGCCTTCACCACGTCGGAGACCAGCCGCATCGTGGCCGTGGGGATGATGGCGGGCGCCCTCGTGTTCTACGTGGGCGACAAGATCATCGACGGCATGGGCGGCGCCGACCGGAAGCGCTCGGGCGGCCAGCAGGAGGGCGACAACGCGCTCGGGATCGTGCTCGGCGCCGTGCTCGACGGCATCCCGGAGTCCGTCGTCCTTGGCGCCGGGCTCCTGGCCGGCGAGGGGGTGAGCACGGCGTTCATCGTGGCCGTGTTCATGTCGAACCTCCCCGAGGGGCTGGGCGGGAGCACGGGACTGCGCAAGGCCGGTTGGTCGCACCGCCAGATCATCCTGCTGTGGTCCGTCGTCGCCCTGGTGTCGGCGGCGTCCGCCGCGCTCGGGTACGTGGCCCTCGACGGAGCGTCGCCCGACGTCACCGCGTTCACGCTCGCCTTCGCCGGTGGCGCCGTGCTCACGATGCTCGCCGACACGATGATGCCCGAGGCCTTCGAGCTCGGGCACAGCGAGGTCGGCCTCGTGACCACCATCGGCTTCGGCCTCGCCTTCGCCCTCCACCAGGTCGGCTGACCCGGTCGGCTACTCGTCGAGCATCCAGTCGAAGGGGCGGTTCTCCTCGCGGCCCTTGTAGTCCTCGGGCTCGGCCTCCTTGGCGGCGGAGATGAAGCGGCGCACGAGGGTCGCGTCCTTCACGCCGGGGGCGGACTCCACGCCGGTGGCCACGTCGACGCCCCACGGGCGGACGCGGTCGATGGCCTCGGCGACGTTGTCCGGCGTCAGGCCGCCGGCGAGGAGGATGCGCAAGCCCGACGGCGCCCCCTCGGCGAGCGACCAGTCGAACACCTGGCCCGAGCCCGGGCTCGCCGAGTCGATCATGACGATGTCGGCGCCGAAGCTGGGCGCACGGGCCAGGTCGGGATCGCCACCGGGGAAGGCCTTGATCAAGACGGCCACCCGCTCGCGCACCCAGCGGCTGTCGGCGTCGGACTCGTGGCCGTGGAGCTGCGCGGCACGGAGCCCGGCCTGGTTGGTGAGCTCCACGACCCGCTCGCGGGCCTCGTCGCGGAAGATCCCGACGGTGAGGATCTCGGGCGGGAGCCGCTTCGCGATGTCGGCGGCGCGCGAGACGGCGAGGAACCGCGGCGACGACGGGACGAAGTTGAACCCGACCGCATCGGCTCCCATCGCGACGGCGAGGAGCGCGTCCTCCTCCGAGGTGATGCCGCAGACCTTGACGAACACGCGGTGGAGGCTACCGACGCCGAACGCGGAGCTCGGTGACCGCCGCCGGGATGTCTCGAGCGGTGACGAGCGCCTCGCCGACCAGCACGGCGTGGAAGCCGGCGTCGGCCAACCGTCGGGCGTCCTCCGCTCCGACGATGCCCGACTCGGCGACCCGCACGACGCCGGCGGGCATGGCGGCACCCACTCGGGCGGCGCGCTCGGTGTCGACCTCGAAGGTCACCAGGTCGCGCTGGTTCACGCCCACCAGCTCGGCGCCCACGGCGATCGCGCGCTCGAGCTCGGCCTCGTCGTGCACCTCGACGAGCGCGTCGAGCTGCAGCTCGCGGGCGAGGGCATGGAAGTCCGCGAGCTCGCCGTCGTCGAGCGCCGCCGCGATCAGCAGCACGGCGTCCGCTCCCATCAGCCGGGCCCGCGCCACGTCACGAGCGTCGACGGTGAAGTCCTTGCGGAGCGTCGGCAGGCTGGCGGCGGCCCGCGCTGCCCGCAGGTCGTCAGCCGACCCCCCGAACCACTGCTCGTCCGTGAGCACGGACAGGCAGGCGGCTCCTCCCGAGGCGTAGGCCTCGGCCACCGCCCCCGCGTCCAGGTCGGCGGCCAGGTCGCCCTTGGACGGCGAACGCCGCTTGACCTCGGCGATCACCGCCAGCTCGGTGGCGGACGCTGCCTCGAGCGCGGCTCGGAACCCGCGGGGCTCGGCGCCGCCCCGCGCCTGGTCGAGCACTCGATCCAGGGGCTCGTCGTCCGCGGCGGCGGCCGCACGGTGCTGCTCGAGGATCCGGTCGAGGTAGGTGGCCATGGGAGGCGGCGACCCTAGCGGCGCTGGCGCGAGGCGAGGAGCGCCACGAACGGGGCGACGAGGAACATCGCGAACGACATGGCGAAGAGCACCACGGCGAGGACGAGCGCGGGTTGGGCGCGGAAGAGCACCGCCGCTCCGAGCATCGCCACCGACGCGGCGAAGACGGCGACGGGGAGCATGGCGAGCCAGCGCGGCAGGACCACGGTGCCGCCGATGGGCGTGTCGTCGAGGAGGTCGCTCAGGAGGTCGTCGCTGTCGGAGACCGGCGGAGAGGACACCGGTGCCGCGTGGACGGCGCGGTTCAGGGACCGGTCGTAGCTCTCGCGCGTCGCCGGATCGCGCAGCGTCGTCCAGGCGTCGTTGATGGCGCGCATGGCCTCGGCGTCGCCGCCGACGCGGTCGGGGTGGTGCTGCCGGGCGAGCGACACGTAGGCGCGCCGCAGCTCCGAGGTCGCGGCCGTGGGAGCGACGCCGAGCACCTCGTAGTGGGTCACGGTGTGGAGGACGACGAGGTCGTGGTGGTCGTGGTGCTGCGGGTGTCGATGCAGTCCGGCAGCTCGAGCGCCACCTCCTGGGTGGACGACGTCGGTTGGGACGTCGTTGTGGTGCTGCCCGAGGCGGGTGGAGCGGGCTCGGCGACGACCAGCACGGGGATCCGCAGGGCCAGCCCCGGCGCGCCCGGCGCCGCGCAGCGGAGCTCGAACCGGGCGCGGCCGCTGCCGTCCAGCACCGCGCCCTCGTCGAGGCTCGACGTGTCGTCGAAGGTCGTGGTCGTCGAGTCGTCGGTGGCCCCGCCGTCGGTCTGGCTGGAGTCGTCCCGCACCACCCATCGGCCGAGGCCGGTGAGCTCCACGAACGCGTTGGCCACGGGCTGGCTGCTCACCATGCCGTCGGGCGTGACGGTCTTCTGCACCACCAGCACGACCAGGTTCACCGGATCGTCGAGGAGCGGCTGGTCAGGCGCCACGTCGGCGCGGACCACGACGCCCCGTTGGTCCTCCACCTTCAGGTCGAAGCTGTGCTCCTCGCCGTCGGCCAGGAAGCGCACCTCGGCGCCCTTCTGGGCGTAGGTGGGCGGCTGGAACGCCCGGACTCGGTACCGGCCACCCGGCACGTCGCGGAGCTCCCACCGACCATCAGGACCGGTCAGCACGTCGTGGCGGACGACCCGTCCCGCCACCAACCGATCGATCCGGACGGTCGCCGCCGCCACGGGACCGGACGGACCCGTGACGGAGCCCACGAGCCGAGCCGTGCCCTTCTCCTCGATCGTCGTGGTGGTCTCGCCACCGACGCCAGGCAGGTCCACGCCGGAGAAGTCGGACAGCGACGTCGACGACGTCGGGTCCGGGTCCGGCGACGGGTCGGCGTCGTCGTGATCGGTGCACGCGCCCGCCAGCAGCGCCAGCGCCACGAGCGCGACGACCGCTCTCACCGCATCGGGAGCGCCACGACGGTGGCGAGGCTCGCTCCCCCATCGCGGGCCACCACCTCCACCTCCGCGCCCAGCTCGACGGTGCGGCTCACGGCCGCCAGGGCCACGGCACCGAGGGCGGCCGAAGCGGCGCTGGAGGTGATGCGGCCGACGTCGGCACCGTCGAGCACGACGGGCGAGTCGACCGCGGGCACGTCGCCGTGGATCCGCAGCCCGCGGATGGGGCGCGGCACGTTCCCACCACGGCTGTCGATCCGCGCGACGAGCTCCTGTCCCGTGTAGCAGCCCTTGGTGAAGCTGACCGAGGCATCCACCAGCCACTGCCCGGCCTCCGCCGGGATGGTGGCCTCGGTGAGCTCCGCTCCCATCGCGGGCACACCGCACTCGATCCGAAGCGCCTCGAGCGAGCCCACCGCCCGCTCCTCGAGGCCGGCCGGGAGGCTCACGCCCTCGCCGAGCAGGTCGACCCCGGCGACGCCTGGCCACCCCGCCGGCAGCACCAGCACGTCGGGTGCCACGCCCTCGCGGCGCTCGATGCTCGGACCGCGCAGGGCCCAGCCCGCCCACCGCCGGGAGGTGAGCTCCACCCGGGTGCGGAGCTTGAAGCGCTGCAGCCGCGCCAGGACGGCCTCGCCATGGCCCGGATCGACGTCGAGCGCCAGCTCGTCCTCACCGGTGCGCGTCACGCGCAGCCAGGCATCCACCTTTCCGGTGGGCTGCAGGAGCAGGGACGGGGCCGAGTCGCCGACCCCCAGCGCCTCCAGGTCCTGGCTGAGCTGCCCTTGCAGGTAGGTGACCGCCTCGGTACCCGCCACGAGCACGGCATCCCGTTCGATCGGCACCGCCCCTTCGGCGCTCCGCAGGTCGACGAGCGGCCCCATGTGCGGAGGCTATCCAGGCGGGGTGGCAGGACCGCCGGCGTGGGCGCGGCGGCGCGCCGTCATCCGGCGAGCGGCGGGGATCGCGGCCAGCAGTGCCCGGGCCTTGTTGTGGCACTCCAGGTCCTCGTGCTCGGCCACGCTGTCGGCGACGATGCCCGCCCCCGCCTGGACCGAGGCCCGCCCGTCGTCGCCCACGACGAGGGTGCGGATCGCGATGGCGGTGTCGATGTTCCCGGAGAAGTCGAGGTACCCGACCACGCCGGCGTAGGGACCGCGCTTGGTGGGCTCCAGCTCGTCGATGATCTCCATGGCGCGCACCTCCGGCGCGCCCGACACCGTGCCCGCGGGAAGCGTCGCCCGCAGCACGTCGATGGCCCCCTTCCCCTCGCGCAGCCGGCCCGACACCTGCGAGGTCATGTGCATCACGTGGGAGTAGCGCTCGAGGGTCATCATCTCGTCGACGGTCTCGGTGCCGAACTCGACGACACGGCCCACGTCGTTGCGCGCCAGGTCGACGAGCATGATGTGCTCGGCGATCTCCTTCGGGTGCTCGATGAGCTCGGCGCCGAGGCGACGGTCCTCCTCATCGGTGCTCCCCCGGTAGCGCGTGCCGGCGATGGGTCGCGAGATCACGGTGCCGTCCAGGAGCTGGACCATCGGCTCGGGCGAGGAGCCGACGAGGGTCACCCCGGGCTGGCGCACGAAGTACATGTACGGGCTCGGGTTGACCTGGCGCAGGACCCGGTACACGTCGAACGGGTGCGCGTCGAGGTCGAGGTCGAAGCGCTGGGCCAGGACGACCTGGAAGACGTCGCCGGCGAAGATGTGCTCGCGCGCCACCTCGACGGCCTGGCAGTACGCCTCCTTGCCCATCACCGACCGGACGTCTGGGAGCGGGTCGTCCGGCGAGGGCGGGTCGAGGAGCGGCTCGTCGAGCGGCCGGGCGCCATCGGCGGCCAGCTCGTCGAGTCGCCGCACCGCCTCGTCGTACCGGCGGTCGAGCTCCTCGGTCGCGAGCCCGGGCTCGACGAGCACGTTGTCGATGAGCGTGGCGCGCTGGCGCCAGTGGTCGTAGGCGGCCAGCTGGCCGATCACCGAGACGATCGCGTCCGGGTGGCCCTGGTCGTCGGGAGGCACGCCGGGGAGGTGCTCGACCTCGCGCACGACGTCGTAGCCCAGGTAGCCCATGATCCCGCCGTGCAGGGGCGGAAGGTCCTCGTGCTGCGGCGCCTTCCACACCGCCAGGAGGTGCTCGATGGCGGCGAGGATCCCGCGGTCCAGCGGCACCCCGGGCGGCAACGATCCCGCTGCCTCGACCCGGCCGCCGCGCGACGTGAGGGTGGCGAGCGGGTTGCGGCCGATGAAGCTCCAGCGGCTCCACCGCTCGCCGTGCTCGACGGACTCCAGCAGGAAGCCGTCGTCGTCGCCCACCAGACGGGCGAACGCCGACACCGGCGTGGTGAAGTCGGCCAGCACCTCGCGCCAGACCGGGATCACGGTGTGGTCGTGGGCGAGGGCCCGGAAGTCCTCGCGGCTGGGGCGGAGGGTCACCCGAAGGCCCGGTAGAAGCAGGAGCGCTCGCCGGTGTGGCAGGCGCCCCTGCCCTCCTGCTCCACCACGAAGAGCAGGGCGTCGGCGTCGCAGTCGTAGAACGCCTGACGGACGAACTGGCGATCGCCGCTCGTGTCACCCTTGCGCCACACCTCCTGGCGGCTCCGCGACCAGAACACCGTGCGACCCTCCTCGAGGCTCATCCGCAGCGTCTCGGCGTTCATCCAGGCCATCATCAGCACGGCGCCGGTGCCCTCCTCCTGCACGATCGCCGGCACCAGGCCGGCGTCGTCGTACTGCACGAGGGCGAGCTGCTCGTCGGTCGCGTCGATGGGGGTGGCGACGGGCATCGGCTCATCGTACGAGCGGCCCAGCGGCCGCCCCCAACCCGTTCCTACAGGTAGAGCCCCGTGCTCGACTCCTCGAGGCGCTTGGCGGCCACGGCGTGGATGTCCCGTTCGCGGAGGATGATGTAGTCGTCGCCGCGCACCTCGACCTCGTAGCGATCCTCAGGGCTGAAGAGCACGTGGTCGCCCTGCTCCATCGTGCGGACGTTCGGGCCCTGCGCCACGACCTCCGCCCACACGAGCCGCTTCTTCATCTCCGCCGTGGCCGGGATGAGGATGCCGCCGCTGCTCTTGCGCTCGCCCTCGGCGGTGAGCTTCACGAGGATGCGGTCGTTCAGCATCTTGATCGGGAGCTTCTCGCTGTCCTCGTTCTTCGGCACCACCCAACGATACGGTCCCGACCCATGGGCGACGACTCGGGCAGGGATCTCCACCTCCCCGCCCGCGCTGATCCCGTCGCCGCCGCCGTCGTGCTGCACCCCCACCCTGCGATGGGCGGCGACCGCCACCACCCGCTGGTGGTGGCCCTGGCGGCGGGGCTCGCGGAAGCCGGCGTCGCCGCGCTGCGCCCGGACCTGACGGATCCGAGCTTCCCGGCCGGGGCCGAGGCGCTCGCCGCGATCGCCCTCGACCTCCGCGCCGAGGTCGGCGTCGACCGGCTCTTCCTCGTCGGCTACTCGTGGGGGTCGGTGGTCACCGCCCTGGCCGCCGTCGACGACGTGGCCGCCCGAGTCCTCGTGGCCCCGCCGGTCACCCACGTCGAGCTCGCCCCTCGGTCCGAGCCGACCCTGGTCCTCGTCCCCGCCCACGATCAGTACGGCCCACCCGACGCAGCTCGAGCGGCGTTTGCGCCCTGGCCCGACGCCACCGTCGAGGTCGTCGACGGCTGCGACCACTTCGTCGCCGGCGCCATCGGTCGCATCACCGAGCGCTCGGTCGCCTGGCTCGTCGACACCTGATGGAGATCCGACAGGCTCGTCGGTCGGAAGCGGCGGTCATCGGCGATCTGTACTGGCGCGCCCGCGAGGCCGCGGTACCGGCCATCCCGCCCAGCGTGCACCCACGCGACGACGTGCTCGAGCACTTCGCCACCGTCATGCTCCCCGACCGCGACGTGTGGGTGGCGGACGAAGAGGGCACCGTCGTCGCCCTCCTCATCCTCGAACCGGGATGGGTCGACCACCTCTACGTGGAGCCCTCGCGCATCGGGCAGGGCATCGGCAGCCAGCTCCTCGACCACGCCAAGGCGCTGCAGCCTGCCGGGCTCGACCTGTGGGCGTTCCGGTCGAACACCGGGGCTCGCCGGTTCTACGAGCGCCACGGCTTCGTCGCCGTCGCCTTCACCGAGGGCGACAACGAGGAGGGCGAGCCCGACGTCCGCTACCACTGGGACGGTTGAGCCTCACGGGTGGGCGGCGTCCCACTCCTTCACCAGCTTCTTCGGCGCGCGCAGCCGCCACGACTCCGTGACCAGCTCGATCGCCTCGTCGAGCTTCACGGCGTTGAGATCGACCAGCACGATCGGGTGACCGTCGTAGTGCGGGGTCGTCGAGAACTTCTCCGGCTCGCCGTCGATGAGCGCGTGCTTCTCGTCCTCCGACTCCACCCAGACCACGAGTGCCTCTGGTTCATCGCGGATCCACGCGAACATGCGCGGCTTGGTGCGCCACGACGGTTGACCCCCGTACGACTCCTGCTCGAACGCGCCCGGTAGGCCGAGCGCGATCCGCCGCACGTCATCCAACGTGACCATCGTCAGAGCCTGGCACCCGCGGCCCGTCGGCGCGAGACGTAACCCGAACCGCGTCTGGGCGAAGTCGCCCTTGGTGAGCCATGCGGGTCGCCGCAGTCGCGTCAGGCGGCCGCGGCCCGCCGGGGTGGGTCGCTGGTGCGGACCCGTCCTTCTGGGCCGGTGATCTCGATGGTGCCGTCGGGTCGGAGCTTCATGTGCCATCCGGGGCCGTGGATGACGTGGTGGTGCTTCGAGCACAGGAGCGCCAGGTTCCCGAGGTTCGTCGGGCCACCGTGCTCCCAGTGCCAGACGTGGTGGCCTTCGCACCACTCGGCGGGCCGGTCACAGCCCGGGAACCGGCAGCCCCAGTCCCGTAGCACCAACGACGTGTAGAGGGCGGGCGGGATCGTGCGGGTGGAGCGCCCGTAGTCGAGGATCGATCCGAGCCCGTCGGTGACGACGCGGTGGATGTTGGCGTCACAGGCGATCTTGCGGATCGATGACCCCGGGATCGGCACCCGGCGAGGGTCCGGCCCGGCTTCTCGTCTCTGAGATCGTCGTGGTTCACGACCACGTTGAGATGCGGCCGGTGGCGCTTGCCCAGCTTCTCGCCCTGGTGGTCGAGGAAGAACCTGAACACGTCGACCAGCGCTTGGCCCTGGCGCCGGGACAGGGGTTCGTGGAAGTCACCGGAGTCGGCCAGCCGGAGCCCGGTGGCGATGATCTCCGCGTGCTCGACGTCGAAGGAGCCCTTGAGATAGCCGCGGCCGTCGATTGTGGTGACGAGCATCGCCTCCGCCGGCGGTTCCTCGTGCGGTGCCTTCTCCTCCAGCACGGCGTCGGCCTTCGCCGCCCACGCCTGCATGGCTCGGTTGGTGCCCAGCACATCGAGCTTCGCGAGGAGCGGCACGACCTCGGCCTCGTGCTCCGACCAGAGCTCGGCGCGGCGGTCGGTGACGTTGGCGACGATGACCTCGACCTGCCCGTCGCTCAGCGCGCCCGACTCCCACGCATCGCGGGTCACCGGGAGGTGGCGGAGCCGCCGGCCAATCTTGAGGATCCGGTTGGCGTGCTGGTTGGTCCAGCCCAGCCTCGTGCGGCACCACGCCGTCATCGACGCATACCCGTCGCGCTCGTGGTCGCCGGTGGCTTCGAGCGCGACGAGCGCCGCAGCGAGCCTGGCGGTGAGGGCCGAATGGCACTGGGCGACCTCGGCCACGGCGTCGGCGTGCGGGGCGATCACGAGGGTGTCGACCGATTCCCGGAGCCCCAGCGCCATCGGCACAGCGTACACCAGTTCGATCGGTCCAGGTACCCGCGAAATGGCGCCTGAGCAGGCTTTTCTTGCCTCATCGACCACAGCAGCCACACCAAAATCAGCCGCCCCAGCAGTCACCCCGGACTGCCCCGCTCATCGCAGTCGAGCTGCGAGCTGCGCGGCGATCTCGTTCCGGCGCTCCTCCGAGACCGCCTGGTCCTCCGGTACTCCGAGCAGCGCGAACACCCGCGGCCCCTGGTGCTCGTCGGGCAGGTCGTCGGCACGGGGGATCACGTGGACGTGCACGTGCGGGTGGTCGCGGTGCTCGGCGAACTGCACGACGTAGGTCTTGGCGCACCCGGTGACCTCCTGCAGCGCGACCGAGACGCGCTTGAGGAGGGGCCCGAGCTCGGCCACCTCCCCATCGGTCAGGTCGGCGACCGCGGTGACGTGCCGGCGCACGATGAGGCAGAGCCACCCCTCGAGCGACGTCCCGAACGCGTGCACCACGTCCCAACACTCGGTCCGCAGGATGCCGTCCCAGGGCGGCGCCTCGCCGGCATCCCGTCGCTCGATCAGCGAGCACGTCACACAGGCCGACATCGCTCCTACCGCCCCTGCCACTCCGGCGGACGCCGCTCGCGGAACGCCTGTACGCCCTCGGCGGCATCCGCCGTGGCACCGGCCACCTTGCGCATCGTCTCGCCGAAGCGGATCGCGTCGACCGTCCCGAGGTGCGCCGACCGCATCGCCACCTCCTTGATGGCGCGCTGGGCGAGGGGCGCGCCCTGCAGGAGGCGGTCGGCGAGGGCGTGGGCCTCCTCGAGGAGCTGCTCGTGGGGCACCACCCAGCCCGCGATGCCCAGCTCCTTGGCCCGATCGGCGTCGATGCGGTCGCCGGTGAGGAGGATCTCCATGGCGGCCTGCCAGCCGATGCGCTGCGGGAGACGCATGGCCCCGACGATGGTGGGGACGCCGATCCGAACTTCGGGGAACCCGAAGGTCGCCCGTTCGCTGGCGATGACGAAGTCGCACCACGTGACCAGCGTGAACCCGTAGCCGAGGCAGTGACCGTTCACCGCCGCGATCACGGGCTTGAAGATCTCCCATCCGGACTCGAAGGAGTTCTGGGTCGGCTTCTCCCAGAAGGTGCCGGGGAAGTCGCCGGCGCTGTTGCCGTCGCCGCGCAGGTCGGCCCCGGCGCAGAACGCTCGTCCGGCACCGGTGACGATGGCGATCCACGCCTCCTCCTCGTCCCGGAACCGGGCGAAGGCGGCGTTGAGGTCGCGGCGCATCTCGCCGTCGATGGCGTTGAGGGCGTCGGGACGGTTGTAGGTGATCGTCGCGACGTGCCGGCGCTCGTCGAGGTCGTACAGGACCGTGTCTGCCACGTCTGCACGGTAGGTCGATGCGCGCCGCGCTCGCCGCGGGGCCGGCGCTACGGCCGGACCATGATCCCGGCCTGCGCCATGGCGTCCTTGGCCTCGGCGATGGTGTGCTCGCTGAAGTGGAAGATCGACGCCGCCAGCACGGCGTCGGCGCCGCCGAGGAGGACGCCGTCCACGAGGTGGTCGAGCGTGCCCACGCCACCGCTGGCGATCACCGGGATCGCGCGCGAGTCGGTCATGGCACGGGTGAGGTCGATGTCGAAGCCCTGCTTCGTGCCGTCTCGATCCATGGACGTCAGGAGGATCTCGCCCGCGCCCAGCTCCTCGGCCCGCTTGGCCCAGCCGAGCGCATCGATGCCCGTCGGCGTCCGCCCTCCGTGGGTGAACACCTCGAAGCCGAGGTCCGTCCGGCGGGCATCGATGGCGACGACGCAGCACTGCGTGCCGAACTCCTCGGCGATCTCGCTGACGAGCGCCGGCCGCTCCACCGCCGAGGTGTTCACCGACACCTTGTCGGCACCGGCGCGCAGGAGGCGCCGAGCGTCCTCGACGGATCGGATGCCGCCGCCGATCGTGAACGGGATGAACACCTGCTCCGCCACCCGCGCCGCCATCTCCACGGTGGTGTCGCGCGCGTCGGACGAGGCCGTGATGTCGAGGAACACGAGCTCGTCGGCGCCCTCGGCGTCGTAGCGAGCCGCCAGCTCCACGGGATCGCCGGCGTCGACCAGGTCGACGAAGTTCACGCCCTTCACGACGCGGCCCGCGTCCACATCGAGGCACGGGATGATGCGAGCCGTCCTCATGCCAGTGCTCGCACCGCCTCGGCCACGTCGACGTGGCCCTCGTAGATCGCGGTTCCCACGATGGCACCGGCGAGACGACGGTCTCCGGCCGACACGGCATCGAGGGCGAGCAGGTCGTCGAGGGTCCCGACCCCTCCCGAGGCGATGACGTCGAGCGAGGTGGTGGCGAGGACCTCGGCGAGTCCGTCGAGGTCGGCGCCGCCCATGAGCCCTTCCACCGCGATCTGGGTGACGACGACGGCCTCGGCCCCCGATGCCTCGAGGCGGCGCAGGGCGTCGGGCCACTCGACGCCCGACCCCTCGAGCCAGCCCCGCACGGCGACCTCGCGTCCGCGCACGTCGAGACCGATCGCGACCTTCTGCTGCGACGCGATCGTGGCGACGAGGTCCGGGTCCTCGAGCGCAGCGGTGCCGATCACCACCCGTGCTGCTCCGACGTCAGCCAACGCCTTGGCCGCCTCCCGGCTGCGCACGCCGCCGCTCGCCTGCACCGGAACGTCCACCGCGTCCACGATGGCGGCGATGAGGTCACGGTTCACGGGTTGGCCGGTGCGCGCGGCGTCGAGGTCGACCGTGTGGATCCAGCGGGCGCCCGCCTCGACGAAGGACCGGGCGACGGCAGCGGGATCGTCGCCGTGGGTGCGCTCGCGATCGAAGTCGCCCTGGATGAGCTGCACCACCTTTCCGCCGCGCAGGTCGATGGCCGGGTACAGCTCCATCAGGCGGCGACGGGCGCGGCGCACCGGTCGATGAACGCCCGGAGCACGGCGAGGCCCGTGCGGCTCGACTTCTCGGGGTGGAACTGGGTCGCCCACACGCTCCCGCGCTCCACGGACGCGACCACCGGGCCGCCGTAGTCGCACGTTGCGGTGACGATGGCCTCGTCGGTGTCGGCGGCGTAGGAGTGCACGAAGTAGGCCCACGCCGGGTCCGGTACGTCGCGCAGCAGGTCGGGGTCGCCCCGGCGATCGAGCACGTTCCACTGCATCTGCGGACGCTTCACCTCGCCGGGGAGCAGCCGGACAGTGCCCGGCAGGATGCCGAGTCCGGCGACGCCCGGCGCCTCCTCGGATGCCTCGAACAGGAGCTGCATGCCGATGCAGATCCCCAGGAAGGGACGGCGGGCGTCGACCGCTTCGTGGGCCAGGTCGTCGAGCCCGTG
>JBJMHD010000080.1:0-39979 GCA_045807565.1 Acidimicrobiales bacterium | reverse complement strand
GCGTGATCACCCGTCCGGCGCTGGCGAGGATGAGCCCGCCCACCACGAAGATGGGGAGCATGAGCAGCATGGCCTCCCGGAGACCCCACCGGTTCCCGAGCCCGCCGATGATCGGGAGGATGAGCAGACCGGGCAGCACCCACAGCGAGGCGATGCTGAAGCCCATGGCTCGGGCGCGGGGCGGGATCGCCATCGCGAGGGCGGCGAAGATGCCGGGGGCGATCGCGGCGAGGAGCGCGGTGACGCACGCGTTGAACGCGATCGACAACCAGAGCCACGGGCTCAGGGCGAAGCCGGCGAAGAGCCCGGCGGCGATGAAGGACAGCCCGCCGAGGAAGCGGAGGATGAGCCCGGGGTCGCGTGCGACGAGCTTCGCCCCGATGCGGCCGCCGACGATCAGGCCGATGAGCTGCGCCGGCTCGACCGACGCGGCCACGAACCCTCGGGCTCGCTCGTCGAGGTGGAAGATCTCCTCGTAGAAGATGCTCGCCAGCGAGGCGAACCCGATCAGCGACGCGGCGAGGAAGGGCAGCGCCCACCAGATCCGGCGCAGGCTCTCGATCCGGTGGCAGATGCGCATCGACTCGCCGAAGCTCGGCGGTTCCTCCTCGGTGAGCACCGCTTCCTCGCTCGCACCCATGGCGCGCCGCTCGTGCGCGCCACGCACCGGCTCCTTCACGCGCAGGCCGAGGAGCACCACGATGATGGTGGGCACGGCGAACACGAAGAACGGCACCCGCCAGCTCGAGTGGAACGCGATGAGCCCGGCGAGCAGCGGCCCGATGAAGGCACCGACGGCGTTGGCGGCGCGGTGGAAGGAGTACACCTTCGGCCGGTTCTCGGGCGCGTAGTAGTCGGCGATCAACGAGTTGTGGGTGGGATCGACGACGGCCTTGCCGATGCCCGAGCCCGACCGGGCGGCGATCAGGAACCACACCGACCAGGCCAGCCCCGTCGCGAAGGAGAACAGGGACCAGGCGACCGCACCGATCAGTGCCAAGCGCACCCGCGGGCCCCGGTCGGCGTAGTGGGCGATCGGCACCTGGAGGACGAGCGCCACGCCTGCGATCAGCCCGACGATCGAGAGGATCCCCTGGTTGTCGAGGCCGAAGGCGTCGCGGATCTCCGGGAGCAGGATCCCGAACGCGGTGCGGTCGAGCTCGTCGACCGCGTTGAGGGCGAAGAGGATGAGGAGCGGGTACACCGCGGCGCCACCGGTGACGTCGTCGAGGCGGCGTCGGACCCAGCTCACGCGTACTCCTCGCTCACCAGCTCCACGAGGTCCGCCTCCACCTCGGGGGGCTCGGCCTCCTGCTCCTCCACCCGGCGGTCGGCGAGGAGCGACGGCACCACGAGGCCACGGCGACGAGCCACCCACCGCAGGTACTCGTCGCGCACGCGGAAGAGCACGGATCCCAGGCCGCCCGGCAGCACGAGCAGGACGAAGAGCACCCCGATCGCCGAGCTGAAGAACCGCCAGTCCGCGGGAAGCAGGAAGAACGATCCCTCGGTGTAGATGGCGCCGATGATCCCGCCGGTGAGGGACCCGAGGCCGCCGATCACCGCCGCGGTGAACAGGATGATGCTCAACCCCGGGCCGAAGGCGCCCTCGTCGAAGCCCTGCTGGTGGTGGATGAAGAGCCCTCCGGCCACCGCCGACACGAACCCGGAGATGCCGAAGGCGGTGAGCTTGGCGCGGGTGACGCTCACGCCGTAGCTCTGCGCGCCTCGCTCGTTCTCGCGCATGGCCAGCAGCACGCGACCAGTGCGGCTGAACCGCACGCCCCGCAACGCCAGCAGCATCAGCACCACGACGGCCAGGGTGAAGTAGTAGATGCGCGTCGGGCTGTTGAGATCGATCTGACCGGCGAGGTCCGGGCGCTCGATCCGGCCGGTGGGGATCCAGTCGAAGAAGCGCGGGTTCAGCAACCACGCCGACGCCGTCACGCCGAAGCCGAGCGTGGTGACGGCGAGGAACAGCCCCTTCACCCGCAGTGCAGGCACGCCGACCACCATCGCCGCGACCAGACCGGCGAAGCCCGCCAGCGGCAGCGCCAGCAGGAGGTCGAGCCCCCAATCGTTCGTCGCCCGCGCCGCCACCACGGCACCGATCGCCATGAAGCCCACCTGGCACAGCGAGACCTGGCCGGCCCAGCCCGTGATCACCACCACCGACACGACCACCAGGGAGAAGATGAAGATGACGGAGATCTTCAGCGAGACGTCGGTGTCCACCCAGTGGGGCAGGACGAGGAGGAGGGCGCTGAGCAGCAGGAACCCTGCACCGCGGGCGGCTCGCACCTCCGGCAGGCGTCGCAGCTCGGCGGGGACGGGTCGCACCTCGTCGGCCGTCGTCCACGACGACGCCGCGTCGGTCTCGTACCGGCTGATGTCCCGCCGCTGGAGGAGCAGCGCGACCACGGCGACGAGGAAGATGATCGGCGAGATGAGCAGCGGGCTCTTCTGACCGAGGACGCCGTTCCAGTCGACGCCCATCTCGAGGACACCCAGCGAGATCGCCGCCGCGGTGATCGTCGGCAGGTGGGTCATGCGGCCGATGATGAGGGCCGCCAGCGCCTTGAGCAGGAAGTCGAGCGACAGGGCCGAGCCGATCGGGAGGCCGATCATCCCGGAGCGCAGGAACAGCGCGAGGAAGGCGAGCACCGCGGCGATCGACCACACGATGGTGTGGAGGCTGCGCACCGGGATGCCGAGCAGGCTGGCACGGTCGGCGCGATCGGCGGCAGCACGGATCGCCACCCCCACGGCGGTCCGCTGGAGGAACAGGCCCACGCCGAGGATCGCGAGCGGTGCGATCACCAGCACCAACAGGTGGTTGGCGTTGAACACCAGTGGATCCACCGTGAAGGTGAGGTCGAAGGGCGGCTCGATCCGCTGCGATCGCACGCGCTCGCCGAACGCCCGCGGCAGGATCAGCCCGCCGAAGGCGAGCAGCTGCACCAGCCCGAGCGTCGCGACCGTGAGGATGAGGCGCGGCGCCCGGAAGAACCGGCGGATGATGAGCAGCTCGCAGGCGGCTCCCAGCGCGACCGAGGTGGCGAGACCAGCGCCGAACGCGACGAGCCAGGGCACACCGGAGGTGACGACGATCATCACCGAGAGGGACGCGGGGATGTAGCCGAGATCGGCCTGGGCGAAGTTGAGGATGCGGTTGGCGCGGTACACGAGGGCCATGCCCACGCTGCCCATGGCCGTGAGGAGCCCGACCATCACGCCGTTGAGCGCCACCCCCGCGGGGACGGGGAAGGCCACCTGCTGGAAGAGGAGGATCAGCAGGGCGGGTAGGAGCGTGCGGCCGATCCGGCGGGCGCGCTCCTCGAAGGGGCCGCCCCCCAGCGCTCCCGCTCCGAGCCTCGCCATCTTGTGTTCCCCCTGGTTGGGCGGAACCTAGCAACAGCGCACCGTGGCGGGTGGCGCGCCGCGCGTCAGCGTCTACACGAAGGTGGGCGTGACCCCGACGGCCTCGTACACGGCCTTGATGAGCCCGCCGGAGCGCGGGTCGCCGTTGAGACCGGCCTTCATCTTGTTCATCACGTAGCCGAAGCCGATGCCGTGCTCGGGATCGGCGAAGCCCACCGATCCGCCGGCGCCGGTGTGCCCGAAGGCGCGCTCGCCGCCGTACGGCGCGAACGGGGACGCGACGAAGAAGCCGAGGCCGAAGGTCGTCTCGAAGAAGAGGCACTTGTCCGAGCCGCTCGTCTGGAGCTCTGACGCCTTCGCCACCTGAGCCTCCGTGAGGAGGGGCTCCGACGGGCCGCCCTCCACGGTGCCGGTGAGCCCGGCGTAGAGGCGAGCGAGCGACCGGGCGTTGGTGACCCCGTTGGCCGCGGGGATCTCGGCAGCGCGGATCGCGGGGTTGTTGAAGCCGCCCTCGGCATCGGTGAAGACGTTGTTGGGGGCGCCGAGGGCCTTCCCGAGCAGGCTGTCCGGGCCGAGGAACTGCGCGATGAGCTCCTTCATCGCCGGGTCAGACGTCTCCGGCACGGCGAAGGTGCCGTCGCCCCACTGGATCAGCGGTGCGACGCGCGACTGCTGCTCGTCCGGGAGGCCGATCCAGAACTCGAGGTCGAGCGGCACGGCGAGCTCGTCGTGGAAGAAGGTCCCCAGGCTCTTGCCGCTGATCCGGCGCACCACCTCGCCCACCAGCCACCCGTAGGTGGTGGCGTGGTACCCGTGCGCGGTGCCGGGCTCCCACACCGGCTCCTGCTCCTCGAGGGCTCGGATCATCGGATCCCACGCCAAGGCCTCGTCGAGCGTGAGGCGCTTGTCGACGTACGGGAGCCCAGCCTTGTGGCAGAGCAGCCACCGGACCGGGATGTCGCCCTTGCCCTTGGCCTTGAACTCGGGCCAGTACTCGGACACCGGCGCGTCCACGTCGAGCTCGCCCCGCTGGGCGAGGAGGTTCGCACAGGCCGCGGTGGCGCCCTTGGTGGTGGAGAACACGAGCTGGAGCGTGTCCTCGGTGTAGGGCGTACCGGTCGCGTGATCGGCGACGCCGCCCCAGAGGTCGACCACCTTCCGACCGCCGACGTAGACGGCCGTGGCCGCACCCACCTCGCCGTGCTCCTCGAAGCTGGCACGGAACGCGTCCGCCACCCCTTCGAACCCCGGCTCGACCGAGCCTCCGATGTCGGTCATCCGCTCCCCCTCGTGACGTGGCCTGCGGCAGGACGGGCGTCAGGCTGGCACACGCCGCGCGCTCACCGCACACCCCGGGCAGAACCCGCGGTCACGCCGACGCGAGCGCGGTGCGGCGGTGCGCGAGGGTCGCCAGCTCCTGGCCGAGCAGGACCAGGAAGAACATCGCGACCGAGGCGGCTGCCATCGTGGCGCCCGCCGGGGTGTCGGCGCGGTAGGCGATGACGAGCCCCAGCACGACGGCCACCCATCCCAAGGCGACCGACAGGAGCATGCACGCCCAGACGCGTCGCACGAGGATCAGCGCGGTGGCGGGTGGACCCACGAGGAGCCCGAAGACGAGCAGGCTCCCCGCCGAGCGGAACGATGCGACCACGGCCACCGCCACGAGCGCGAGGAGGGCGACGTGGGCGAGCCCCGGACGGAGGCCGAGGGTCGCCGCCTTGTCCTCGTTGAACGACAGGGCCAGGAAGGCGCGGTAACCGACCACGCAGGCCGCCACGACCACCAGCGCGGCGACGCCCTGGAGGGCGATGTCGCCCCAGTCCGTCCGGGCGATGTCGCCGAACAGCAGGCGCTCGACCTCGTCCTCGTGATCCGAGGTGAGCGCGACCAACCCCACCGACAGCAGGCCCACGAAGAGGAGCCCGATGCTCGCGTCGTGGCCGACGCGAGCCCGGCGATCCACGAGGCCGATGCCGGCCACCAGGACCGCGGCGCTGACCGCGGCGCCGAGCACGGGGTCGAAGCCCAGCAGGAGCCCCGCGGCGGCGCCGGGGATCACGGCGTGCGAGAGCGCCTCCCCCAGGAAGGCCAGGCCGCGCAGCACCACCCAGGTGCCCACGAGGGAGGCGGCGATCACCACGAGGAAGCCAGACACGAGCGCGCGCACCAGGTCGTCCGACTCGATCCCCGCCGACGAGGCGTGCAGGAGCACTCGCATGGCCAGCACGGTAAGAGAAATGGTTATCATTCGCAACATGGTCGTCGTGACGAGATCCGGGCCGGTGCACGCCTCCGCCGCCACCGCGGTGGAGCTCACCCTGGCGCGCGGTGCCCGGCCCGTCGTGGCAGCGGCGACCTTCACGATCCCGGTCGGCGCCGTCACCGCCCTGATCGGGCCCAACGGGGCCGGCAAGTCCACCGTGCTCGACGCCATCGCCGGGCTCCTGCCGCCCGACCGCGGCACCCTCGAGGTCCCCGCCTGGGGCCGGCCGGGCGGCGTGGCCTACGTGCTCCAAGGGACCAGCGCCAACCAGCAGCTCCCGATCACCGTGCGCGAAGCGGTGACGATGGGCCGCTACGCCACCGCTGGCCTGCTCGGTCGGCTGGGCCGAAGCGACCGCGCCGCGATCGACGCGGCGATGGACGCCGTCGCCCTCGGTCCGCTCGCCCACCGACCGCTCCGCGACCTCTCCGGTGGCGAGCGGCAGCGCGCCTTCGTCGCCCAGGCGCTCGCCCAACAGGCGGACGTGCTGCTCCTCGACGAGCCGATCACCGCCCTCGACGTCGTGTCCCGACAGCACATCCTCGATGCCGTCGCGGCGGAGCGCGCCGCGGGGCGAGCGGTCGTGGTGTCCACCCACGACCTCGCCGATGCGGCGGCGGCCGATCACCTGCTCCTCCTCGCCGGCCGCGTGGTCGCCAGCGGCCCCCCGGCCGATGTGCTCACCGAGGACAACCTCGCCGGTGCCTACGGTGGTCACCTGCTTCGCGTCGGTGAGGGCACCCTGATCCTCGACGACCACCCCCACCACTGATGACCACCATCGTCCACTCCACCGCCGCGGATCGCCTGCGCGGCGAAGGGCAGCGCTACACCACGCAACGCCGGGATCTCGTGGACCTGCTCGTGGCGGTGGAGCAGCCGCTGACGATCCCCCAGCTGCTCGACCGGCAACCGGGCCTCTCCCAGAGCTCGGCGTACCGCAACCTCGCCGTGCTCGAGCGAGCCGGCGTCGTCCACCGCATCGCCGGAGGGGACGGGTTCGCTCGCTACGAGCTCACCGAGGACCTCACCGGGCACCACCACCACCTGGTGTGCTCGGACTGCGGCGAGGTGGTGGACTTCGAGATGTCCGACGCCGTCGAGCGCGACCTCGAGGCGGCGCTGCACCGCGCTGCCCGTCGGGCGGGCTTCCAGGTGAGCGGGCATCGGCTCGACCTCGTCGGCACGTGCGCGTCGTGCTCATGACCCGTCGCCCGTGGCGCGCCGTCGCGGTCGGGGGTGCGTTGCTCCTGGGCGGGTGCGCGGACCGAGGCCTGGCGACCGGGCCGCCCGCCGGCACGGGGGCGGCGACGTGGGCGGCCGTCACGGTCGCAGCGGTGGCGGCCGCGGTCGTCGTGGCGGCCCTGATCGTGCTGCCGGCCATGCGCCCCGGCGGCTCCGTGATCGGGAGCTGGGTCCTGGGGCTGCAAGCCGCCGGCGTGGCGGTCGCCGGGGCGATCGTCATCGGCGCGGCGATCCGCAGCGAGCAGCTGCTCCACCGCCCGCCGGACGCGGAGGAGGCGGCGAGCCTGCTGCGGCTGTCGTCCCTCGACGGCCGCGACTCCGGCTTCTTCACGCTCATCGTGCTCGTCACGCTCGTCGTGGGCGGGCTCCTCGTCGCGCTCCTCACGTTGGCCGCCCGCTTCGCGGCCGACGCCGACCCGGTCGAGCGCACCTTCGCGTGCGGGCTGCTCGTGCTCGAGGTCGCCGCCTCGGTCGGGTGTGCGATCGTCGTCGGGCTCGGCTTCCGGCACCTCGGCTTCGTGCTGCCGGCGACGAGCCTGCCGGTGCTCGTGATCGCGGCGGTGGCGGCGTGGCCACGGCCCGCGCCGGAGGCGCTCGGCCAGGAGTAGAACGGCGGGATGGCCGACGACGCCCTCCGCACCGATCTCTACATCGATGGTTCGTGGCGCCCTGCCGCGAGCGGCGAGCGCTTCGAGGTGGTGGACCCGGGCACCGAGGAGGTGATCGCCGAGGTCGCCAACGCCGGCGCCGCCGATGCGCGCGACGCGGCTGCGGCCGCGGCGGCCGCGCAGCCTGCGTGGGCGGCCACGCCCCCGCGCCGGCGCGCCGAGGTCCTGCGCCGCTCGTGGGAGCTGCTCACGGAGCGCGCCGACGACCTCGCTCGCTTGATCACGCGGGAGAACGGCAAGGTCCTCGCCGAGGCCAAGGGCGAGATCACCTATGCCGCGGAGTTCTTCCGCTGGTTCAGCGAGGAGGCCGTCCGGCTCTCGGGTCAGCTCACGACGGCGCCGAGTGGCGCCAACCGGATCCTCGTGGTCCACCAGCCTGTGGGTGTGGCGTACCTCGTCACCCCGTGGAACTTCCCGGCGGCCATGGCCACCCGCAAGATCGCACCCGCGCTGGCGGCTGGGTGCGCGGTGGTGCTGAAGCCGGCCACGCTGACGCCGCTGACGGCGCTCGCGGTCGCCGAGGCGCTCAGCGATGCCGGCGTCCCCAAGGGGGTGGTGAACGTCGTGCCCGGTCGGAGCGCGAGCACCATCACCGCTGCGGTCCTGGAGCACCCGCGGGTGCGCAAGCTGTCCTTCACCGGGAGCACCGAGGTGGGCAAGAAGCTCATCGAGCAGGCCGCCGAGCGCGTCCTCAACGTGTCCATGGAGCTGGGCGGCAACGCACCGTTCATCGTGCTGGCCGACGCCGACCTCGACGCGGCCATCGAGGGGGCGATGATCGCCAAGATGCGGCACAACGGCGAGACGTGCACGGCCGCCAACCGCTTCTACGTGGAGGCGGAGGTCGCCGAGGCGTTCGCGGCCAAGCTCGCCGATGCCATGGGGGCGCTTCCCACCGGCCACGGGCTCGACGAGGCCAACCGGCTCGGCCCCCTCGTCGACGCCGCCACGCGCGACAAGGTCGCCGAGCTGGTCGACAGCGCGGTCGGCGCCGGCGCCAAGGCCGTCGTGGGAGGCGAGACGCCCGACGGCACCGGCTTCTACTACCCCGCCACCGTCCTCACGGGGGTCGCCCCGGACAACCCGATCCTCGAGGAGGAGATCTTCGGACCGGTGGCGCCGATCGTCGCGGTGGCCGACGCCGACGAGGCTGTCCACCTCGCCAACAGCACGTCGATGGGGCTGGTCGCCTACCTGTACACGGGCGATCTCGCCAAGGGGCTCCGACTGGCGGAGCGGCTCGAATCGGGCATGGTCGGCCTCAACAAGGGCATCGTGTCCGACCCGGCGGCGCCCTTCGGCGGGGTGAAGGAGTCGGGCATCGGTCGCGAGGGAGGACACGAGGGGATGCTCGACTACACCGAGACGAAGTACATCGCCACCGACTGGTAGGCGAGAGACGTCCCCCGATGCCGCCGCTGATCATCGCCCACCGCACGGCGCCCCGGGACGCGCCCGAGAACAGCCTTGCCGGCATCCGGCGGTCGGCCGAGCTGGGTGCGGATCACGTGGAGATCGACGTGCGCCTCACGCGCGACGGCGTGCCGGTGATGCTCCACGACGGCCTCCTGCTGCGCACCACGCTCCGGCCCTGGCCGGTGTCCTGGGCCACGTCGCAGGGCCTGCGTCGCGCTCGCCTGCGGCGGGGCGGCGAGCGCATCCCCACCTTCGCCGAGGCCATCGCCGCCCTGCCCGACGGGATGGGCGTCGCCGTCGACACCAAGGCGGCGGACGCCGCCGATGCCGTCGTGGCCGAGCTGCGCGGGCAGGGCGCGCTCCACCGGGCGCTGCTGTGGGCGCAGTCCGAGCGTGCCGTGCGGCGCTACGCCGAGCTCGTGCACGGTGAGGGCGTCGAGGTCGCGCTCCTCCGCGATGCCCTCACGTCCGAGGCCACCGAGCGGTTCCTCGCCGACGCCGTCGACTTCGGGGCGAGCGCGATCTCCGCGCACCAGGACACGGTCGACCAGGCGCTGATCGACCGCGCCCACGAGCGGGGTCTGAGGGTGCACTGCTGGTTCCAGGACCTGGCCACGCAGGCGCGCCTCGCCGGCCTCCCGCTCGACGGCATCGTCACCGATTGGCCCGTGGACGCTCGGGAGCGCATCGGCGGCGCGGGGCCGGCCTAGGTGCCGTCGCTGGCCAGGGCGGGCCGCCCGCTCGCCGGGCTGATCGTGCTCGCCCTGAGCAGCGCGCTCGTCTCCGACCAGCACTACCTGCGCGGCGAGACCGCGATCCTCGAGGCGGTGAACGGCTGGCCGCGCGTCGTGGGCGCACCCCTCCAGGTGGTGATGCAGCTCGGCACCCTCGGCGCCGCGATGGTGGTCACGGTCACCGTCGCCGTCGTCACCGCTCGGCCCCGCGCCACCATCGCCTTGTTCGCGGCGTCGCTCATCGCCTGGCGGCTCGACGACGTCGTGAAGGAGCTCATCGAGCGCCCGCGCCCCGAGGGCCTGGTGGACGGCCTCGTGGTCCGGGACGAGGCCCACGGGTTCGGGTACCCCTCGGGGCACACGGCGCTGGCGTTCGCGGTCGCCGCGGTGCTGCACCCGTTGCTCCCGGCCCGCGTCCGGTGGGCGCCGTGGGTGCTGGCCTCGCTGGTGGGCATCGCCCGCCTCTACGTCGGGGTGCACTGGCCGATGGACCTCGTCGGCGGCGCTGCCCTCGGGGTCGCCATCGGGGGTGCCTTCGGGCTGCTCGTCGCCGACGGCTACCGTCGCCGCCGACCATGAGGCCGCCCGACCCGTCCTGGTACGACCGACGCTGGGAGCTCGCGCTCTACCTCGCGGCGGGCGTCACCTACGTGGGCGTCGCCATGTTCCACAAGTTCCTCCTGAACTGGATCATCGGGCCCGTGTGGCTGGTGGCCTGGGTGTGGCTCGTCCCCGTCGTCATCGAGGCCGTCCGTCGGCGCGGTGAGCCATGAGCTGGGCAGCCCACCAGTTCGAGATCTACGCCGTCCAGGCGCACCTGCCCAAGAAGATGAAGGGCAAGGTCAGCTTCTTCGGGATCTTCCTCGGCGACTTCACCCCGGACTTCCTGTCGAAGTTCTGGGTGTACGGCATCACGATCGGCGGCACGCACTACGGAGCCGACTCGCCGCACCGATGGCACCGCGGCTGGCCAGGCATGGGGTTCACCCACACCCTGTTCCTCGGGGTGCTGATCGGCTCCATCCTCTGGGCGTGGAAGCGCAGCCGCGCCCTCACCGTCGGCTACATCCTCGGCTATGCCGCCCACGCGCTCACCGACGTGAACGACAGCGTCGGCACGATGCTGCTGTTCCCGTTCTCGACGCTGAACTGGACGCTCGAGACGTGGGCGTACGCGGCCACCAAGGCGGGCGGAAAGTACCTCGACGCCGCGTCGTACTACAGCAGCCTCGGGCTCGCGATGGACCTGTTCTGGTTGGTGGTCGTGCTGTGCTCGTGGCGCGTGCTCACCCGGGAGTACTGGCGCACCCAGATCGTCCCCGCCGACCCGCACATCTGGTCATGGTTGGGCCAGCGGCTGCCCGACCGCGCCCTGCTGGCGATCTACCGGGCCACGTTCTTCTACGGCGTCTGCCGCATGCTGGCCTGGAGCGGGTGGGCGCACCTCCTGGCGCGCCCGGTGATCGACGGGGTGACGCACCACGGCTACCCGTACGACCTGTCGTGGACCGGCCCGTGGTGGATCGACGCGCGGTCGCTCCCACACGTGCCGGTGCTGATCGTCCTGCCCGTGACCCTCGCCCTTCTGGGCTTGGTCTACTGGGTGCTCAGCAGGCTGTGGGACCCGATGGGCAGAGCCCAGCGCGGCGCGCCATAGGGCACGGGCACCCACGAGTCAGCGGCGGCGACGGTGTCGGCACCGAGGATCTCGACGGGGTCGAGGTCGAGCGAGCGAAGGAAGGACACCGTGCGGACGTCGCGGCGCACCGGATCGATCGGGGCCACGAGCCCGGCCGACGCGAGCGCACGGTGCACCGGCTCCTTCACGATGGCCGCCACCAGCCCGATCTGCGCGACGGCGACCTCGGCGTTGCTCAGGCAGTTCGCGCACATGCCGTCACCGTACCTCCGCGGCCGGTGCGAGACTCACCGCGGTGGCCGGGCCCGCGATCGACCAGCAGACCCTCGACACCGCCCTCGCGCTGCTGCGCGCCGCCGGCCGGCGGACGCTGCGGTGGTTCCAGGCCGTCGACCTGGAGGTGGAGCGCAAGGGAGATGGCACCCCGGTCACGGCCGCGGACCGCGACGCCGAACGGTTCCTCCGAGAGGAGCTGGCCGTAGCCTTCCCGGGGGACGCGGTGCTGGGCGAGGAGGAGCCGCCGACCGAGGGGACGACGGGGCGGCGGTGGATCATCGACCCGATCGACGGAACGAAGGCCTTCACCTGCGGCGTGCCGCTCTACTCGAACCTCCTCGCCCTCGAGGACGAGCACGGCATCGCCCTCGGGGTCATCAACCTGCCGGCGCTGGGCGAAGCGGTGTGGGCGGGCCGAGGCCTGGGGTGCTTCTCGGACCGCGGTCCGGCTCGGGTGAGCGGGCAGGCCTCGCTCGACGGTGCCTACGTGGTGTCGAGCTCGCTCACCCACTGGCCCGCCGGCACGGTCGCCGCGCTCGACGCTGCCGGCGCGGTGCTGCGCACCTGGGGCGACGGGTACGGCTACGCCCTGGTGGCCACCGGGCGCGCCGCGGCGATGGTCGACCCCACGGTGGAGCCCTACGACATCGGGCCCATGCCGGTGATCTTCGCCGAGGCCGGGGGACGGTTCACCGACATCACGGGACGGGGCGGCATCGGCGGCGGAAGCGGGGTCGCCAGCAACGGCCTGGTGCACGAGGCGCTGCTCGGGGTCCTAGGAGCCTGAGGCCTCGCGTCCGTCCACCAACCCGTCCAGCAGGTCGGCGCGAGCCCGGGCGACCCGCGACCGGATCGTGCCGATGGGGACCTCGCACACGACGGCGGCCTCGGCGTAGGACAGGCCCGTCACCTGGGTGAGCACGAACGCCTCGCGCCGGTCGCGATCGAGGCGACCGACGAGGTCGTCGAGATCGGCCTCCCCCGAGCGCTCGGGCGTGGCTCCGAGCTCGGTGGCCTCGCGCTGCGCGAGCCGATCCACCAGGGCGCGGCGGCGCGTCCGGCGCCGGACATGGTCGGAGCACACGTACCGCGCGATCTGGAGCAGCCAGGTGCGTGCCGACGAGTCGCCGCGGAACGCCGCCAGCGCGGGGAGGGCGCGGAGGTACACCTCCTGGGTGAGGTCGTCGGCGTCGGCTCGATCGCCCAGCCGCACGCACACCCGCCACACCTCGGGCTGCGTGCGCCGCACGAACGCGGTGGCGGCCAGGTGGTCGCCGGCTCCGGCCGCCAACGCCAGGCGCGTGAGCTCGTCCACGCCCCCGCCCTCCCGGCTCGCCTCCATCCCGGCAGTCTGCCGGAGGGGAACCAGCGGGCCGTGACGGGCGACCTCCTCTCCATGCGATGCGAACCGATGCGGGAGGCGATCTCGGCTCGCCTCGACGGCGAGGCCAGCGGCCTCGAGGAGCACCTGGTCGATGCCCACCTCGCCGAGTGCCCGGCGTGCCTCGCCTGGTCCGAGGAGCTCTCCGTCCTCCACGGGATGGTCCGGGTGCGCGAAGCCGAGCCCGTACCCGACCTCACCACCGCGATCCTTCGGGCCCAGCCGGCGACCGCACGCGCAGGCTGGCGAGGTGAGGTCGTGAGCACGGCGCGCTGGGCGCTGTTCGTCGTGGCGCTCACACAGCTGGTGCTCGCGGCGCCTGCCCTCCTCCTCGGCGAGGACACCGGCGCCACCGTCCACGTGGCCCGTGAGCTCGGCTCCTTCGACCTCGCCCTCGCCGTCGGGCTCCTGCTCGCCGCCTGGCAGCCGGCGCGCGCCTGGGGGCTGCTGCCGGTGGTGGCGGCGCTGGCGCTCGTGATGGCGGGCACGGCGGTGGTCGACGTCGTCCGCGGCACGGCGTCCGGGGTCGGTGAGGCGCACCACGTCCTCGACCTCGCCGGGCTGCTGCTGCTCTGGCTCGTGGCGCGCGAGGAGCGCAGCCCGGCGAGCCGCCACGGACGCGTCGCCGCCCTGTGACGCTGCGCCGCGCCCTCCTGGCGGCGAGCGTCGGCGCCCTCGCCCTCGTCGGGATCCTCGCGACCCCGGCGGCGGCGCACGCCACGCTGGTCTCCATCGACCCCGCCGACGGTGCGCGGCTCGACCAGAGCCCCGAGGTCGTGCGCCTCACCTTCAGCGAGCGGGTGTCGGTCGAGCTCGGCGGCGTGCGGGTCCTGAGCGCCGACGGGGACCCCGTGCAGGACGGGACCGCCCACGCCGACGGCACGGAGGTGGTGGTGGACCTCCAGCCCGACCTCCCCGACGGGACCTACGTCGTGAGCTACCGCGTGGTGTCGGCGGACGGCCATCCCGTGCGGGGCGGATCCGTGTTCGGCGTCGGCGAGGGCGAGGTCGACACCGGCGCCCTGGGCCGGGTGGCCGGGACCTCCGGCGACCGGACATGGGAGGTCGTCGGCGCGATCGGGCGCGGCTTCGCCTACGCCGGAGTGCTCCTGGCCGCCGGTGGCACGGCCTTCCTCGTGCTCGTGCACGGCGGGGGTGCCGAGCGCCGGTCCCTCGTCCGCACCGTCGGCGCGGCAGCGGTCGTCGGAGGCATCGCGTCACTCGTCGCCCTGCCCGTGCAGGCGGCGCTCGGCACCGGGCAGGGTCCGGGGTCGCTGTTCGATCCCGGGGTGCTGGGCGAGGTGACGAAGGACGGCGTCGGTCTGAGCCTCCTGCTCGCGGTGGCCGGCCTCCTCGTCGCGACCACGGCGCTCGCTCGTGCGCCCGTCGTCGCCCTGGTCGGCGCGGCGGTCGCGGCGGGCTCGTTCGCGGCGACGGGTCACACCCGAGCGGGGTCCAACGCGACCCTGGCCACGGTGGCCGACGTCACGCACCTCTGGGTGACCGCGGTGTGGGCCGGCGGTGTCGTGCTGCTCCTCCTCGTGCTCCGCTCCCGGCGCGCCGAGGCGGACCGCGCCGACACGATCGGCCTGGTCGGGCGGTTCTCCAACGTGGCGACGGTGTCCATCCTCCTGGTCGGTGTCACCGGGGTGACGCTGGCGTGGACCGAGGTGCGCACGCTGCACGCCCTCACGAGCACTGGGTACGGGCGCCTGCTCATCGCCAAGGTCGTGCTGGTGGCCTGGGTCGCGGTGCTCGGCGCCTACAACCACTTCCGGTTGGTCCCCGCGCTCACGCGGGGGAAGGCGGCCGCCGCGCTCACGCAGCTCTGGGGCACGCTCCGCCTCGAGGTCCTGACGCTGGTGGTGGTGGTCGCCCTGACCTCGGTGCTCGTGGTGGTGACGCCGGCGCGGTCCTCTGCCGAAGGCGGCGTGGTGGAGCGCATCGTGGAGCTCGAGGACGTGGGCTCGGTGCAGGTCACCGTGGCGCCGGCGCAGGCCGGGTTCAACCAGATCCACCTGTACCTCTTCGATCCGGACGGACGACCCGCCGAGATCGCGCAGGAGGTGTCGCTGGTGATGACGCTCCCGTCTGCCGGCCTCGGGCCCATCACGCGCGACGCCTTCCGCGCCGGGCCCGCCCACTTCCAGCTCGACACCGACGACCTGGCCGTCGCGGGCACGTGGACGCTCGAGGTGCAGGCGCGCGTCGATCGCTTCACGCAGGTGACGGGCTCGGCCGAGGTCCCGATCGCGTCGTGAAGGGGGCATGATCTCGCCCATGCGCTGGCTCCGCCTCCTCCCCGCCGTCGTCACCGGTGCCCTCGTGGTGCTGATCGCGGCAGCGGGCCCCGCGGCGGCCGACTCCGCGGGCCCGGGCGACTACACCTCGGAGGTCACCGGCATCGTCCCCGCCAAGGACGGCGTCCACGCCGACATCCAGGGGGGCGACGCCTTCCTCGAGGTCACCGTCGACGAGGGGCACACCGTGATCGTCGAGGGCTACACGGGTGAGCCCTACCTGCGGTTCCTGCCGGACGGCACGATCGAGCGCAACCGCCTCTCCAGCGCCACGTACCTGAACGAGAACCGCAAGGCCAAGGTCGACATCCCAGCCGCGGTCACCGAGGCGGGTCCCGACGCGGAGCCCCAGTGGGAGACCATCGGCAGCGGCGGCAGCTACGCGTGGCACGACCACCGCGTCCACTGGATGCAGGACTCGTCGCCCAACGTGGAGCGAGGGGAAGCGGTGGGGGGGGCCTACGCCCCGTGGAAGGTTCCCATCGTGGTCGACGGCTCGCAGGCGGACATCGAGGGCACGCTCGTGTACGAGCACACGGTGTCGCCCCTCCCCTACCTGGGGACGGCGGTCCTCGTGGCGGGCCTCCTCGGCTACTACGGCCGGCGCGGCGGACTGCGGCTCACCGCGATCCTGCTGGCTGCGGTGTCTGCCGCCGCGCTGTGGGTCGGGTGGGCGGACTACGCCTCCACCCCCGGCGGCGGCAACCCGCTGCACTGGGCGCTGGCGGCCGGGGCGCTGGTGGCGGCGGTCCTCGCTGCCGCCCTCGCCCGGCGGGCCGCCGGCGTCGTGCTCACGCTCGCCAGCGCCGCCTCGCTGTCGGGCTGGGGCCTCTTCCGCATCGAGGTCCTCTTCAAGCCGGTCCTCCCCACGGACCTGCCGTACGCGCTCGACCGCACGGTCGTCGCCCTCGCCCTCGGGGTCAGCGTCGGCGCCGCCATCGTGGCGGTGCTCTCCAGCGGCGTGGCGCTGCCGACCCTCGCCGACGACGAACCTGCGCCCGCCGCGGGCTAGAGCCAGCCGATCCGCTTGAAGCGCCGCCAGAGCACGAAGCAGAGCACGGCCATCACGGCCATCACGATGTAGTAGCCGTACCGCGTGCCGAGCTCGGGCATGTGCCGGAAGTTCATGCCGTAGACCGCGCCGACCACGGTGGGGAAGCCGCCGATGGCGAGCCATGCCGAGATGGTGCGCATGTCGTTGTTCTGCTGCACCGTGACCTGGGCCAGGTTCGCGTCGAGGGCATCGGAGAGCAGGTCCCGGGCGTGCGCGATCGAGCTCACCGCCCGCTGGAGGTGGTCCTCCACGTCGCGGAAGTAGCTGCCGAGCTCCGGATGGGCGCCCGGCAGCTGCCCCGCCGACAGGCGGCTGAGGGGCTCGAGGAGCGGCTCGGTGTTCCGGTAGAAGTCGAGGACCTCGCGCTTGAGCTTGAAGATCCGGCGGCTGGGGTCGTCGCCTCGGCGCGGGCGGTCGGTGGCGAAGACCGCGTCCTCGATCTCGGCCATGTCGTTGTCGAGCCCGTCGATCACCGGCGCGTAGTCGTCGACGACGTGGTCCATCACGGCGTGCAGCACCGCCATCGGTCCGCAGCGGATCCGCTCGAGGTCGTGCTCGATCGTCCGTCGCACCTCGCGCAGCGCGCTGGCCTGGCCGTGGCGCACCGTGACCACGTAGTTCGCGCCGATGAACAGCTGCAGCTCCGCGAACTCCACCGTCTCGGAGACGTCGTCGTAGCGCGCCGTCTTCAGCACCACGAACAGGTCGCCGTCGTACAGCTCGAGCTTCGGGCGCTGGTGGGCGCTGATGGCGTCCTCGACGGCGAGCTCGTGGAGGCCGAACTCGGCGCGCACCGCCTCGAACTCATCGTGGGAGGGCTCGTGCAGCCCGATCCACACGAAGCTGTCCGGCTCGCTGGCGGCCTCGAGCGCCTCCTCGACGGGGAGCTCGCCGCCGCGCCGCCGGCCGTCGGTGTACACGGCGCAGTCGACGATCACCGGGCCATCTTCCCGCACACGTGGCAGGCTCCCGCGCCATGGATCCCGCGACGCACATCGCCCACCTCGAGGCGGACGCGGCGCGCCTGCTCGACGCCTACGAGGAGGACGCGCGGGCCGCCGTCCCGTGCTGCCCGCCCTGGGACCGCGCTGCGCTGCTCCACCACGTGGCGGGCGCCCACTCCTGGCACCGCGCCCAGGTGGAGGCGGGCCCCGGCGAGCGGGTGCGGTTCAAGCAGAGCCCACAGGCGCCCGAGGGTGACGACCTCCCGGCGTGGTACGCCGACAACGTGCGTGGGCTGGTCGACGCGCTGTCCCACATGGACACCGACGGCACGTGGCCCACGTGGGCGGGCGAGCGACCCGGCTCGTTCTACCCCCGGCGGATGGCCCTGGAGACCACCGTGCACCTGTGGGACGCCACGGATCGGGCCATCGATCCGGAGCTGGCCATCGACGGGATCGACGAGCACCTCGGGCTCTTCGCGCCCCTCGCGCCGGGCGACAGCCTCCCCCGGCACGGCACCATCCACCTGCACGCCACCGACGCCGACGGCGAGTGGCTCGTGCGGCTCGGCAACGGGGGCATCACCTACGAGCACGGCCACGCCAAGGGCGACGTCGCCCTCCGCGGCACTGCGAGCGACCTCTACCTGTGGTGCTGGAACCGCGTCCCGGTCGACGAGCGCTTCGAGGTGTTCGGCGACGCCAACCTCCTCGAGGTGTGGCCCATCGCGGTCGCGATCTGACCACGGGACCGAGCTACGGGATCGGCTCGCCCAGCGGGCTGCCCGTGCACGACGCACCCCGCTCCGGCGCCTGATCGCCGTCCTGGTACTGCGCGACGAAGGCCGCCAACCGTGGGTCCGTCACGGAGTCGAGGCGAAGCTGGCGCGCCCAGGCGGTGGCGACCACCTCCACCCCCTCGGGGAGGCCGTCGTACGGAGCCGCGAGCACCTTCGGGTTCCGGCGGGCGAGGTCGTGCACCAGCTCGACCCCGGCGGCAGGGAGGTCCGGGGCGTACGAGAGCCAGACGGCACCGTGCTCCAGGTCATGGCCGACGTTCTCGTCCGGCACCGGTTGGTCGTAGAAGCCGCAGTTCCACCAGATCGGGTTGTGGAGACCCCCCGCCGGCGGGCGGAGCCCGTAGTCGATGTGGCCCTCCGCGTGCACCGGGGGGTCGTAGGTGACGCGGACAGCGTGCACGCCGTCGATGCCCTCGTCGGCCTCGCCGAGGACCTTGCTCGGGCTCTCGACGTCACCGTGCCGCGCCGTCGCGGGAGCGCTGCCGCCGTCGTCTCCGCAGGCAGCGAGCAGCAGGAGGGCCGCGCCGAAGAGCGCCAGAGACCGTCGCATCGCTGCAGGCTAGGAGCGCACGGTCACCGGGCGGCCGCGGGGGTCCACTCGGCGCGCAGGTGCTTGATGCCGTTGATGAAGTTCGACTGGAGGCGCTCTGGCTCACCGACGGCGCGGATGTCGGGCACGCGGCGGAAGAGCTCGTCGAACATCACGGTGATCTCGCGTCGGGCGAGGTGCGCGCCCAGGCAGAAGTGCGGGCCCGGACCGCCGAACCCCAGGTGGTCGTTCGGGGTTCGGCCCACATCGAACCGGAACGGGTCGTCGAACACCGCGGCGTCGCGGTTGGCCGAGCAGTACCACAGCACGACCTTGTCGCCCGCGTCGAAGGTGCGGTCGCCGATGCGGGCACCGTCCTGGGTGACGGTGCGGCGGAAGTGGATCACGGGGGTCGCCCAGCGCACGATCTCCTCCACGGCGGAGGGCGCCAGCGCGTCGAAGTCGGCGGCCCAGCGGGCCTTCTCCTCTGGATGCTCGGTGAGGGCGAGGAGACCGTGCGAGATGGCGTTGCGGGTGGTCTCGTTGCCGGCGACGACGAGGAGGATGAAGAACGACGCCAGCTCGGCCGGTGTGAGGGACTCTCCGTCGACCTCGGCCGTGACGAGCGCGGTGGTGACGTCGTCCCTCGGCTCCTTCACCCGTGCCTCGCCCAGCTCCGTGATGAGCAGGCTGAGATCGCGGGCCGCGGTCAGGAGCGCGGTCATGATGCCCGCCTCGGTCTGATCCGGCACGTACTCCGGATCTCCCAGGCCGAGGATCACGTTCGTGCACTCGAAGATGAACTTCTCCTGGCTCCGCGGGATCCCCATCATGTCGACGATGATCCGCAGCGGGAGCGTGGCGGCGATGTCGGTGACGAAGTCGCCTTCGCCGCGCTCGATGATGTCGTCGACGATGCCGGCCGCCGTGGCCTCGACGTCGCCCTTCATCTGATCGAGCTGGCGAGGGGTGAACCCTCGCGACACGATGCGGCGCAGCCGGGCGTGCTTGGGGTCGTCCATGTTGATCATCGACCCGAGGAACTCGAGGAAGTCCTCGGGCATGTCACCGATGTTCGTGCCCCTCCCCGAGCAGAACAGCTGCGGCTGCTTGCTCGCCTCGAGCACGTCGGCGTGGCGAGTCAGCGCGTAGTACCCCGGACCGCGCGGGAGGAGCTCGCTCTCGAGCTCGGGCTCCTCGAAGAACCGGATCGGGTCCTCTTCGCGGAGCGTGAGGAACGCCCCCTCCCGCTCGTCGTACGGCCGGGTCCAGAGGTCGATCGCTGAGAGGTCGATCTCGTCGAGGGTCAGGCTGCGCTTCGGCTGCATCCCGCGAATGTAGACCGCTCGGTCAAGTTTGCGTGCGCTCAGGCGGTGCCCTCGAAGACGGCCGCCTTGATGCCGACGACCACGAGCTCCGACAGGAACGCCACCGGGTCGTCGACGCGCCCCAGGCCTCCTGATCCCACAGGTAGGCGGCCGCTGACGGCCCAGCGCGCCGCGAGCGCTGCGGTGGCCCCCGCTGCGACCGCGGGGCGGTCGAGCGCGCCCAGCACGAGCGCGTCGGTGGTGCCGTCGCGCTCGCCTCGCACCTCCACCCGCGTGGCGCCCACCAGGCCTTCGGGGTGGGGCTTGCGGATCATCGGGAGGTGGGCGGACAGGCGATCTCGCCGGGTGGCGGAGAGCCGGGCCGTGACCCGTTCCACGCCCGGGAACACCGGCTCGAGCAGCAGGGCATCGGGCAGCTCGGCTCGGTAGCAGTCCTGCGCGCCCAGCGGGTCGGGGAACCAGCAGAGCTCGCGCCCCGACCCCGCCACGCGGCGCTGCCACTCGCCGTCTCGCCAGTCGAGCGCCTCGCCGGTGAGGGCGTCGTGGTGCTGCCGAGCGCAGGCGGGACCGCCGGTGCCCATGCGGGCGACGTGCACCTCGCGCACCGTGGTGAAGCTCGAGGCGGCGTGGCGCGCGAGCACGCACGAGTAGCCGGGCGAGAACGCCGCGCCGGCCACGACGACGGCACCGCTCGCTCGAGCGTCGCCATCGAGGGCGAGCAGAGATCGCACGTCCTCGATCGAATCGCTGGCGGAGACGACCACGCGCCCGGCGGCGAGGTGCTGTCGCGCCGCGCCGGCATGGGTACCGCAGGGACCCGCGAGCAGCACCGCGTCGGCGTCGTGGTCAGGTGCGCCCGCCACCGCCTTCCTGCCCGAGCTCTCCACGATGGCGGCCTCGCGCGCCCGGTCGAGATCGACCACCGCGACCTCGTCCACGTCGTCGCTCTCCACCAGCTGTCGGACGGCCCGGGCGCCGACCGCGCCGGCTCCGATCACGAGCACCCGCATCAGGGCACCGAGGTCACTGGAGGTCGGGGCCCGACAGCTCGCGCCACCCGCCGTCTTGCGGCGGCGTGCCGCCCGACCCGCGCACACGGAGCACGGCCGCCACCAGCGCGGCCAGCCCCAGCGCCACCAGCGCCCGACGCAGCAGGGCCATCACAGGCGGAGGACGTGGTGGAGGGTCATGGGGTTCGTCACCGAGATGGTGGGGCTAGCAAGAATCGAACTTGCGACCTCATCCTTATCAGGGATGCGCTCTAACCGACTGAGCTATAGCCCCGGGCCCTCAGGCAGGGAGGCGACGTTAGCCGAGGCGCCGATCGCCGAGCGAGCGAGGACCGCGCCGGTCACGGCAGCCGGAGCACCCGGAGGTCGTTCGGCCCGGTCCGGTACAGCGAGGGCTGCACGAGGAACGCGATCGAGCCGTCGCTCAGCACGCGGGTGGTGGACGTGATGGTGCCGTTGACGCTGATCGCGACCTCGTCCCCCACCTCCACGTGGGCCGGGAACCCGCGGAACAGCACCGGTGCCTTCGTGCGGCGAGCCGGCAGATCCAGGTCGACCTTCGGATCGAGGTTCGCGGCCACCTCGGTCGCGCCCGACGGCGCGTCCGCCACGGGGCGGCCGACCAGATCTCGGCGGGGGCCGACCCGCCAGGGTCGCCACGGGTCATCGGCCAGGGAGCCCCCCGGGAAGACGTGGTCGATCGTGTGCCGCATCGCCTCGGGCCACAGCTCGGTCGTGTCCGCGACCTGCACGGGCCCCCGCACAGTGCCGGTCTCGGTGAACTCGTTGAGGAAGAACGACGTCGGCCCCTCCTCGCGGGGCGGACCGAGGGCGGAGATGCCGTCGACCTTCCAGGGGATGTCGGCGCCGATGACGTCGGCGAGGGTCGGCAGCAGGTCGACGGTCCACACGTTGTGGTCGTCGACGTCGCCGGACTGCTGGCCCGCCTCCTTGAGGAAGAACGGCACGTACATGAGCTGGCTGGCGACGTCGAGGGACACCTGCTCACCGTCGAACGCGGCGCGGGTCGTCTTGCCAGGGACGAAGGCGATGCCGTGGTCGGCGGCCACGACGAGCGTTACGTGGTCGTAGAGGTCGAGCTCGTGCAGCCGGTCGAGCAGGTCGCCGAGGAGCGCGTCGGCGTACAACGCCTGGAGCAGGTGCCGCTCGTGCCCCAGCTCGGCGTACTCCGGCTGCACGTCCCAGCCGCCCAGGTACCGCCCGAGGCCCGAGTCGAACTCGTCGTAC
Organism: Acidimicrobiales bacterium; assembly: GCA_045807565.1. Lineage (GTDB taxonomy): Bacteria > Actinomycetota > Acidimicrobiia > Acidimicrobiales > VFJN01 > VFJN01. The sequence continues at coordinate 17,760 of JBJMHD010000080.1, read as the reverse complement.
AGGGTGCCATCGGGGGTGTAGCGGAACGGGACGTGCGGCAGCAGCAGGTGGACGTAGGTGAGCGAGCTCCCCTCCGGCTCGACGGCGCCGAGACGGTCGAGCATTGCAGCGAAGCGGGCGGGGTGGTTGGCCGCGGAGTCCGCCAGCAAGCGCTCGGTGTCGGTCCCGTCGTCGACCTGCTCGACGGGTTCCACGAACCCCGCCGTCACCTCCCCCGATGACGCCCGAGGATCGAGCCGCACCTTCATGGTGTGGGCGGCATCACGGAGGAGCGGCCACAGCCCGCTCTCGTCGACGGGGGCCGGCTCGCACACCGACGTGGGGCACAGCCGGGTCACCGACTCCGTGACGTCGAGCCCGTAGGCGTTGCCGAGCAAGGTGAACAGGTTGTCGGGATGGTCAGCGACGATCGCGGCGGCGTCACCCTTCGGGAGGATCCCGCTCAGCATGGCGGGGACGGCGTACATGGTGGTGCTGGCCACGGACGTCGTGTGGCGGAACCAGTGGCTGTCCTCGGCCAGGGCGGCGAAGCTCGGGAACAGGTCCTCGTCGATGGTGCCGTCCTCCTCGAGGAGCGTCACGAGGGGGAGCTCGTCGAGCATGAGCACGACGACGGGCTGCGGCTCGTCGACGGACGTGTCGTACACGTCGGTGCCCTCGAGCAGCCGAGCGGTGTCGCTGCCCAGGAGGAACAGCGCGGCAAAGCCGAGCGGAGCGAGGCTCGCGAACGCGATCCACAGGCGCACGCCCGCGAAGCGCCGGTAGAGCAGCACGAACGCAGCGGCTCCCGCCACCGCGACGAGCACGGGCACCGCCGCGCCGTCGATCGATGCGAGGGCCTGCACGGCCAGCGCGGCGGCCAGCCCGCCGAGCAGCAGGAGGTGCAGGACCTGCTGGGCCCCCGCGCTCAGCAGGCCGACGACGAGCTCGAGGAGCCACAGCACGAGCGGTGGGACAGCGAGCACGACGACCGCGAAGAGCACGATGTCGAGGGACGTGGCCGCTCGGAAGGTGAACTGCTCGGGCGCCTGGCCGAACACCTCGAAGAGGGGCTGCGCGAGGGCGAACCCGCATGCCGCGAACAGCTCGATGAATCGCCGCAGCGCGCCGGCTGGAGCGAGGACCGCGGGGGTGGGGGCGGAGCTGCCGTCCTCAGCTGGAGGTGCCACGGTCGGCCGTGCCCTCGGCCGTCGGTCGGCGACGCGGGCCGTCGGGTTCTTCGTGGAGCACGGTCACGCGGACCCCACCCGTGAGGTCGCTGATGAGGTTGAACAGGAGCGCCATCACCACGCTGAACGCGGCCCCCGACAGCACCAGCACGATGCCGCCGAGCGCGAACGACTCGAAGATGCGCGCGTCCTCGAACTTGAACCCCCCGACGAGGCGCTGGCCCTCCCCGCACTTCCCTTCCTCGTCCGGGATCGTGGACCGCTCGTCCTGCGGCTGCTCGGCGACCGTCGCCGTGGTGCTCGTGCCGGCACCGACCTGGGCGCCGCCGCCGCTGATCGTGGTCTCGGTCGACGACGTGTCCGGCGCGTCGTCGCCTTGGATGTCCTCGCAGTTGCCGAAGCCGAGCGAGGTGATGAAGCTCTCGACATCGTCGATGACCCCGGCGCTGCGACCGGCGTTCCAGAGGAGCGCCGACGCGACGCAGATGATCAGGAAGATCGACGTGAAGAACAGCACCGACACCTTGAGCACCGACCACGGCTCGATGTGGCGCACCACGCGGTGCACCTTGCGGGCGCGCACCTTCGGCGCCCGTGGCGCCTTCGGCTGATCAGGGTCGGGATCGTCGAGGAACCGCCGCCGCGGGGGCGCCGGCTTGCGAGGCGGGTCGCCCTCGCCCTGGTCGCCGGTGCCGGTCCCCGTGCCGGGCGGCTCCGCCGGCGGGCGCACGGGATCGTCCGGGCGAGGCGACGTGCCCTCGGGCGGCTGCGCCGAGGGACGGGCGGGGTCGCTCTGGGGCGGACGGGTGGCCTCGGCCGGCTCCGCCCCCGCCCTGAAGGTGGCCGTGCTCCCTGCGTCGGGGGGGCCAGGGCTCGGCGCGCCTGGCTCTTCGGGGGGCATCACGGGCGAGTGTAGGGCAGGCCCTTTCACCCTCCCGGACACGACGCCCGCGCCGCGGTCATCGGTCCCGGCGCGCCTTCGCCTCGGCCCGCGCGTCGCCGAGGGTGACCACCACCCACACGTCGACCCCGCTCGCTCGCCATCCCACCAGCTCGGCGCCGTTCGCCTCCGCCACCGCTCGCGCCGCCCCTTCGCCCTCGGCCGCTCCCGCCAGCGCGGCGGCGTCTGCTGCACTGCGCGCCGCGGCACGCTGCTGGGCGGCGACCGCCAACGGCACCAGCGCGAGCAGCACCACCACCGCCACGGCCATCAGGCCGAGCACGATGGGCGTCGCCTGGCCGCGGTCGTCCTGGTGCTGCGCTCGTGCAGGTCGCATTCCGTCCTCCCCGATCAGGGCGCGACAGCGCCCGGCTCATGCCCGGGGGAAGGTGGGGTGGCGGCGAGCCGCGACTACGCGGTGTCGTCGTCGGCCGAGAGGACCGGAGCGACCGATGCCACGGTCTCCCCGTCGCCCAGCGACATGACCCGCACCCCGGTGGCATCGCGCCCTTGCGACGAGATGTCGCGCACCGGCATGCGGATGAGCGTTCCCACGCTGTTGATCACGAAGATCTCGTCGTCGAGCCCCACCATGAAGGCGGCGACCACGTGACCCTTCTTGGCGGTGATCTTGATGCCGCGCACGCCCTGGCCGCCGCGGCCCTGGCGGTTGAAGTGCTCGAGCTGGGTGCGCTTGCCGTAGCCGGCGTCGGTGACCATGAGCATGGCGGTGTCGTCGCGGCAGGTGTCGAGGCTCACGACCTCGTCGTCGGCACGAAGCTTCATGCCCCGCACGCCGGCCGCCGCCCGGCCCATCGGCCGCACGTCGTCCTCGGAGAAGCGGATGGCCTGCCCGAGCTTCGAGAGCATGAGGATGTCGTCGCCACCGTTGGTGGGGATGACCTTCACCAGCTCGTCGTCACCGCGCAGGTTGATGGCGATGATCCCCGTGCGCAGCGACGAGTCGTACTCGTTGAACTTCGTCTTCTTCACCTGTCCCTTCTTGGTGGTGAAGAACAGGAAGCGGTTCGTCTCGTAGTCGCGGGTGTCGATGATCGTCTGGATGTGCTCGCCCGGCTGCAGCTGCAGCAGGTTCGGCATCGCGGTGCCCCGCGCCGTGCGCTCCTTCTTCGGGATCTCGTGCGCCTTCAGTCGGTAGACCCGCCCGAGGTTCGAGAAGAACAGGAGGTAGGCGTGGGCGGTGGTGGTGAGGATGTGGCTGACGTAGTCCTCGTCGCGCAGCTTGGCGCCGGCCACGCCGCGCCCGCCGCGGCCCTGTGAGCGGAACGCGTCGGCCAGGACGGTCTTGATGTAGCCCTTCGCCGAGAGCGTGACGACGAGCTCCTCGTCGTCGATGAGGTCCTCGATGTTCATCTCGCCGGCGTCGAGGGTGATCTGTGAGCGCCGCTCGTCGGCGAACTTCTCGCGGACGTCGGCGAGCTCGTTCTTGATCACGCTCCGGAGGACCTTGTCGTTCCCGAGGATGTCCTCGAGCGTCTTGATGGTCTCGCGGAGCTTGGCCATCTCCTCGTCGAGCTCGGCCTTGCCGAGGCGCGTGAGGCGCACGAGCTGCATGTCGAGGATGTGGTTCGCCTGGATCTCGGAGAAGGCGAACTCCTTGGCCATCAGCTTGTCGCGAGCCGCGCCGCGGTCGGCGGACGCGCGGATCGCCTTGATGATGGCGTCGATCTTGTCGAGGGCCTTGAGGAGGCCTTCGACGATGTGGGCGCGCGCCTTGGCCCGATCGAGGCGGAACTGCGAGCGCCGGGTGATCACCTCGACCTGGTGGTCGATGTAGGCGCTCAGCGCCTGGGTGAGGTTCAGCGTGCGCGGGATGCCGTCGACCAGGGCGACGGTGTTCACGGCGAAGTTCGACTGCAGCGGGGTGTGCCGGTAGAGGTTGTTGAGGATGACGAGGGCGGGCGCGTCCTTCTTGAGCCGGATCACGAGGCGGGTGCGGCCGCCGGCCGACTCGTCGTTGACGTCCGCGATGCCTTCCACCTGGCGCGACTCGACGAGCTCCTTGATGCGCGCCGCGGTGGCGGAGATGGAGGTCTGGTACGGCATCTCGGTGACGACGATCTGGTCGCCGCTGCGCCCGCCGCTCCCCTCCTCGATCTCGCACAGCGCCCGCAGGCGGATGGACCCCTTGCCGGTGGTGTAGGCGTCGATGATCCCCTGCCGTCCCATGATCAGCGCCCCGGTGGGGAAGTCGGGGCCCTTGATGAACTCCATGAGGTCCTGGGGCGTGGCATCGGGGTGCTCGAGGAGGTGCACGGTGGCGTCGATCACCTCGCCCAGGTTGTGGGGCGGGATGTTCGTGGCCATGCCGACCGCGATCCCCTGGCTGCCGTTGACCAACAGGTTCGGGAAGCGCGCCGGCAGCACGTCGGGCTGCTCGAACTCGCCCGAGTAGTTCGGCACCATGTCGACGGTGTTCTCGTCGATGCCGTCGAGCATCCGCATCGCCAGGGGCGCCAGCCGGCACTCGATGTAGCGGGCCGCGGCTGGGCCGAAGTCGGGCGAGCCGAAGTTGCCGTGCCCGGAGATGAGCGGGTGGCGCAGCGAGTGGGTCTGCGCCATGCGGACGAGGGCGTCGTTGATGGCGCCGTCGCCGTGGGGGTGGTACTTGCCCATCACCTCGCCGGTGACGCGCGCGACCTTCATCCAGGGTCGGTCCGGGCGGGCCCCGACGTCGTGCATGCCCCAGAGGATCCGACGCTGGACCGGCTTGAGGCCGTCTCGCACGTCGGGGAGGGCGCGCGCCGTGATGACGGTCATCGCGTAGTCGAGGAAGGAGTTCTCCATCTCCTCCTGGATCTCGATCGGCTCGATCGAGCCGAGGGCGAGGGAGGCGGTGAAGTCGGCGGCGTCGTCCGAGCCGTCGTCGATGGGGGCGTCGTCGTCAGCCATCAGATGTCGAGGAACCTCACGTCCTTGGCGTTGGTCTGGATGAACTGCTTCCGCGACTCCACGTCGTCGCCCATCAGGATCGACATGACCTCGTCGGCGAGGGCCGCCTGCTCCACGTTGACGCGGAGCAGCGTGCGACGGTCGGCGTCCATGGTGGTGACGCGCAGCTCGTCGTGGTCCATCTCGCCGAGGCCCTTGAGGCGGTTGAAGTCCTTCTTGTGGCCCGGGCGCGCCTGGAGGAACGCATCCTTGGCGTGGTCGTCCTTCAGGTACACCTTCTCCTTGCCGACCTCGGTGGAGTACAGCGGCGGTTGGCACAGGTACACGAAGCCGCCGTCGATGAGCGGCCGCATCTGCCGGAAGAAGAACGTGAGCAGGAGCGTGCGGATGTGCTGGCCGTCGACGTCGGCATCGGCCATCACGCAGACCTTGTCGTAGCGCCGCTTCTCGACGTCGAACTCCTCGCCCACGCCGCCGCCGATGGCGGAGATCAGGGTCTGGATCGACTCGTTCTTGAGCATCTTGTCGAGACGGGCGCGCTCGACGTTGAGGATCTTGCCGCGGATGGGGAGGATCGCCTGCGTCGCCGGGTTGCGCGCCGTGACGGCCGAGCCGCCTGCCGAGTCGCCCTCGACGATGAAGAGCTCGCGCTCCTCGCGGTTCTTGGACGAGCAGTCCTTGAGCTTGTCCGGCATGCCGGCGCCGTCGAGGAGCGTCTTGTTGCGGATGACGTCGCGCGCCTTCTTGGCCGCCACGCGCGCCTGCGCGGCCGCCACCGCCTTCTTCACGATCTTGTTCGCCTCGGTGGGGTTCTGCTCGAACCACTCCCCCAGCCGGTCGTTGGTGGCCTTCTGGACGAGGGTCTTCATGCTCGTGTTGCCGAGCTTCGCCTTCGTCTGGCCTTCGAACTGCGGGTCGCGCAGGCGCACCGAGATGATCGCGGTGATGCCCTCGCGGATGTCCTCGCCCTGGAGGTTCGGGTCCTTCTCCTTGAGGAGGTTCTTGGCGCGGCCGTGCTTGTTGACCACCGTGGTGAGGGCCGACTTGAACCCTTCCTCGTGGGTGCCGCCCTCCACCGTGTTGATGCCGTTGGCGAACGAGTGGATGCCGTCGGCGTTGTAGCCGGTGCTCCACTGGAACGCGATCTCCACCTCCTGCTCCTCCTCGGCCAGCTCGTAGTGGCCGACCTTGGAGAACAGCGCCTCCTTCGAGGTGTTGAGGTGCTTGACGAAGTCGATGATGCCGCCGGAGTAGCGGAACGTGACCGGCTCCGCCTTGTGCTCCGGGCGCTCGTCCTTGAACCGGATCTCGAGGCCCTTGTTGAGGAACGCCATCATCTGGAGCCGCTCGAGGATCGTGCGGGCGGAGAACTCGGTGGTCTCGAAGATGGTGCCGTCGGGCCAGAACGTGACCGTGGTGCCGGTGCGGCCGCGCGGCGCGTCGCCGGTGACCTTGAGCTTGGCCTTGGGCTTGCCGCCGTCGACGAACTCCATGAGGTGCCGCTTGCCGTCGCGGTCGACCTCGACGCTCAGCCTGGCGCTGAGGGCGTTCACGACGGACACGCCGACGCCGTGGAGGCCGCCGGAGACCTTGTAGCCGTCGCCCCCGAACTTGCCGCCGCCGTGGAGCTTGGTGAGCGCGATCTCGACGCCGGTCATCTTGTGCTGCTTGTTGACGTCGGTGGGGATGCCCCGGCCGTTGTCGACCACCCAGCACCCGCCGTCGGCCAGCAGGGTGACGTCGATGCGGTCGCAGTAGCCGGCCATGGCCTCGTCGACGGCGTTGTCGACGACCTCCCACACGCAGTGGTGCAGGCCCGTGGGACCCGTGGACCCGATGTACATGCCGGGGCGCTTGCGGACGGGGTCGAGCCCCTCCAGCACCTGCATCGCGTCGGCCCCGTAGGACCCCTTCGTCTGCGTCAAAGCCATGTCCGTTCGATCGTTCGGCGGGCACTGCGACACGCCCGGGGGGGAAGGGCCTTCACAGGGTCGGCGGAGGCACGAAAACCCTGGTCAAACGCCCTAATCACAGCCTTGGAAGTCTACCAGCCAGGGTGTGACTTCCCGACCATCCCGAGGCGTCGTGGGACCCCTGGCGGGGCTACTTCTTCGGGCCGACGCGCAGGTCGAGCGCGGTCACGCGGCCCGGTCCGAGGAGGGCCTCGAGGCGGGCCAGCAGCTCGCCCTGGAGGAACCGCACGTGGGTGGCGATGGCGGGCTCGTCGACCGCGAGGACGAGGCGCCCGCCGTCCATCCGGAGGGGCCGGGTGCGCGCCGCGAGCGCCTCGCCGACGACCTCGCTCCAGCGGTCGAACACGAGGTGGACGCCGCTCGCCTCAGGGGCTCCGAGCCCGCGCATGACCGCATCCAGCGACTCGCCGACCGGCCGCAGCTCACCGTGGTCGGATGGCAGGGGCTCGGCGGGCACCCCGCAAGCGTCGCATGGCGGGACCGGTGAGCGGTACCCCCGTCCTGGGCGCGCCTCAGCCTCGGGTGACGCGGCCGTCGCGCACCTCGAGCACGAGGTCGGGGCGCGCCTTGGGCGGCAGGCCGCTGGCGCTGGTGAGCACCGTCTGGCCCGCCGGGAGGTTCGCGAGCAGCGCATCGCTGCGGTCCGGGTCCAGCTCCGAGAACACGTCGTCGAGGAGCAGGATCGGGGGGCTCCCGGTGAGCTCGGTGATCACCCGGTGCGATGCGAGGCGCAGGGCCAGGGCCAGGGAGCGCTGCTCGCCCTGCGAGGCGTGGGTGCGGGCGGGCAGGCCCCCGATGCGCAGGTCCACATCGTCGCGGTGCGGGCCCACGGTGGACACGCCCCGTCGGAGGTCGTCCCGTCGGCTCGCCGCGAGCGCCGCCTCGAGGCCCTCGCTCGCCCAGTCGGCGGTGTAGGTGGCGGTGACCTCCGCGGGACGGTTCGCCACGGCGTCGTAGGTGGCCGACAGGGTCGGCCCGAGGCGGTCGAGGAGCGACCGCCTCGCCTCGGCCAGGCGACCGCCCGACTCCACGAGCTTGGCGTCCCACACGTCGAGGGTGAACGCGGCGTCCTCGTCGAGCCGGCCGCCCGCGCCCTTGAGGAGGGCGTTGCGCTGCTTGAGGATCTTGTCCACCTCGCTGCGGAGGGCGTCGTAGCGGGGGTGCGACGCGACCAGGGCGTCGTCGAGGTAGCGCCGCCGCTCGGCCGGCCCGCCCTTCGCCAGCTCGAGGTCGTCGGGCGCGAACACCGTGACGCGGAGCGCCCCGAGGAGGTCGCGGGCCCGCTTGAGCGGCTGCCGGTTCACCAGCACCCGGTTGCGGCCCGAGGCCACCAGCTCGGCCTCCAGGAGGACCGGGCGGTCCTCTCGCTCGCCTTCGGCGCGGATGACCGCACGCGCCGCGCCCTGGCGGATCAGCGCCTCGGTGGGGGCACCACGGAACGACTGCAACGTCGCCAGCCACCCGATGGCCTCGAGCACGTTCGTCTTGCCCTGCCCGTTGTCCCCGAGCAGCGCGGTGAGGCCAGGGGCCAGCTCCAGCTCGGCCGCCGAGTACGACCGCACGTCCGTGAGCCACAGCCGGTCCAGTCGCACGCGCTCACTGTCGCACGGGCAAGGTCAAGGGCGCGACGAGGCGGGCCGGGTGCTCGGTGCTCGCCACGCCTGCTCACGGTCGTCCGTGGCAGGCCGGCGGCCCGGCGCGAAACGTGCGCTGTTCGACCTCACAGGTGCACCACCGCACGATCCGCGGCCGAGCGTCGTCCGAGCCGGGCTGAGCTGTGCGCCCGTCGACCTGAGGGATGCACCAACACACGATCCTCCCCGCCCGTCGTCGCGCCCTTGACCTGACGCTCAGCGACGGCCAGCCAGGCACGAGGCGGTCCAGCCGAAGCGGCCCCGCCGCTACGACACCCGGACGGGCATCAGGAGGTACAGGAACTCCGGGTGGTCGGGGACCCGCAGGAGGGCCGGCTTCAGGGCGTCGACCGTCTCGATCGTGACCTCGTCGCCCGGTGCGACCTCGATGCCCTGGAGCAGGTACTCCGGGTTGAAGGCGACGGTGAGGTCGGTGCCCTCGAACTTGGCGTCCAGGCTCTCGTGGGCCTGGCCGACGTCCTGGGTGACCGCCACCAGCTCCAGCCCGTCGTCGGACATGGCAAGGCGGACCGGTGTGGCCTCGCGGGCGAGCAGCTTCACGCGCCGCACCGCCTCGAGGAGCACCTCTCGACCAACGGTGAGGCGGTTGGGCTGCGCCTGCGGGATGAGGCGCTCGTAGGGCGGGAACTCGCCCTCGATCAGCACCGTGGTGAGGCGCGTGCCCCCCACCTCGAAGCTCGCCTCCCGCTCCCCGAGCCGCACGGCCAAGGGCTCGTCGCCACCGAGGAGCCGGGCGAGCTCCTGCAGCGCCCGGGACGGCACCAGGACGTGCTGGCCCTCGCGCAGCACCGTGGTGCCGGGCAGGTCGCGGATGGCCAGCCGGTACGAGTCGGTCGCCACGAGCCGCAGGCCCCCGGCCTCGGCCGCGAGCAGGACGCCGGTGAGGATCGGCCGGGCGTCGTCGCTCGACGCCGCCCGCACCACCTGGGTGAGCGCGGCGGCCAGCTCCGCCCCCCCGAGGGTGACCGGGTCGCCGGTGGCCTCGGTGAGGCGCGGGAACTCGTCCGCAGGCAGGACCCGGAGGCTGAACTCGGATCGGGCGGCGGAGATGCGGGCCTCCTCGTCGGCGACCTCGACCGACACGCTGCCCGCCGGCAGGGCGCGCACGATGTCGGACGCCAGCCGTCCCGGCAGGACCACGACGCCGTCGCCGTCGCCGGACACCCCGACCTCCACCGAGATCGTGAGCTCGAGGTCGGTGCCCGTGAGGCGCAGCTGGTCGCCCGTCAGCTCGACCTTGACCCCGGAGAGCACCGGCAGGGACGTGCCCCGACCCGCCGCCGCCCGGCCGGCCGTGCCGAGGGCTTCCACGAGGACATCACGCTCGCATCGGAACTTCACGCGGGAGCTCGCTTTCTACCGTCGTCTTGTTGCTTGGTAACGAAGCAGTGGTGGTAGGGGGTGTGGATTGGGGATGACCGGGGATCGTGCCTGGTCAGCCGGGGTGGGGCTGTCCCACGGGGATCCACAGGATCCCACAGGGGTGTGACCGTCCGGTGCACCGAGGCCGGGCGCGCCCTCGGTTGCCCACAGGTGGACGGCCGGTGACGGGCGTCGTCCACAGGACATCCAGCCCGTGGTCCACACGCCCGTCCGTCACGCTTCCGCACGGATCGTCTGGCAGAGCTCGGTGACCTGGTCGTAGGTCGGTCGGTGGCTCTTCATCTGGTTGGTGATCTTCTCGACGGCGTGGATCACGGTGGTGTGGTCACGGCCACCGAACTCTCGGGCGATGGCGGGGTAGCTCAGGTCGGTGAGGTCGCGCATCACGTACATGGCGACCTGCCGCGCCGCCACGAGCGGGCGCTGCCGCTTCTTGCCCACGATCTCCTCGATCGGGATCCCGAACATCTTCGAGGTGGCCTCCAGGATCACCACCGGCGTGATGGGCCGCGGCTGGCGAGCGGTGAGGAGGTCGCCCAGCACCTGGCCGGCCGTCTCGACCGTGAGCTGCTCGGCGGTGAGGCTCGCGAAGGCGGCGACCCGGATCAGCGCGCCCTCGAGCACCCGGATGTTGTCGGTGATGTTGGTGGCGATGAACTCGAGGACCTCCGGGGGGATCCACGTGGCCTCGCGCTCGGCCTTGTTCCGCAGGATCGCGAGCCGGGTCTCGAGGTCGGGGGGCTGCACGTCGGTGATCAAGCCCTGCTTGAACCGGCTGCGCAGCCGGTCCTCGAGGGTGCTGATGGCATCCGGCGGGCGGTCCGAGGACAGCACGATCTGCCGGTTCGCCTGGTGGAGGTGGTTGAAGGTGTGGAAGAACTCCTCCTGCGTCTCCGGCTTGCCCTCGATGAACTGGATGTCGTCGACGAGGAGCACGTCGATGTCGCGGTAGCGGCGCTTGAACGCGTCGTTCGTGCGGTTCCGCACCGCATCGATGAACTCGTTCAGGAACGCCTCGGAGGTGACGTAGCGCACCCGGTAGGTCGGGTAGTTCTCCCGCACGTAGTGGGCGATGGCCTGCAGGAGGTGGGTCTTGCCGAGCCCGGCGTCGCCGTAGACGAAGAGCGGGTTGTACTTCCGGGCCGGCGTCTCCGCCACCGCCAGGGCCGCGGCGTGGGCGAACCGGTTCGACGGGCCGATCACGAAGGTGTCGAAGGAGTACCGGGAGTTGATGTCGTGCCCCTCCCCGCCGTCGATCGCGGCCACCGCGGCGGGCGGGGCGACCGTCCACTGCGGCTCGGGCTCGTTGGGCGCGATCTCCAGCGAGAGCTCGACGTCGGCGGCGCCGACCTCGGTGAGGGCGCCCCGCACGAGCGAGAGGTACCGGCCCTCGATGCGCTCCTTGGCGAGGAACGACGGCACGGCGAGGGTGAGCACGTTCCCCTCGAGGCGGGTGGGCCGGGCGGCCTCGAAGCTCGTGAGCCACACCGGTTCGGAGACCTGGGCCTGCAGGATGCCGGCGCACTCGTCCCACAACCGCTGTGCCTCGTTCACTCGGCGCGTTCCTCCTGGTGAGGGACGTCCACAGGACGTCCACAGTTGTGGAAAAGCCCAGGTGGTGGCCCAGCCGCCCGTTGCCGAGCCGGCCACCCACCACCCCGATGTGCCCGACTTCCGGAGGTCCGGAGCCGGAGGAACCACCGCCCCAGACCGCCGTAGCGGGGTTGGGCGAACGTAGCACCGGCGTCCCCGGGCGGCGCAAGGGCTCCTGTGGATTTCTTTCGTCTTCCCTGGTCAGAGGGCATGGATGATCCGCGTCGAGCGCGTGCGGCTGTGGTACCGAGCGCCCGCGGGCCCGTCGGGTTGCCGGTTCGGTCCCCCACCCTCTAGCGTTCCCGAAGCACCACGCAGGCGCTGGGCCCCAGCGCGTCGTGACGCACCCGATCTTCGATCTCGACTGCACCGATGCCGGGCGCCGGGCCATCGTGGCCCTGGCTGCCGAGGAGGCAACCCCGTGAAGCGCACCTACCAGCCGAACAACCGCCGCCGCGCCAAGCGGCACGGCTTCCGGCACCGCATGTCCGACCGCGCCGGCCGCGCGGTGATCAAGGCTCGGCGGCTCAAGGGCCGCAAGCGGCTGTCGGCGTAGCGCGCCGGACGCGGGCCCAGATGCCCACCGCCCTGCAGGGTCCGCCGGTGGCGCCGTCGCGCTCCGAGCTGTGGCGCGTCACCGACCGCCGCACCTTCCGCGCCCTGCGGGAGGAGGGTCGCCGTGCTCGTCGCGGCCCCCTCACGGTCACCTGGCTCCCCCCGGCACCCGGCGCCGAGGACACCCCGCCCCGAGCCGCCTTCGCGGTGGGGCGCGCCGCGGGAGGAGCCGTTCTCCGGAACCGGATCCGTCGCCGGCTGCGTGCCGCGCTCCGGGAGCTCCGGGCCAGCGGGCGGCTGCCCGCCGGCACCTACCTCGTGGGCGGCCGGGCCGATCTCGCACGTCTGCCCTGGCCAGAGCTGGTGTCCCAGCTCGACACCACCTGCCGCGAGGCTCGGTCGTGAGACCGATCACCCGTGCCCTGCAGGCCTCCGTGCGCGGCTACCGCGCCCTCACCGCCGGCCGCCCGTCCCCCTGCCGGTACGACCCGACGTGCTCCGCCTACGCGCTCGAGGCCCTCGAGCAGCACGGCGCCGCCCGCGGGTCGTGGCTCACCGCCCGCCGCATCGCACGGTGCCACCCGTGGGGTGGCACCGGGTGGGACCCCGTCCCTGAACGAAAGGCGAACTGATGTTCGACGGGATCTTCGATCTCTTCGCCGAGACCCTCAACTTCTTCTACGAGCTCATCCCCAACTACGCGATCGCGATCGCGCTGCTCACGCTCCTCGTGATGCTGCTCACCACGCCCTTCACCCTGAAGGGCACGCGGAGCATGATCCAGATGCAGCGGCTGCAGCCCGAGATGCGGAAGCTCCAGCTCAAGTACAAGGACGATCGCCAGCAGCTCAACGAGGAGCTGATGGCGTTCTACAAGGAGAACAACCTCAACCCCCTCGGCGGCTGCCTCCCGCTCCTCCTCCAGACGCCGATCTTCATCATCCTCTACCGGGTGATCCGGGGCCTCACCCAGCTCGGTGAGGACGGCACGTTCAACCCGAAGTACCTCGACCACTCGTCTGCGCTCTACAAGGCGCTCGATCCGGTGCACGAGATGATGGCCTTCGGGGTCGACCTGGCCGAGAGCGCCAGCAAGGCGCTCCAGGACGACTTCCTCACCGCCCTCCCCCACGTCGTGCTCGTGGTGATCGTCGCCATCAGCTCGTACTTCCAGCAGAAGCAGATCCAGGGCCGCAACCCGAACATCGAGATGCCGCCGCAGCAGAAGATGATGATGCGGCTCTTCCCGGCGATGTTCGTGTTCATCGCGTTCGTGTCGCCGTCGGCGCTCGTCGTGTACTTCGTCGTGTCGAACCTGTACCGGATCGGGATGCAGGCCTACATCACCCGAACCCTCTACCACGGTGAGGAGTCGCTGGGCGCCCAGGCGCAGCGGGCGGCGGCCGAGGCCCGCAAGCTCAAGGAGGAGGGCGGCTCCGGCACCAGCATGCTCCCCCGCCTCGGGCGGCGTGACGAGCCGAAGCCGACGGAGAAGCCGCCGGCTCCGGCGGCGGGAGCGAAGGGCAGCTCGAACGGGTCCGACGGCGAGGCTCGGGCCACGCCGCCGCCGTCGGCACGGACGACGCCGGCAGGGAACCGGTCCAAGAAGAAGAAGAAGCGGCGGTAGCGAGCGATGGAGTGGGTCGAGACGACGGGCAAGACCGTCGAAGAAGCCAAGGACGCCGCGCTGGACCAGCTCGGCGTGGACGAGCAGGACGCCGAGTTCGAGGTCGTCGAGGAGCCGCGGACGGGCCTCTTCGGCCGGACCCGGGGTGAAGCGCGCGTCCGGGCTCGGGTGCGCCCCACCCAGCCGCGGCCGAAGGTGGAGCGGCGCGATCGCCGAGGGCGGCCCGCCAAGGGAGGACGCGCCGGCGGTGGGCGACGCCAGGGCGGCGAGCGCTCCTCCCGTGCGCCCAAGGCGCCCGCGGCCACCGCCGCCGGCGAGAAGCCCGCGAACGCGAAGGCCCGTGCCACCGCCGACGCGGGCGCGGCGCCCGTCGGTGTCGACGCCGAGGCTCGCACGGGCGACGACCCCGAGGGGACGGGGGGCGCACCGGCGCCGGGCGGCCAGCGCCGCCGGCGTCGTGGCGGCCGAGGCCGAGGCCCGCGAAGCGACGGACCGCGAGATCACGATGACGACGAGCAGGAGAGCAGAGACATGAGCGAGGCTGAGCTGGCAGAGCAGGGCGAGGTGGTGCGGGGCTTCCTCGTCGACCTCCTGGACGCCTTCGGCCTCGACGGCGAGGTCACGGCCACGCCCGCCGAGGAAGGTGCGGTGGAGCTGGAGGTGGCGGGCGACGACCTCGGGCTGCTCATCGGCCCGAAGGGAGCGACGCTCCAGGCGGTCCAGGAGCTGTCTCGGAGCATGCTCCAGCGCACGCGGCCGGGTGAGACCCACGCCCGCATCCGGGTGGACGTCTCGGGCTATCGCGCCCGTCGCCGCGAGGCGCTCGAGGCGTTCGTGCAGAAGGTGGCGGCCGACGTCGTGGCGAGCGGTGTCCAGAAGGCACTCGAGCCGATGGCGCCCCCGGATCGCAAGGTGGTCCACGACACCGTCAACGACATCCCGGGTGTGCACACCGTGTCGGAGGGTGAGGACACCCGCCGTCGCGTCGTCATCATCCCGGACTGAGCGTGCTCGAGCGGACCGGCGCGTCGCTCGGCAGCGCCATCGCGTCCCGCCGGTACCTTCCGACGCCGGCTCCGTGACCGGCGAGCTCGCGGCGCACCCGGGCCTCGTGGCCCACCTCGAGCAGGCCCGCGAGCTGGGCTTCCTCGGCCCCGGCCCGGTCGAGCCCCACATCGCCCATGCTCAGATCTTCCTGGACGCCCTTGATGAGGTGACGGGAACGGTCCTCGACTTGGGGAGCGGCGGCGGCGTGCCGGGGCTGGTGATCGCGGTCGCCCGCCCGGACCTCCACCTGGTGCTGGTCGACGCCCGCGCCAAGCGGTGCGCCTTCCTTCTCCGGGCAGCCCACGATCTCGCCGTGGACGCCGAGGTCGTCGAAGGGCGCGCCGAGGTGGTCGGGCATGCTTCCCTCCGGGGCACGGTCGATGCGGTCGTGGCGCGCAGCTTCGGGTTGCCGGCCGCCACGGCTGAGTGCGGGGGGCCGCTCCTCCGCCTGGGCGGGCGGCTGATCGTCAGCGAACCACCGGGGCCGCCAGCACCCGGCCGCTGGCCCGACGACGGGCTGGATCTGCTCGGTCTCGCCCGGATGGGCCGCCTGGGAGATGGGCCCAGCGTGCAGATCCTCGAGCAGCGAGGGCCGTGTCCGCCGCAGTTTCCCCGCCGCGACGGGATGCCGGGCCACCGCCCCCTGTTCTGAGCCGCGTGTTCCACGTGGAACACCGGGACCGGACCTGGAGCACGGGTCGAGGGTTCCACGTGGAACAACGGTGACGGTCCTTGCGCCGCACCCCCGCACCGGGCAGGATGCACCGGTGACCGAGTCACAGGACGATCTGGCCTCGCGCGGCCGCGCCATCTTCCAGAGGCTCCGTGGCAGCGGCGCAGACCCGTCCAACGCGGAGGAAGGGGCGTCGCCAGAGGAGTCCCTCGAAGCGGACCGTGAAGACCCCGCCGACCAGGGCCAGTCGCCCGCCGAGGCCGCTGGCGCCGGCACCACGGATGCCGCGCTCACCGACGAGGAGCTCGAGGGGTTCAGCACCCCCCCGCCCCCGGACCGCCCCGAACCGGCGGCACCCGCCCGAGGGCCCCTCCCCGGCGTCGACGACCTCCCGGACCTGTCCGGAAGCGAGGCGGGCGATCCCGACCTCGAGGCGCCGCCCATCTACGTGCCACTGGAGACGCCCGACCCGCCGGTCGCCGAAGAGGAGCAACCGGCGGCGCTCGAGGCAGAGGTGTCGCCGTTCGCGAGGCCACTGCCTCGAGTGCTGGCGGTGGCCAACCAGAAGGGGGGCGTCGGGAAGACCACGACGGCCGTGAACCTCGGCGCGTGCCTCGCTGACCGGGGGTACCGCGTCATCGTCTTCGACCTGGACCCGCAGGGCAACGCCAGCACCGGGCTCGGGATCAACATCCGGGACCTCCACGGGTCGATGTACGACGTGATCCTCCACGACCTCCCGATCGAGGACTGCGTGGAGGCGACGTCGGTCCGCAACCTGTTCTGCGCCCCGTCGAGCCTCGACCTGGCTGGCGCCGAGATCGAGCTGGTCCCCGCCTTCAGCCGCGAGCTGCGCTTGCGCCGTGCGCTGGAGGAGGTCCGCGACGACTACGACTTCGTGCTCATCGACTGCCCGCCGTCGCTCGGCCTGCTCACCGTGAACGGTCTGGCGGCCGCCACCGAGGTCGTCGTGCCGATCCAGTGCGAGTACTACGCGCTCGAGGGGCTGGGGCAGCTGCTCCGGAACGTCAACCTCGTGCAGAAGAACCTCAACCCGGCGCTCGAGGTCAGCGCGATCATCCTGGTGATGTACGACGCCAGGACGAAGCTGGCGGACCAGGTGGTGGGGGAGGTGCGGGAGCACTTCGGCGCCAAGGTGTGCAAGAACGTGGTCCCCCGCACCGTCCGGTTGTCGGAGGCTCCGTCGTTCGGGCAGCCGATCATCGCGTTCGATCCGAGCTCCCGGGGCGCCATCGCCTACAAGGAGCTGGCCAAGGAGGTGAGCGGTGGCACGCCGCAGCGGGCTGGGTAGAGGGTTGGGGGCGCTGATCCCCACGGACATCACGGGTGACACGGGCACTGGGCTGCGGGAGGTCCCGGTGGGGTCGATCGCGCCCAACCCGCACCAACCCCGTGCGTACTTCGACGAGGAGTCGCTGGCCAGCCTCACGGCATCGGTCGCGGAGCTCGGCGTGCTCCAGCCGGTGCTCGTGCGCGAGGTCGGGGACGAGCGGTTCGAGCTGATCGCGGGGGAGCGCAGGTGGCGGGCGGCCAAGCGGGCCGGTCTCCCGTCCATCCCCGTGGTGGTGCGCGAGGTCGACGACGTCCTCTCGCTCGAGCAGGCGCTGGTGGAGAACCTCCACCGCGAGGACCTCAACCCTCTCGAGGAGGCGGCGGCCTACCAACAGCTCATGGAGGACTTCGAGCTGACCCAGGAGGCGGTGGCCCAGAAGGTCGGGAAGTCGCGGTCCTCGGTGGCCAACACGCTGCGCCTCTTCCAGCTGCCACCGTCGATCCAGCGACTGGTGGCCGAGAACCAGCTGAGCGGCGGGCACGCCAAGGCGCTCCTGGGCACCCCCGACCGGGCGTTCCAGGACGCGCTGGCGAAGCAGATCGTCGCCGACGGCCTCTCGGTGCGGGAGGCCGAGGAGGCCGTGCGCCGGCACAACGAGGACGTGGACGCCGAGGGAGCCGAACCGGAGGCACCCGAGACGCCGGCTGCCGCCGCACCCTCGTCGGCGGCACGGCGGCTGCGGCCTCCCGGCCTGCTCGAGCTGGAGGAACTGCTCTCCGACTACCTCGACACCAGAGTGAGCGTCACCATGGGAACCGGTCGAGGCAAGCTCGTCGTGGAGTTCGCCACCCTCGAGGATCTCGAGCGCATCTACCGGCTCGTCACCGAAGCGCCGGACCGGCACTGAACCCTCGACCGAGCGACGACGAGCGGATTCC
>JBJMHD010000079.1:0-46434 GCA_045807565.1 Acidimicrobiales bacterium | reverse complement strand
CGGCAACTCGGACACACCACTGGGCGCGCTCGACCTCATCACACCGACAGCGAACGACAACGTGAAGACGAAGCTCCTCGTCCTCAGCACTGAGGCGATCGGGGCGCAGGCGACGGCGACCAAGTTCTTCGCCTGGGCGACGCCCACGGCGCCAGCCCAGGGCTACCTGCTCAACGGAGTCGTCACCCTGTCGTTGGAACAGAAGGACGGCGGCGCGAACCGCATGACGGCCGGGTTGTACAGCTGTCCCGCCGCCGCTCCGATCACCACCATCACGACCGGACCGAACGCGTGCACGGAGATCACCACAGGTGTGTCACCGGCCGTGGGCGGAGGCAACGGGTTCCTGACCCGCACGGTCACCTTCCCAGCCGTGAACGCCACGATCGTCGCCGGCAACCAGCTGCGCCTGAAGATCGTGAACCGGTCCACCGGTTCGCTGTCGACATCGGACTTCACGATCCAGTGGGGCTACGGCCCCTCCCGCCCGTCGCAGCTGGTGACCGTGCCATGACCGCGGTGCGTCGGACGGCGGCCACCCTGCTCCTCACGGCTGCAGTGCTCGTCGGCGCGTCCGGCGTCGCGGCTGCGCAGGACGGCGAGCTCGTCGGTGACGTACAGATCTCGTTCGATGTCGGCGACCTCGATCCGCGGGCCGGAGACTGGACCATCGATGCCGTCGAGGTGTCAGGCGATCTCGAGGACGGGCAAGAGTTCACGCTGGTCCTCACCAAGGCGGACGGCGCGGAGCTGTGGTCGTCCACCCAGGAGTTCACGGGGCCCGTCACGCGCATCGAGGTCTCCCGACCGCTGACCGTCGCGGACGTCGCATCCGCGGGCGTGGAGCAGGGGCTCACGGAGGTCGCCGGCGTCCAGATCGAGCCGCCGACGGTCGACTATGGCGCCTCGGGTGGTGGCGGTGGCGGGCAGCTGGCCCTGTCCATGGTGATGGCCGTGCTCCTCGTGGCGATCGTGTTCCGAACGCCGCTCCCATCCGCCTCGACGCAGCGGTGGACGAAGTGATGCGGCGCATCCTCCTCCTCGCCCTCGGCGTGCTCCTCTTCCCGCTCGGGGGCCGGGCCAACGCTCAGCAGTCCTCCGATCCCATCGAGATCGAGGCCACGATGGCCAAGCGCGACCTCGCCGACGCGGACAGCACCGACCCCGTCGAGATCCAGCCCCAGGAGGAGGTCCCCCTCCAGCTCACGATGCTGAACACCAGCGACGAGCCGGTGACGGTGCGCTACGTGCGCCTCGAGGGCAAGGCTCTCGGGCTCACGTTCCTCACCTACGACCTCGGCGTTCGCACCACGTTGGAGCCCGGTGAGCAGACGACGCTGGACACCAACCTCGACTTCTTCGACCTCGAGCAGCAGGCGACCGGGTACCTCGGGACGTCGCTCCGGGTCTACGACCCGCAACGGCGGCTCCTCGGCTCGGAGGACTTCGTCGTCGACGTGCGCGGCAACGCCACCTCCACCCTCGGGCTGTTCGCCGTGGTCGTGCTGGGCGTCGCCATCTTCTCCACGACCGTCCTCGTGCTGAACACGCTGCGTCGCCGGTTGCCGTCCAACCGCTTCGTTCGGGGGACGCAGTTCGCGATCGCCGGAGGCGCCATCGGCATCACCCTGGCGCTGGGGCTCGCCGTGATGCGGATCACGTTCGCCGACGTCGAGGCCTGGGTGCCGCTTGTGTTCGTGCCCACCGTGGTGGCCTTCGTGGTCGGCTACATCGCACCCGGACCGCTGTCGCGCAGCATCAGGGACGTGCGCGAGGAGGAGGCGCTGCAGATCGCGGCACAGACCGCGGTGGCACGTGCGTCCGGGATCTACGACCCCGCCACATCAGGTGGCTTCAGCCCTGGCGGGCAATGGATCGGGTCGGCCCACGACGCACCTAGCGAGCCGCTCGCCGTCAGCCGGTCATCGAGCGAGAACGCCCCGGCCGACGAGGCCGGCTAGCTCCGCCCACCTCAGACCTCGGACTCGGCGAACTCCTCCCACAGGAGGGGGTACACGACGTGGTCTCCTTCGATGCCCTTGAGCGCGACCGTCACCGGGTCGCCGAAGCCGAGGTCCCCACGGGCGCCCGCGATCTCCTTCACGAGCGACGACACGAGGATCTGGCCGCCCTCGGCGATGCCGCCGACCCGGGCGGCCAGCATCACGTGCTTCCCGAAGATGTCGCCTTCCTCGGCGATCACCTCGCCGGTGTGGACGCCGACGCGCACGCGGACGCCTTGCTCTGGGTTGTCCTCCGCGAACTGCTGCAGGTCCTGCTGCACGCCGATCATGGCGCGCAGGGCGCGACGAGCCCCTCCGAACGTCAGCATGAAGCCGTCGCCCTGGTTCTTGACGATGGTGCCCTGCCACAGGTCGACGTGGCGCTTGATGATGCCGTTGTGAGCGGACAGCACCTTCATCCACGACGCGTCCCCCATCGAAGTGGCGCGCTGCGTAGACGACTCGATGTCGCTGAAGACGATCGTGATCGTGCCGCTGTCGCCCTCCAGCGCCTGGACCGGCGGCGGCGCGTGCTCCACGGCTCGGGCGACCGCGTCGATCGACGTCTCGCGGATGCCCGACGGACCCGACGCACCGCCCCGGACCGGGCCACCGAAGCCCCCGTCAGGGGCAGCAGCCGCCGCCGGAGTGCCCGCCACGATGGTGGAACGGGCCTGCCCGGCGCCCGCCGGGGCGACCGCGGGCGAAGGCGCTCCTTCCGTGGCCAGCTGGAGGACGGTGTCACCGATGCGCACGATCGCGCTGGGAAGCAGGACCACCGTCGACGAGATCCGCGCGCCGTCGAGGAGGGTGCCGTTGGTGCTGCCGAGGTCCTCGACGAGCACCGAGTCGCCACTCGGTGTGAGCAGCGCGTGGCGCCGGGACGCCTGGCCGTCCACGAGGATCACCCCGTCGCACTCGCGACCGATCTCGAGGGGCTCTCGCACCTGTACGTACAGCGGCGTACGGCCCTCTTGCTTCACGACGACGACTGGGTGTGCCACGTAGCTCCCGCCCCAGGGATCGGCCGGCCCGACGGACCACCACCTCCCGTTGGGTCGCCCGATCGTACCCGAGCCCTCGGAGCGCCCGGCGTCGCTATCCGGAGGTCTGGTGGTCGGCCGCCGAGACGGCCTGGGCTGCGCTTCCCCCCGAGACCAGGGCCGCGGCGACCTCGGCGCGCCGTGCCTCGGGCCTCGTGCCGGGCACGACGTGGGTGACCAGCACCCGGCGGGCTCCGGCAGCGATCGCCAACGCCGCGGCCTGGCCACCGGAGAGGTGCTGGACGACATCCTCCTGGTCGGCGTCCATCGACGCCTCGACCACCAGGAGGTCCACGCCGGTCCCGTCTGGATCGAGGCGGGCGCCGTCGAACGCGCTCCCGGTGTCCGCCGAGTACGCCAACGACCCCGTGGCGTGATCGATGCGAACGGCGAGGGTCTCGACCGGGTGGTCTGTCCGCATGAACCGGATCCGCAGGTCGCCTACCTGGCGCTCCGCGCCGTCCGACACGATGTCCCACGCGAACGTCGGCGCCGCACCTCCGGTGAGCTCGTCCACCAGGTCGCGCGCCGGGCCGGTGGTGAGCACGGGCAGGCCGGACACGCCGAGGAGGAAGCGAAGCGCGTTGCGCAGCACCGGTAGCTCGCCGCTGTGGTCAGGGTGCTCGTGGCTGATCACGACTGCGCTGAGCTCGGTGAGCGCTACGTGCCGTTGCAGCCGCGACAGCGTGCCGGGACCGGCGTCGAGCCACACGTGCGTGGGTCCCGACGACACCAGGTAGCCACTGCACGCTCCTCCAGGGCCGGCGTACGTGCCGTCGCACCCCAGCACGGTGAGGTGGAGACCGGAGCCGATCGCGATGGGGTCAGGGAGTCCACGCCGCCCGTCGAGCACGGGACATCATGCTCTGTCGGGGAAGCGCCGTCTAGCAATCCGATCGGACGCGGCGCGAGCCGGCCAGGTCAACGGTTCGAGGTACGACCGGCGGGTAGTGGAGCCCGTGGCCACCACTGAGCTCCAAACCCCGATCGAGCACTCCGACGCGGGCATCGCGCGGGCCTCCTCCGACGCGACGGTCTCCATCATGCTGCGCCCGATCGCGTCACCCCTCGCCCTCGGCCTCGTGGGCCTCGCCGCCGGCACCGTCACGATGAGCGGTCTGCAGCTCGGCTGGGTCGACGCTCGCCAGGGTCACGACGTCGCGCTCATCCTCCTGGCGTTCGTCTTCCCTCTCCAGCTGCTCGCCTCGGTGCTCGCGTTCCTGGCTCGGGACGGAATCGTCGGCACGTCGATGGGGATCCTCGCGTGCACCTGGCTGTCCATCGGACTGGTGCACCTGGGCCTTCCGCCCGGCGGGACCAGCGATGCCCTCGGCCTCTTCCTGCTCATCGCCGCCATCGGCATGCTCGTCCCCACCGCGGGCGCGGCGACGGGGAAGCTCGTCCCTGCGGCCGTGTTCGCCACCGCGGCGGCGCGGTTCGCGACCACCGGCGTGGCGCAGCTCACCGGGGACAGCCCGTGGAAGACGCTCGCCGGCCTCATCGGCCTCGGCTTGGGCGCCCTTGCCGTGTACGCGGCCCTGGCGGCCGGGCTCGAGGACGCGCTCCGACGACCGGTGCTGCCCGTGGGTCGCCGGGCGAGGGGCCGCGAGGCGCTGGGCGGTGCGCTGGCTCAGCAGCTCACCGACGTCCACCACGAGCCCGGAGTCCGCCAGCAGCTCTGAGTGCGGTCGTGCTGGTGGAGGTGATGGGATTCGAACCCACGACTTCTTCGATGCGACCGAAGCGCTCTAGCCGGACTGAGCTACACCCCCGGGGACCAGACAGGGTAGCCCCGGGTTCTCGAACCGCACGAAGCGGGAAGATGGGTGGCCGTGGAGTGGTACTCGGCCTCGGACGCCTGGCTCGGCCGCTGGCTCTTCGAGCGGGGGCTGGCCATCACCTATCTGATCGCCTTCGCGGTGGTGCTGAACCAGTTCCGCCCGCTGCTCGGCGAGCACGGGCTCCTCCCCGTCCCGCGGTTCGTGAGCGCGGTCCCGTTCAAGCGGAGTCCGAGCCTGTTCCACCGGCACTACTCGGACCGCCTCGTCGCCGCGGTGGGGTGGTTCGGGATCGTCGTGGGCACCGCGCTCCTCCTCGAGATCCCGCAACGCGTCGCGGCGCCGCTGGCGATGGCGTGCTGGGCAGCGCTGTGGGCGCTGTACGTCTCCGTCGTCAACGTGGGCCAGCGCTTCTACAGCTTCGGCTGGGAGTCCCTGCTGTGCGAGGCGGGGTTCCTCGCCGTCTTCCTCGGCGGCTCGGGATCCGAGCCGCCCGTGCTCGTGATGTTCCTGCTGCGCTGGCTGCTCTTCCGACTCGAGCTGGGGGCCGGCCTGATCAAGCTGCGGGGCGACCCGTGCTGGCGTGACCTCACGTGCCTGCGCTTCCACCACGAGACGCAGCCGATGCCCGGACCGCTGTCGGCGTGGTTCCACCACCTCCCAGCATCGCTGCACCGCGTGGAGGTGCTCGCCAACCACGTCGCGCAGCTCGTCGTCCCCTGGTTCCTGTTCGCGCCCGCACCGGTGTCGACGGTCGCCGCCATCATCATCGCCGTCACCCAGGGCTACCTGATGATCAGCGGCAACTTCGCCTGGCTCAACTTCCTCACCATCGCGCTGGCCCTCTCGGTGGTCGACGGCTCGGTGCTCGCCCGTGTTGTGCCCGTCGACCCTCCCGCCCACCTCGCCGGCACGCCCGGCTGGCTCACGGCGCTCACGCTCGGGCTGGCCGCCTTCGTGGTCGTCCGCAGCATCCCGATCGTCGCCAACCTGCTGTCGTCCCACCAGCGGATGAACGCGAGCTTCGACCGGTTGCACCTCGTCAACACGTACGGCGCGTTCGGATCCGTCACCAAGGTCCGGCGCGAGGTTGTGATCGAGGGGACCCTCGCCGAGCGGCCGGGCCCGGACACCGCGTGGCTCGAGTACGGGGTGCGGGGAAAGCCGGGCGACGTGCGGCGTCGCCCTCCACAGGTGGCGCCGTACCACCTCAGGCTCGGTTGGCTCCTGTGGTTCGTCGCCCTCTCGCCCTCCTACGGGGACGGTTGGCTGGAACCGTTGCTGCGCAGGCTCCTCGAGGCGGACCCGTCGACGCTCGCGCTCTTCGACCACGACCCCTTCGGCGGCGCGCGCCCCGCGTTCGTGCGAGCGCGCCTGTTCCGGTACGAGCTCACCACCCGGGAGGAGCGCATCGCCACGGGCGCGTGGTGGCGGCGCCAGCCCACGGGCGTGCTCCAGCCGGCGATGGGACTCGCGCGTCGCTGAGCCCGATCGCTGAGCCCGATCGCTGAGCCGAGCACCGCGGGCCGTGCGGCGCGATGATCCCTGTGCTCGACCCAGGGCGGGTCGTGGAGCGAGGAGGGTGACGGCGATGCCCGACCCGGTGGTGGACTACGAGACGGCGGCGAGCGGCTTCGCCGACGTCCTGGCGAGGTGCAGCGACGACGACCTCAAGATGCCCTCACCCTGCGAGGGGTGGACGGCGCAGGACGTCGTGGACCACGTGATGGGCGGCCCGGCGTACTACGCGGAGGCGTGGGGCGGCGCGGGGCCAGAGGTGCCCGACGACGCCGATCGCGCCACCCGCTACGCCGCGGGCGCCCGCGCCCTGGCCGAGGTGTGCCGGCGAGATGGCGTCCTCGAGCAGATGGTGGCGTCGCCGCTCGGCGGCGGGGAGATCCCGGCCGGGATGATGTTCAGCATCCTCACGTCGGACACCCTGATCCACACCTGGGACCTCGCCCGCGCGATCGACGCCGACGTGCAGCTCGATCAGGACCTCCTCCAGCGCACGTGGGACGGCCTGATCCCCATCGAGGAGATGGTGCGCCGCCCCGAGGTGTTCGGCCCGCCCGTCGAGGTCGACGCCGACGCCCCCCTCCAAGACCGAGCCATGGCCTGGTTCGGAAGAACCCCCTGAGCCCCACCGGGATCGACGCCAGAACGAGGGGGTTCGGCGGGGGGCGTGGGGGGCAGAGGCTCCGCCGGAGCTCCCCACCAGCGAAGGACCGGCTCCGCCGGTCCTGAGCCGACGGCGAGCGCGGCCGGAAGGCCGCACCGAACAAGCCCGAGGAGCTCCGCGAAGCGGAGCGACGAGGAAGGTCAGCTGCCGTAGCGGCGCATGGCCAGCTGCGGTGCCTGCTGTGGGCGCCGGACCGCGGTGGGCGGCAGGTGCCGGACCTTCATCTCGCGCTCGGCCGACTGCTGCTGGATGCTCACGAGCATGGCGACGTAGGCCAGGAAGGCGACGTCGATGATGGCGTGGAGCATCCACACCGACCCGCCCAGCACGACGGCCAGGAGGAAGGACACGGCGACGGCGCCGAGGAGGGTGACGAACACGTCCCGGCGCCGGCGGCGAGCTTCGGCGCGGCGCATCGCCGCCGCCGACGGGCGGCGGGCCTGCCCCGGACGGGGACGGCTCGCCAGCTGGCTGACGTTCGAGCGCGGGTCGTAGCGGGGGATCTCGTAGCGGCCGACGTCCAGGCGGGACAGGTTCCCGGAGCGGCTCCCCGGCGTGGTGCGCTCCAGCACCGAGAGCTGCTGGCGGAACGACGCGATGGAGTCGCTGGGCCGGCTCTCCCGACGGGTCTGCAGATAGGGCGGGATCAACACGAAGCCCCAGATGAGGCCCAGGATCACGAGTACCAGCACGGTGGTCACGCTCCGTAGCCGTCCTTTACCTGTCGTGGACCGTACTTGGCGCCTGGTGACCATCCGCGGATGGTCGGCAGCCCAGTGGTCCGGCGGGTGGTGCTCCAGCGTTCTCGTGCCGACCGTGACGGCGGGCGCTCGAACATTGCGGTTGTACTACGAAGTTACGACCATCGCCACCGGGACTGCAAACTTTTGCAAGCAGCCCAGCGAGCGGGCCGCCGCTACAGCTCGAGGTCGAGGTCGTCCTCGAGGGGGCCACGACGGTACGTGCCGGAGCGCCCACCGGTCTTCTCCCACAGCGCCACGTCGCCGATCACCATGGACCGGTCGACGGACTTGCACATGTCGTAGATCGTGAGGGCGGCCACCGAGCAGGCGGTGAGGGCCTCCATCTCGACACCGGTGCGATCGACGGTGTCGACCGCGGCCTCGACCTCGACGTAGGTGTCCTCGATCCGGAAGTTCACGAGGACGGCGCCCACGAGCAGGGGATGGCACAGCGGGATCAGGTCGGCGGTGCGCTTGGCCGCCTGGATGCCAGCCACCCGTGCGACGGCCAGCACGTCGCCCTTGGTGACGGCACCGCGGGCCACCAGGGACGTGGTCTCGGGCTGCATGTGCACCCGGGCCCGTGCCACCGCTCGCCGGTGCGTGGCGTCCTTCGGCGTGACGTCGACCATGCGCGCCCGCCCAAGGGGATCGAGGTGGGTCAGGCCACGGTCAGACATGGCCGGAGTCTACGTTCCGCCGTGCTCGTGGGCCCGGCGCAGGCATGGTTCAGCCGCCGATCTGGGACATCGAGCGGCGGGGCTTCACGAACTGCACCTTGCCGATGGCGTGGCCTGCCCACTTGGCGCCCACGCAGGCCTCGATGGCATCGGACAGCTGCTCGTCGGTGGCGCCGGACCGCAGCAGCGTGCGGAGGTCGTGGTCCTCGAGGGAGAAGAGGCAGCTGCGGAGCTGGCCGTCGGCGGTGAGCCGGATCCGGTCGCACTGCTCGCAGAACGGTCGGGTGACGCTGGCGATCACGCCCACCTCGCCACCGCCGTCGAGGTACCGGAAGCGCTCGGCCGGCTCTGAGCCACGGGCCACCGGCGCCAGCGGGAAGACGGCGTCGATCTGCTCGACGATCTCCGCCTGGGTGACCACCTGCTCGCCGGTCCACGCGTCGCCGCCGTCGAGGGGCATCCACTCGATGAAGCGCACGGTGACGCCACGGGCTCGTCCATAGCGAGCCAGCTCCACCACCTCGTCGTCGTTGACCCCGCGGACCACCACGACGTTGACCTTCACGGGGGCCAGGCCGGCGTCGAGCGCGGCGTCGATGCCGAGCAGCACGTCGGCGAGCTGGTCGCGGCGGGTGAGCTCGGTGAACCGATCCGGCTGGAGCGTGTCGAGCGACACGTTCACGCGTCGCAGCCCCGCCTCGGCCAACCCTGCCGCCGTGGCGTGCAACGTGGCGCCGTTCGTGGTGAGCGACAGGTCGACCGGCAGGGCAGCCAGCTTCGCCACGAGGACCGGAAGGTGGGCCCGCACGGTGGGCTCGCCTCCGGTGAGGCGGATCGAGCGGATGCCGTGCACCTCCACGAGCAACCGGGCGACGCGCTCGAGCTCCTCGAAGGTGAGGACCTCCGAGCGGGGCAGCCACGTCATGCCCTCCTCGGGCATGCAGTAGGTGCAGCGGAAGTTGCAGCGGTCGGTGACCGAGATCCGCAGATCGGTGTGGACGCGCCCGAAGCCGTCGACCAGGGGTCGAGGCACCGGGGCGTCGGGCACGTCCGCCATCAGGCCAGGCTACGGGCCCGGCGCCAGCGGCGAAACGTGCGCTCAGACGGCGGCGAGCAGGAGGACTCGCACGTCCTCGCCCGCCGCCACGCCATCGCCGTCGGCGAGCGGCAGGAGGGCGTGCGCCCGGGCCATGGCGGTGAGGTGGTGGGACCCCTGACCCCCGGCCGACCGAACCTCGAGCACGCCGTCGGCCCGCCGTTCGGCGACCACCCGGACGAAGTGCACCTTGCCGTCGGACCGCCGCGGGAAGCCTTCGGCCGCCACGGCGGGGACCTCGGGCCGTCGCAGGTCGGCGTGGCCGGCCATCCGGCGCAGCGCCGGTCGCGCCAGGAGCTCGAAGCTCACCATCGACGACACCGGGTTGCCGGGGAGGCCGAACACCGGCGTGCCCTCCACGAGCCCGAAGGCGAACGGCTTGGCGGGCCGGATGGCGATCTGCATCCAGCGCATGTCGCCGATGCGGTCGAGCACGACCTTCACGAGGTCGATGTCGCCCATCGACACGCCTCCGCTCGTGAGCACGGCGTCGCACGACCGCGCGCCGCGCTCGATCGCCTCCGTGATGGCCGCCTCATCGTCCCGGATCAGCCCGAGGTCGACCGCCTGCCAGCCCTCCTGCGCGACGAGGGCGAGGAGCGTGGCGCGGTTGGAGTCGCGGATCTGGCCGGGCCCGACGCGCTCGCCCGCGTCGACCAGCTCGTCGCCCGTGCTCAGCACCCCGATGCGGAGGCGAGGGTGCACCGCGACCTCCCCGACCCCGAGGCCGGCGAGCACGCCGAGGTGCCCGGCGCCGATGACCTCACCGGGCTCGAACACGACATCACCGGCGTGCAGGTCGTCGCCGGCGACGCGCACGGCTTCGCCCGCGGGCACCGCGGCCTCGATCGCGACTCGTGTGCCCTCGGCGAGCCGCCGCGTGCGCTCCACCATCACCACTGCGTCCGCCCCCTCGGGGATCGGCGCGCCCGTGAAGATCCGCATGGCCTCCCCGCGCTGCAGCGCCCGATCGGCGGGGTGGCCGGCGGCGACCTCGGCGACCACGGGGAGCTCGATCGGCGCGCCCGGAGACGCGCCCGCCACGTCAGCCGCGCGCACCGCGTAGCCATCCATGGCCGTGTTGGCGAACGGCGGCACGTCCTCGGGAGACGACACCCTCTCGGCCAGCACGCACCCGACGGCGGCGACGGGCCACGTCTGCCGCGGCGCGAGCGGCGACACCCGCTCGAGCACGTGCGCCTGCGCGTCGGCGAGCGGTACCAGCGACACCCTCAGCCGATGCCCTGCTCGCGGACGTAGCCGCTGAGCCACTGCCGGAACTCCGGACCGAGGTCCTGTCGAGCCAGGGCGAGCTCGACGGTGGCGCGCAGGTAGTCGAGCTTGCTGCCGATGTCGTAGCGCCCCTCGTCGAAGGTGTAGCCGTACACGTCGCGGTCGGGCAGCAGCCCGCCGATGGCATCGGTGAGCTGGATCTCGCCCCCGGCGCCGGGCTTGGTGCCGTCGATCGACTCGAAGATGTCCGGCGTGAACACGTAGCGACCCATCACGCCCCAGCCCGATGGCGCGTCCTCGGGCTTCGGCTTCTCGACGATGCTCCTCACCTTGAGCAGCCGAGGCTCGAACTCGTCGTACGCGATCGAGCCGTAGGCGCTGATCTCCTCGAGCGGGAACTGCTTCACGGCGACCACGGCGCCGGCGCCGGTTCGCTCGTGGGCGTCGATCATCTCGGAGAGCACGGTGGAGTGCTCGTCCATGATGTCGTCGCCGAGCATCACCGCGAAGGGCTGGTCGCCCACGTGCTTCCGCGCCGTCGCGACGGCGTGCCCGAGACCCAGCGCCTCCCCCTGGCGGACGTAGTGGATGTCGGCCAGGTTGGCGAGGTCGAGGACCTCGGCGAGCAGCGAGTCCTTCCCCTTGGCGTGGAGGTCGGTCTCGAGCTCCACGCTGCGGTCGAAGTGGTCTTCGATCGCCTTCTTGCCGCGGCCGGTGATGATGAGGATGTCGTCGATGCCGCTGCGGACGGCCTCCTCCACGACGTACTGGATGGCGGGCTTGTCCACCACCGGCAGCATCTCCTTGGGCTGCGCCTTGGTGGCGGGCAGGAACCGGGTGCCCAGGCCGGCCGCCGGGATCACTGCCTTGCGGACGTGGGTCATGGCGCGGTTCTACTAGCCGCCTCCGGGGGTCAACGAGCGCTCGGCGCCCCGACGGAGCCGATCGAGGTTGTCCCGGTGGCGCGCCACGATGAGCACGCTGCCCGCGGCGAAGGCCGCGACCTCGCCGGCCGGTCGCCCGACGAGCCACGCGCCCATGGGGAAGCCCACCGCCACGACGACCGAGCCGGCCGACGCCGCCCGGAAGACCTTCGCCGTGACGAGCCACAGCACCGCCAGCACGACCGCCACGCCGGGCAGCAGCACGAACGCCATCCCGGCGCCCGTCGCCACGCCCTTGCCGCCCCGGAGCCGTCGCGTGACGGGGAAGACGTGCCCGAGCACGGCGGCGAGCCCGCAGGCGACCCCCACGGCCCTGTTCCCCGTCGCCAGGCCCATCCCGGCGGCGAGCGCGCCCTTCGCGACGTCCCCGGCCAGCACCAGCGCCCCGGCGCGGCGCCCCATCGTCCGGAAGGTGTTCGACGCTCCCGGGTTGCCGGATCCCTCGCGCGTGGGGTCGCGCCCCTCCCGACGGCCGACGAGGATCGCGGTGGGGAACGTCCCGAGGAGGTAGGCGGCCACCACGACCAGCCACGCCTGATCCACGGGCCCACCCTACGGATCGCCGTCGACCGCATCGTGGCGTGCGAGCTCGGACGTTCGAGCGGTACGCTGGCACTCTCCACGTTCGAGTGCTAGCGGAGGCTGAGCGGTGCCCACCTACGACTACCGGTGCAAGGCCTGTGGCCAGGAGCTCGAGGTGTTCCAGTCCTTCAGCGACGACCCGCTCACCACCTGTGAGGCGTGCGGCGGCGAGCTGCGGAAGCTGTTCGGGGCCCCGGGCATCGCCTTCAAGGGCAGCGGCTTCTACAAGACCGACAGCCGGGGCGGCTCGAAGGGCGCCTCCACCGCGGCGGGGACGACGGGCGAGAAGAAGACGTCGGACAGCACCGCGTCGCCGAGCGAGTCCTCCGGCAACGGCTCGAGCACCACGAAGAAGGAGCCCGCCGCCAGCTCGTCCTCCACGGGCGACGCGTCCTAGCGCGCTGTCGCGACAGGGCGGCCGGCCCCTTCCCGCGGGCCAGCCCCACCGCTAGCGTCGGCCGCGCTTCCCCCGGTGATCTCGACCTGGAGGAGGCGCGCCCGTGCGGAGCCCGATGCCCCATCGGCTCGACCCGGCCCTGGCCCTCCGGCGACGGCCGCGGGCCCGGCGGGCCGTGATCGTCGCCGTGGCCGCCCTCAGCGGCCTGGCGGTCACAGGGGTGGTGCAGCGGGCCGAGGACACGGCGGCGGCATGGGGCACGTCGGTGCCGGTGCTGGTCGCGGCGCACGACCTCGACGCCGGCGACCGCCTGGATGCCGCCAACACGCGTGTGGAGCAGCACCCCGGTCCCCTGGTGCCCGACGGTGCGCTGTCGTCGCTGCCCGACGACGGCCGGCGGCTCGCGGTGGCCGTGTTCGAGGGAGAGGTGCTGCGCCTCGAGCGCCTGGCGCCCGCCGGCCTGTCGACGGTCGCCGCCCGGCTCCCGCCCGGCACCCGGGCCATGGCGGTCCCGGTCGAGCCCGGCCTCGTGCCCCCGCTCGGGCTCGGTGATCGGGTGGACGTGCTCGTCGCGCTCGCGCCGGAGGCTGCCGGCGAGGGCCCGCCGGGCTTCGCGCTGGCCTCCCACGTGCTCGTCGTCGCCGTCGACGACGCCGCCGTCACGATCGCCGTGCCCGAGGACACCGCGCCGCGGTTGGCGGTGGCCTTCGGCGCCGGCGCCGTCACCCTCGCCCTCACCGGTGCCGAGCTCTAGCGGACGGCGTAGAGCACCAGCAGGGTGGTGCCGAGGCCGATCCGATACACGACGAACGGCGTGAACGAGTGGGTCTTCACGAGCTTGAGGGTGCCCCACACCGCAAGCCAGCCGGTGAGCCCGCTGGCCACGATCCCCCAGAGGAACGCGGGCCCGAACCCGTCGGGGATGCCACCCTCGCTCTGCACGTCCACCGCCTTGAAGATGAGCGCGCCGGCGGTGATGGGCAGGCTCATGAGGAACGCGAACCGAGCGGCGCCATCGCGGCCGAGCCCGGCCATGCGCCCGAACGTCATCGACACGCCCGACCGCGACACACCCGGTTGCAGGGCGAGGGCCTGCCCGCCCCCCATCAGCACGGCGTCCCGCAGCTGCACGTCGTCCAACGTGCGCGTCCCCGGTCGGCGGTCGGCCCACCACAGCAGCACGCCGAACACGATCAGCATCGTGGCGATCATCGGGATCTGGCCGGTGTGCTCCTCGATGAAGTCCGCGAACAGCGCGCCGGTGACGGCCGCCGGCACGGTCGACAGCACGATGAGCCACGCGATCCGCCGGTCGTTCGTGCCCCGCCCGCGCGAGGTGAAGGCGGCGCGGACGTACCGGACGATCTCCCGGCGGAAGTAGGCGGTGGCGCCGATGAGGGTGCCGAGGTGCAGGGCGACGTCGAAGGCCTTCTCGAGGCTGGCGTTGCCGTCGAAGTCGTCCCAGCGGAACAGCCAGGGCACGACGATGAGGTGCCCGCTCGAGCTGATCGGGAGGAACTCCGACAGGCCCTGCGTGATGCCGAGGACGATGGCGTGGAGGATCGGCAACTGCGTGGGCTACGAACCGGAGAGGGCGACGTCCGGGATCACCAACGTGACGCCGCCGGTGCCGTCCGGGAGCCACTCCAGGTCGGCACCCACCGCCGCGATGTCGAGCAGCAGGCGCTGGAGCGTGGAGGCGATCGTGGCCTCGCGGATCGGCTCGGCCAGCTCCCCGCCCTTCACCATGAGGCCCTCGACGCCGACCGAGAAGTCGCCCGAGACCGGGTTCACCCCCGAGTGGAGGCCCGCCATCGACGTGACGAACAGTCCGTGCTCCACTGCACCCAGCACCTCGTCGTGGGTGCCCGCGCCCGGCGCCACGGCGAGGGCGGCGGCCCCGACCCCGGGCGTGCTGGCAAGCCCTCGGGCCGCCGAGCCGGTGGACGCGGTGCCGGACCGGCGACCGGTGTAGGTGTTGTGGAGGAACCCCTGGAGCACACCGTCGACGACGAGCTCGTTGCGGCGTCGGGCCAGGCCCTCGCCGTCGTGGGACTCCGCACCGAGCGATCGGGCGTCGGTGGGGTCGTCGACGAAGGTGAGCAGCGGCGACGCGATCGCCTCGCCCACCCGGTCGGCGAAGGGCGAGCGACCCTTCAGCACCGCCTCCCCGTTGAGCATGCCGCCCACCAGGCCGAGCACGGTGGCGGTCATCCTCGGCTCGAGCACGAGGGTGAGGCGCTGGGTGGCGGGCTTGGCCGACCCGAGCAGGCGCGTCGAGCGCAGCACGGCGTCGTCGGCGGCCTCGTCGATCGAGAGGTCGGTGACCTCGCGGCCGACGGACAGGCCGCCGGCGATCTGGGTCTCGCCGTCCTGCTGGGCGAGCGCCTGCACCATGAGGTAGCTCGTGCCGGCGCGACCCCACGACCGGATGCCCGTGCTCGTGGCGACGGCGCCCTCGCCGAGGGCGTCGCTGTACATCGCGACGCGGACGCCGCTGACCCGTGGATCTCGTCGCGTGGTGGCGGCTTCCAGCTCGATCGCCATCGCGACCTTGTCGGCGGTGGGCACCGCCGCCAGGCCCTCGGGCCAGAGGTCGAGGTCGACGGCATCGACCCCATCGGGCGTGGCGAGGCCGTTGAACTCGTCGGGCTCGCCGAACTGCGCGTTGTCGCGGGCCTCGGCGAGCGCCTCCAGCACCACGTCCTCGTCGAGGGTGCCCGCGTAGGCGAAGCCCTCGCGGTGGTCGACGATCACGCGGACGCCCACCCCCGCCGAGCTCGCCTGGGTGAGGCTCTCCACCTCACCGCCGTACGCCTTCACCGACGTGCTCGTGCTGCGGGCGACGTAGGCCTCGACCTGCTCCTCGCCCTCGGCCATCTCGGCGATGCGCGCGGCGACGTCGAGCAGCTCGGGTTCGTTCGTGTTCCCCACGCTCATGGGCGGTGGCCCATCGCTACGCCGTGCCCCCGACGGTGAGGGCGGGCACCCGCAGCGTGGGGACGCCGTCGCCGACCGGCACGCCCTGGCCGTCCTTGCCGCACATGCCGGGGCTGCCCATGGCGAAGTCGTGGCCGACGGCATCGATGCTCGCGAGCACGGCGGGGCCGTTGCCGATGAGGTTGCCCTCGCGGATCGGCTCGGTGATCTCGCCGCCCTCGATGAGGTAGGCCTCGGTCATCCCGAAGACGAAGTCGCCGGTGGCTGTGTTCACCTGGCCGCCGCCGAGGTGCGCCACGTACACGCCGTCGGGGGTGCCGGCCACGATGTCCTCGGGGTCGTCGGGGCCCGCCAGCACGTAGGTGTTGGTCATGCGCACCATCGGCAGGTGCTTGTAGCTCTGGCGCCGGCCGTTGCCGGACCGCGGGCGGCCCTCCTTGCGGGAGCGGAGGAGGTCGTACATGTAGTCGGTGAGGATCCCGTCCTGGATGAGGACGTTGCGCTGTGCCAGCGAGCCCTCGTCGTCCACCGCGAAGGCGCCCCACTCCTCCGCCATCGTGCCGTCGTCCACGAGCGTGATGCGGGGGTCGGCCACGCGCTCGCCCACCCGGCCCGCGAACACGGACGCCCCCTTCGCCACGAGGTCGGCCTCGAGGCCGTGGCCGCACGCTTCGTGGAACAGCACGCCACCCCCGCCAGGGCCGATCACGACCGGCATCGTGCCCGACGGCGCCGGGCGCGCCGCCAGCTTCAGCAGAGCGCGCTCGGCGGCCTCGCGGGCGATGTCGTCCACGTCGTAGGTGTCGAAGAGCTCGAAGCCGACCGTGCGGCCGAGCGACTGGTACCCGGTCTGCATCCCGGTGTCGCCGGAGGCGACGGCCATCACCGTGAACAGGGTGCGCACCTGGTCGTCCTCGGTGAGCAGGCCGTCGCTGTTCGCGATCAGGATCCGGCGCCGGCTGTCGCCGTACCGGGCGGTGACCTGCGTGATGGCGGACCCGGCCGCCCGCGCGGTGGCGTCGGCCCGCCGGAGGAGGTCCACCTTGGTGGCCTTGGCCACCTCCTCCGGGTACACCGCGATGTCGTTCGGCCGGGGCGCGTCCTGCCGGGTGAGGTCCACCTCCACCACGCCTCCGCGACCGGAGCGAGCGGCAGCCCCAGCCGCCTCGGCGGCCTGGGCCAGGCCCTCCTGCGTCAGGTCGGCGGTGTGGGCGAAGCCGGTGGTGTCGCCGACGATCACCCGGATGCCCGCGCCGCGGTCACGACCCGAGCTGAGGTTCTCCACCTTCCCGTCGTCGAAGACGGCGTTCGAGCTGGCCTTGTCCTCCACGAAGATCTCGGCGAGCTCCCCGCCCGCCCGCAGCGCGGTCGAGAGGGTCCGTTGGATCAGGTCGTTGTCGAGCACGGCGCTCCTCTTGGCTGGCCGGCGAGGGTGCGGCGTATCGTACCCAGGTGCCCCTGAGCCCCGGTCTCCACGGCAGCGCAAAGCTGGTGGTGTCCGACGCTGACACCGCGATCGCGCTGCGATCGGGCGAGGTCGCCGTCCTCGGCACGCCCCGCCTCATCGCCCTCGTGGAGGAGGCGGCCCTCGGCGCGGTCGCCGACTCGCTCCCGCGAGGTCAGACCACCGTCGGCATGCGGGTGCAGGTCGACCACCTCGCCCCCACCAACGTGGGGTCGGCGGTGGCGGCGGAGGCCACCCTCGAGAAGGTCGAGGGCCGGCGACTCACCTTCACGGTGTCCGTGACCGACGCCTGCGGCCTCGTGGCAGCCGGCAAGGTCACCCGGGTGATCGTCGAGACCGAGCGGTTCCTCGACAAGGCGAGGTAGCGCCGGGTCGGCCTAGAGCCGGTCGAGGAAGTCGCTGAGGGCCTTCCACCAGAGCTCGGTGCACTCGAACTGCGGGCTGTGCCCGCCGTCGGGGAGGACGACGAGCTCGGCGCCCGGGATCGCCTCGGCCATCCGCTGCGAGGGCTTGCGGAAGGGGGCGTCCTCCTCCCCCACCAGCACCAGGGTGGGCACGGCCACGCGGGGCAGGTCCGGCAGGCGGTCGACGCCCGCCGCCGCGGTGATCGTCTCGAGCATGGCGGCGTACATGTGGGCGGACGACGCCAGCATCTTGCGATCGCCGAACTCCTTGTAGCCCGGGCGGGACGCCACGAGGCGCTGGTTGGCGGCGGTGCCGAGCGGTTGGTCCGACTGGGCGAGCGCCTCCTGGGCGGCCAGGACGGCAGCGATCCCCTCCGTGCGGGCCAGGGCCGCGCCGAGCGCCACGAGCTCGGGGTCGGCGCGCAGGCCGCGATGGGAGGTGTCCATGAGGATCAGCCCGTCGAAGCGCTCGGGCGCGGCGAGGATCGCGGTCTGGACGACCATGCCGCCCATCGAGTGGCCGAGCGCGACGCATCGCTCCCAGCCCAGGGCGTCGACCAGCGCGAGCGCATCGGCGGCGAAGGCGTCGAAGCTGTAGGCGGCCTCGTCATCGGGATGGCTGCTCGCACCATGGCCCCGCTGGTCCGGTGCGACCGCGTGCCAGCCGCGCTCGGCCAAGGCGTCGAGGTGCTCGGTGAAGTCCTCCTTGGCGCCGGTGAAGCCGTGCAGGAGCAGCAGCGGCCGCCCGCCCGCACCCGCTTCCGCCAGCGCGAGGGAGATGGGGCCACCGAACCCCTCGATGTCGACGGTGCGCTCGTTCATGGTCCTCCGTTCACGAGCCCAGCATCCCCCCGACGTCGGGAAGGACCTCGGCGGCGGGCCGCACGTCGTCGGGCGTCGGGACCTGGATCTCGACCGGTTGGCCGTAGTCGAAGAGCTCCAGCGTCATGGTCGCCCGACCCGGACCACCGGCGAGCCCGGCGAGCACCGCGCCCATGTCCATGCGCACGCGGCGCGGCAGGTCGTCACCGTCCACCCACACGTCGACCGGCACCTCGGCGGTGTCGAGGTCACCGAGCTGCTCGAAGGCGGCTTCGGCCTCGGCGCGCTGCGCCTCGGGCACCTCGGCGAGCGCATCGGCCAGGCTCATCGCAGCGCGGTAGTGCGTGGTGGGCACGCCGCGGACCTCCTCCTGCCCGACCACCTCGGGGTCGCGGCCCACGCCGCGCAGCGCCTCGAGCAACGTCGTGGGATCGGTCGACCCCACGCCGAAGCCGCCGGCGGCGCCGAGCTCCTGGGCGGAGGCCGACAGCCAGCGATCGGCGTCCGTGAACAGCCCGAACAGCGGTGACCGCAGGTAGAGGGTGTCGCCGTCGATGACCATCTCGAGGGTGGCGTCGTCGAGGTCGAACGGAAGGCTCTCGCCGTCGCCCGCGCCCAGCTGCTGGAGCAGCGGGGCCATGTCCATGGAGAACGCGCCCTGGCCAGCGGCCTTGTCGAACACGCCGGTGGCGACGAGCTCCGTGGGATCGCCCTCGTCGCCCATCTGCAACGCCATCTCGAACCGGGCGGTTCCGGCATCGATGGCCGCATCGGGCGCCCGGTGGAGGGCGCTGACGGCAGCGTCGCCGGTCCTGAGGCGCAGACCCGACTCGGCCTCCTTGGCGCACGCGGTCGTGACGAGCAGCACGGCGGCCACCGCGGCGAGCTTCCGGAACATGGACCCCTCCAGGGCTGTGGTTCTGTCGATGTGGGCAGGGGCCGCGACGGCACCGCCGAGCGCCGAGGAGGCCGAGCGTACCGACGCGCTGGGTCCGGGGGTAGGCGGGTCTACGATTGACCACCGGTCACGGGACGGGGAGAGGGGTCGGTTGAACCGGAAGCAGGCCGTGTCGCTCATCGTGCGCGTCGGCCTCAGCGCGCTGATGCTGGGCGTGCTGATCTGGCGGATCCCGCCCATCGACCTCGACGAGGTCATGCCTGAGCTGAACGCCCACACGGTGGTGTGGCTCACCGTCGCGATGGCCCTCACGCTGATGGCCCTCGTGCTGTCCGCCGTCCGGTGGCAGCGCGTCCTCGAGGTCTTGGGCCTGCACGCCCGGCTCCGCCGCCTCGTCAACCACTGCCTGGCGGGGCAGTTCGTGTCCAACGTGCTGCCGGGCACGATCGGCGGTGACGTGCTGCGCGTGGCGCGGCTGTCCCGCGACACCGGCGAGTCACCGAAGACCTTCGCCTCCGTGGTGCTCGAGCGGCTCACCGGGTGGCTCGTGCTCCCGCTCATCAGCGTGATCGGGTTCATCGTGAACCCGCCCCTCCGCGACCTCGGCCGCGCCACCCAAGTGGCGCTCGGCCTGGCCTTCGCCACCCTGATGTCGCTCTGCATCCTCCTGTACGCCGTCGCCGACCAGCGCATCGGCGGCCGCTTCGAGGCGAAGGAGGGCTGGCGGCGGTTCGCGTCCGCCGTCCACCTCGGCCTGGCGCAGATGAAGCAGGAGAAGGGGGCGACCGCCAACGTCCTCTTCGTCGGCTTCGCCTACCAGCTCGTGCTCGTGCTGGCCGCCGTGTCGGCCGCCCAGGCGCTCGGCGTGCGCCCCGCGGGCCTCACCGCCCTCCTCGCGTTCTTCCCCGCCGTGGCCATCGCCCAGGTCCTGCCGATCGGCATCTCGGGCCTCGGCGTGCGCGAAGGTGCCTTCGTGCTCTTCCTCGGACCGCTGGGCGTCGAGGCGCAGGACGCCGTCGCCCTGGGACTGCTCCTCTACCTCCTCAACCTCGGCGTCAGCCTGCTCGGCGCGCCCGCCTTCGCGGTCGGCGGTCGGATCCCCACCAACACCGAGCGACCGGTGCCCGCCTAGTGGTCGACACCGTCCCCGAGGCCGAGCAGCGGGACGAGCGCTCCGGGCTCCGTTGGTGGAAGGAGCTGCTGTTCGCCGCGGGCGTCTACCTCGTGTACTCCGTGGTGCGGAACCAGTTCGGGTCGGCGGGCGGGGACCCGGGACCCGCCTACGGCCACGCCGTGGACGTCATCCACCTCGAGAAGGCGCTGCACCTCTACGTCGAGGCGACGGTGCAGCAGTGGTACCTCGACCTGCCGGCCCACGGGCTGATCCGACTGTGGAACGTGTACTACGGGGTCGCCCACTTCCTCGTGACGCTCATCGCGCTGGTCTGGATGTTCCGGCGCGACCCCCGCCGCCACCGCCTGCTGCGCAACACGCTCGTGCTCACGACCTGCCTCGCCGTGATCGGGTTCGCGGCGTACTCGCTGATGCCGCCCCGCCTGCTCGACGACCCAGGTCGCTACGGCGGGTGTCAGATCTACGCGCCGGACGCGGCGGCGCACGCCGAACCCGACGCGCTGTCGGCGCCCGGCTGCGACAAGTACGGCTTCGTCGACACCGTCGCCACCTACGGCGGCTGGATCAGCTTCGGGAGCGACAAGTACGAAGAGGTCTCGAACCAGTACGCGGCCATGCCCAGCATGCACATCGGCTGGTCCACCTGGACGGCGATCGTCCTCGTCCCGCTGCTGCGCCGGCGCTGGGCGCGCGGCCTCGCCATCGCCTACCCCCTGCTCACCCTCACCTGCATCGTCCTCACCGCCAACCACTACTGGATCGACGGGGTGGGCGGGTTGGTGTGCCTCGGCGCGGGCTACGCGGTAGCACGGGCGGTGACGCGCCCGGTGCCCGCGGCATCGGGGCTGCCCAGCTAGCCCTGGTTGTCGCCCTGGTTCTGCGCGTCGACCTCCTGGTCGACCTCG
The DNA here is from genome assembly GCA_045807565.1 of Acidimicrobiales bacterium. Classification (GTDB taxonomy): domain Bacteria; phylum Actinomycetota; class Acidimicrobiia; order Acidimicrobiales; family VFJN01; genus VFJN01. The sequence continues at coordinate 25,184 of JBJMHD010000079.1, read as the reverse complement.
TCCTTGGCCTTGTCGGCGCCGTCCTTGACGTCCTGGATCTCCTCGTCCGTCTTGCCGCCGTCGCCGTCCTCGTCGGAGCAGGCCGCGAGGCCGGTGAGGGACCCGAGGCCCAGCATGCCGGCGAGGGCGAGGGCGGCCAGACGGCGTGTGGTGAGGGTGCTTGTGTCAGCCATGGTGACGGCAGTACCCGAACCCGGCAGCGGGGAGACCCCTCGCTTACCGTGCTGCGGTGGCCGTCCCCGCCTCGCTGCCCGCCGGTGGCACCGTGCACGCACCCAACGGCATGGTGTGCTCGGTGGACCACCTGGCCTCGGCCGCGGGCGTGGCCCTCCTCCGGTCGGGCGGGTCGGCGGCTGACGCGGCCCTCGCCGCCAGCGCCGTCCTCGCCGTCACGACCCAGCACATGTGCGGCATGGGAGGCGACCTGTTCGCGCTGGTCCACCACGCCACGGGAGCACCGGCCGCCCTCGCCGCGGTGGGCCGGGCCGGCTCGGGCGCCGACGCCGCGGCCATGCGCGCCGAGGGGTTGCGCACGGTGCCCCCGCAGGGCGACGTGCGTGCCGCCACCGTGCCCGGTTGCGTCGACGGTTGGCTGGCCCTGCACGAGCGCTTCGGTCGCGCCCCGCTCGCGGAGGTCCTCGCCCCCGCCGAGTCCTACGCGCGCGACGGCTTCCCGGCCTCGCCCATCCTCGCCCGGAGCGCGCCGCAGGTCGCGGGGGTGGAGGGTGCGGGTGACTTCCCCACCGACGGCAGCCTCCGCACCGGGGACCGGATCCGGCGCCCGCTCGTCGCCGACGTGCTCACCGCGATCGCCCGCGGCGGGCGCGACGCGTTCTACGGCGGCGCCTTCGGGGCCGGCCTGGTGGAGCTCGGCCGCGGGCTGTTCGCCGACAGCGACCTCTCGCGGCCGCTCGCGGCCTGGGTCGAACCCCTCTCGGTGACGGCGTGGGGCGCGGAGCTGTGGACGATGCCGCCGCCGTCGCAGGGCTACATCACGCTGGCGGCGGCGTGGATGGCCGAGGAGCTGCCACTCCCGACCGATCCCGACGACGCTGCCTGGGCGCACCTCCTGGCCGAGGCGGTCCGACAGGCGTCGTTCGACCGCCCAGAGGTGCTGCACGAGCACGCCGACGGCCGCGCCCTGATCGATCCGTCTCGCCTGCGGCCGCGCCGTGACGCCATCCACCCCGACCAGCGGGGCTCCGTCGCCTCGCCGGGTGCCCCGGGCGACACGATCTACCTGTGCGCCGTCGACGGCTCGGGCATGGGGGTGTCGCTGATCCAGTCGAACGCCTCCGGCTGGGGGTGCCACCTGGTGGTGCCCGGCACGGGGATCTTCCTCCACGACCGCGGCATCGGGTTCAGCCTGGACGTGGGGCACCCAGCCGAGCTCGCGCCCGCCCGGCGGCCGCCCCACACCCTCGCGCCCGCGCTGGTGACGCGCGGCGGCGCGCTGCACGCCGTGCTCGGCACGATGGGCGGCGACACGCAGCCGCAGGTCGTGCTCCAGCTGCTCGCCCGCCTGCTCCACGGCCGGCAGTCACCAGGCGCCGCCGTGCGGTCTCCGCGCTGGGCGATCGGCGGCGGAGGCGGCTTCGACGTGTGGACGGGAGACGACCCGCCCACGGCGATCGAGTGGAACGCACCCGACGACTGGGAGGCCGGACTCCGCGCGCGGGGCCACGAGGTCGTGCGCGCGCCGCGTGCGGCGAACCTCGGCCATGCCCACGCCATCGTCGTGGGTCCGGAGGGCATGCTGGCCGGAGCCGCCGACCCCCGAGCCCTCACCGGCGCGGCCATCGGCTGGTAGTGGGCGGCAGCCGTCCGATCAGCCCGGGTCGCCCCACCAGATCGGATGCCCGTGGTAGCCCGCGGTGGCGAGGACGCGGTCGTCGCCCCCGGGCCAGGTGGTGAGGCGGAGCTCGGCTCGGTCACCGGCGGGCTCCATGCGCAACCACGCCAGCGGCGACGCGCCCGACGCCCGCGCCCCCGCCGAGTGGATCACCGACCGGAGGTGTGCCCGCGAGTCCTTCGGCAGGTACTGGAGCACGATCGAGTGCACCACCACCGTGGCGACCCCGCGCAGCGGGAGCGTGAGGCGGTCGGCCAACCACGCGTCGGCGTCGGCGCGGTCGATGGGTGCGGGCACCCGGCGCGCCACCTCGATGGCAGCCTCGAGGCGCTCGAACCGGTCGACCTGGTCGGGCCACACGTACGACATCAACGTGAGCCGGCCCTCCGGGGTGGTGGCGTCGAGCGGGTTGCGATCGCAGCCCGCTCGCTCAGCCACCTCGAAGCGCGGCGGCAGGTCGGGAGGATCGCCGACCCACATCCCCGAGAACCGCACCGGGCTGTCCGGGTCGCCGCTCACCACCCGTCCGGTGTCGTAGGCGAAGTGGTCCCAGCGCAGGTTGAGGCCGGCGCTCGCACCCACCTCGAGCACACGCAGGGGGAGCGTCGTGCGGTGGGTCACGGTGGCGAAGCCGCCCACGAGGACCGCCGAGCGACCGACCTCGTTGGTCTGCACACCATCCTCGATCATGCGCTCGAGGTCGGATTCGTGCTCCTCGATCGTCGCGAGGAACGTCCGCGTGAGCTCGGGGCCCTCGACCCCACCGGCCGACGGGTAGTGGGCGGCCAGCGCCGGCGCGCGCCCGTCGAGCACCAACCGGTGGGTCGCGCCCAGGAACCGGAGGGCGAGGGCGGAGCCGAACGGGTCGTCGCTGCGCCCGCTCAGCAGGCGCGCCGACACCCCTCCGGCGCGGAGGTCGTCGGCGACGGCGTCGAGCACACGCCCGTACAGCGGCGAACCCGACTGCGCGCAGGCCGCAGCCTGGAAGGCGATGACCTCGACGATGCGGTCGACGTCGCTCGCCTCAGCCACTGCGCTGCACGGGGCAGACCGGCACGGCCTGCTCCACGCCCTTGAAGCTGCGGCGCCGGGCGCGCCCGAAGGTGACGCCGCGCAGCTCGCCCACCGCCTCCCGCGTGGTGATCGTGGCAAGGACCTGACCACCGCGCGCGACGGCCGCGACGCGCGCGGCCAGGTTGACGTCGTGACCGATGAGGTCGTCGGCCGTCACCACCGCCTCACCGGTGTGCACGCCGGCGCGCAGGCGCAACGGTCCCGGCTCGGCGTCGACCAGCTCGAGCGACCCGAGCACCGCCGACTCCGCGGACGGGAAGGAGATCATGAGCCCGTCACCGATGCGCTTCACGATCCGGCCGCCACGGCTCCGGACGATCGGTCCCGTGGCGCGGTGGTGGCCCGCCAGCAGCTCGATCGCAGCCTCGTCGCCGTGGCGCGACGTGTAGCGGGTGAACCCTTCGAGGTCGGTGAAGACCACGGAGACCGGCTGCGGTCGGGTGTCGGCCTTGCCGTCCGAGGGACGTTCGTAGGCGAGCAGCTGCAGCGCGTTGAGGCCGATGGAGCCCAGTGCGGACGGGCGTCGCTCGACCGACCGCTCGAGGAACCGCTGCACCACGTCGAGCGCCGGTGCCGTGCGCACGGGGACCCGGCCGGGCTCCTCGAGCCACGCCCGGTCGACCAGGCCCACCTCGACGGCGGTGTCCTTCAGGGCGGGATCACGCTGCAGGAGGGTCGCCGCCCGCTCCCACAGCCCCACCCGGACGTTCTCCACCGCTGACTCGCCCTTGGAGCGAGCGTCGTCCAGGCCGGGCACCCGGCCACCGTAGCCAGGCTGCATGGTGGCAGTGCCCGGTGCCCCTGTACCGTTGCTCAGCCATGCTCCTCGACTCGATCACCGGTCCAGCCGACCTCCGGACGCTCTCGCGGAGCGAGCTGGAGCAGCTGTCGCAGGAGCTCCGGCAGCTGATCGTCGACTCCGTCGAGCGCACCGGTCACGGTCACCTGGGGTCGAACCTCGGCGCGGTCGAGCTCACCCTCGCCTTGCACCGCGTGTTCGACTCGCCTCGCGACATCCTCCTGTGGGACACGGGCCACCAGGCGTACGTCCACAAGATGCTCACCGGCCGGGCCGGCGACTTCACGAGCCTGCGGCAGGCGGGCGGCCTGTCCGGCTATCCGTCGCGGGCCGAGTCCGAGCACGACTGGATCGAGAACAGCCACGCCTCCACCATCATCAGCTACGCGCATGGCCTCGCCGTCGCCCAGGAGCACGAGCTCGGTGAGCACCGTCGGGTGATCGCCGTCATCGGCGATGGTTCGCTCACCGGCGGGATGGCGTTCGAGGGCCTCAACAACCTCGGCCACTCGGGCAAGAAGGCGATCATCGTCCTCAACGACAACGGCCGCAGCTACGCGCCCACCGTGTCGAAGCTCGGCGACAGCCTTGCCCGCCTGCGGCTCAACCCCACCTACCTCCGCAACCGCTCCCGCCTCGATCGCATCCTGCACGAGGTGCCCGTGTTCGGGCACCAGCTCGAGCGGGGCATGGACGGCTTCGTCGCGGCGATGCGCGAGATGTTCGAGCCGCCGGCGTTCTTCGAGAACCTCGGCGTGCGGTACACGGGGCCCTTCGACGGCCACGACATCGAGGGCATGGAGAAGGCGCTCCGCAACGCCGCCGAGTACGACGGGCCGATCGTGGTGCACGTGCTCACGCAGAAGGGCCGAGGGCACGCGCCGGCGGAGAACGACGAGGTGAAGCGCCTCCACGACATCGGCGGGCAGCCGGGGACGCCGAAGCCGGGCAGCTACACCGCCGCGTTCAGCGAGGCCATGATCAAAGAGGCCGAGACCCGCCCCGAGCTCGTCGCGATCACCGCCGCGATGCCCGACTCCACCGGCCTGCTGCCCTTCGGCGAGCGGTTCCCGGGCCGCCTCATCGACGTCGGCATCGCCGAGCAGCACGCCGTCACCTCGGCCGCCGGCATGGCGATGGGCGGGCTGCGCCCGGTCGTCGCCGTGTACGCCACGTTCCTCACCCGGGCGATCGACCAGGTCGTGTACGACGTCGGTCTGCACCAGCAGCCCGTCGTCTTCTGCCTCGACCGCGCCGGCATCACCGGCGACGACGGCGCGTCGCACCACGGCGTGCTCGACATGGCGCTCGTCACCAAGGTCCCGGGCATGACGCTGTTCGCACCGTCCAGCTACCAAGAGCTCGGCGTGATGCTGCACGACGCGCTCGACCTCTGCACCGGCCCCGCCACGATCCGGTGGTCGAAGACCGCGGCACCCTCGGTGGCCGACGACGAGATCGGCTCCGGCCTGCGCGGCCGAAAGGTGCGCGCCGGACGCGACGTGTGCTTCCTCGCCATCGGCAAGATGCTGGCCGCCGCGCGCGAGGCGGCGGACGTGCTGGCAGAGGAAGGCATCGATGCCTCGGTCTGGGACGTGCGAGTGGTGCCCTTGGACCCGGCCATGCTCGAGGACGCCGCCGACCACCCCATCGTCATCACCGCCGAGGACGGCGTACGAGACGGCGGGGTGGGCGCGCTCATCGCCGACGCCCTGTCCCGCCGGGAGGGCGTCACCCCCAAGGTGCGCGTGCTCGGCACCCCCACCCGGTTCATCCCGCACGCCAAGCCCGACGAGATCCTCTCGCAGCTGGGGCTCGACAGCCCTGGCCTGGCGCGCGACGCACGGGCACTCGTCGCCGCCCTCCGCGCCTAGCGCCCCGGCCGTCCTGCCGGCGGCGCTCACTGGCCTACCGTTCGCGCAACGGCGAACGCACGGACGCGATCGCCTCAGCGAAGGGAGCGAGGCCGATGGAGAAGATGCCCCGCGTCGTGGCGATGATCCTGTTCGTGAGCGGCGGGGTCCTGGTGTTCGCCGGCGTCCTCACCTACGGGCTCGTTCGAAACGAGCTGTCCGACGAGCACATCACCGTGTCGGAGGACGCCGACCACTTCGCCGGGGACCAGGTGGAAGGGCCGCTGACCGCGTACGAGCAGGCCTCCACCATCGAGGAGCACGCGCTCGAGATCGGCGGAGGGAAGACGTACGCCGAGCTGCCCCGCGACGACCCGAACCGTGACACCGTGATGGACGCCTCGTTCCTGCGGGCCTCGCTCTTCACCTCGGTCGTCGCGTTCGGTGTCGCGGCGCTCGTGGTGGCGCTCGGCGTGCTGTTCGTGCTGGTGGGCTTCGCCGTGGCCGCCCTCGACCACCGCCTGGCCCCAGCCATCGTGGAGCCCGCACCCACCGCCGCGTAGTCGGGGCTACTGGCTCTCGATGTGGACCGCCGCCTCCTCAGGGGGCGGCGGCACGCGGTCGCTGGCGAGGGGATCGTCCTCGTCGCCGACCTGGTCGGCGACGAGATCCTTCTCCTCGTCGGGACCGGCACCACGATCGAGGTCGGCCAAGGTCAGGTTGCCGACGCGCTCCCCGTCGGGATCCTCTCGGAGCCCACGATCCTCGAACGAGTCGCGCACGCGATCGTCGCGCGTCGGGTCATCGACGCCCACGGGGTTGTCCGGCGGGAAGTCGCCCCCGAGCTTGTCATCGTCCAGAGACTCTGCCTGGTCCTGCTCGTCAGCCATGCCCGCCACCTACCCGCGCCGACGGGCCATCAGTCGCTCGTCCCCACCGACCATGCTGGGGGCCATGAGCACCGGAGCCCGACTGCAACCGACCCTGCGACGCATGGCCTTCGCCCACGCCGCGACGCGAACGGTGGTCGGCATCGGGCTGCTCGTATCACCCACGGCGGCGAGGGCATGGGTGGGCCCGTCCGCCGACGAAGGGGGCGGCCGCGTGGCGCTCCAGGCCTTCGCCATCCGTGACGCGCTGATCGGCCTCGGCCAGCTCCAGTCGCTCCGCAAGGGCTACCGCGTCCGCCACTGGTTCCAGCTGGCGCTCGCGTTCGAGCTCACCGATGCGCTGGCCACGATCCGTCAACGGCGCCACCTCCCCGATGGCCCCCTGCCCGACGCGGTGGCGCTCTTCGCGCTGTCCGGCATCATCGGCGGTGCGGCAGTGGGCTTCGGCCTCGACGAGTGAGCGCACGTCGTGCGGGCCTGAGCGGCGCGCTTACGTGTAGTACGGGTTCTCGCCGGCGTCGTGGTCGGTGGTGTCGACCACGTCGGTGACCTCGGGGATCGCCTCCCGGATCGAGCGCGCGATGCCGTCGCGGAGGGTCATCGCGCTCACGGCGCAGCCCTGGCAACCGCCGCCCATCGTGACGTAGACGACGGTGTCCTCCACGCCCTTGAGCTCGGCGAACCCGCCGTGGGCGGCGAGGGCGGGGTTGATCTGCTCGCTCAGGAGCTGGTGCACCTTCTCGGCGAGCGTGCCCGTGAGCTCGAGGTGCTTGCCCGACAGCGGGTTCGGCCGGTTCGGGTTGCGGAGCACCAGGCCGGGACCACCACCGCCGGGGATGTCGAGCGTGGCGCCCGCCAGCTGCTCGATCGAGCCGGTGGGCACGATGACCGGGAGGTCGCCCTGGAGGAAGTGGGCGTCGGCGTCGTCCGCCTCCGCGATCGGATCGAAGGTGAGGTCGTAGGCGTACTCGACCCCGCTGGTGCCGGTGACCTCGACGCGCAGGGCCAAGCCCTTCGGGTCGTCTTCGGCCTCGCGCAGCTCGAGGATGCGGGCGATCGCCTCCGGGGTGACGGTGAAGACCGCGGAACCAGCGGTGGTGGTGGCGTCGGCCATGTCCTCAGGCTAACGAGTGGTCCCATGAGCGACACCTCCGCACCCGCCGCAGCAGCCGAGTCCGACCCGAGCGAGCCCAACGCCGGCCACGGCCCCGAGGTGCTGTACGAGGTCTCCGACCACGTCGCCACCATCACCCTCAACCGCCCGCACCGGCGCAACGCCATCTCCGGTCGCATGCTGCAGCTGCTCACCGAGCTGTTCGCCACCGCGGACGACAGCCCCGACGTGCGCGTCGTCCTGCTCACCGGCGCCGGGAAGGGGTTCTGCTCCGGGCTCGACATCAAGGACGCGATGGCGGGCACCGGCATCGGTGGCAGCGGGGGCGGAGGCGCGCCGGCGTCGTTCGCCCAGACGCGGAACCTGCCGACGGTGGTGCTGCAGGAGATGGACACGCCCGTGATCGCCGTGATCAACGGCGCCGCCGCGGGCTACGGCCTGGACCTCGCCCTCGGTGCCGACATGCGCCTGATGGCGTCGTCGGCAACGCTCCTGCCCGGGTTCGCCAAGCGCGGCGTGGTCCCCGAGTCCGGCGGCACCTGGTACCTCCCGCGGCTGCTGGGCTGGGCGAAGGCGGCCGAGATCTCGTACCTGGGGCGTGACCTCGATGCTGCCGAGGCGGAGCGCATCGGCCTCGTCAACCGGGCCGTGCCGGACGACGAGCTGCTGCCGCTCGCGCAGGAGTGGGCGGCGGAGATCGCGTCGAACGCGCCGCTCGCGATCCGCGCCATGAAGCGCCTGTTCCGCCACGGGCAGACGCAGGACTTCGAGAGCCACTCCCACCACGTGCTCCTGCAGACGATGCTGCTGTTCGGCACGAAGGACTTCCAGGAGGGCCTCGCCAGCTTCATCGAGCAGCGACCGCCGGAGTTCCGCGGTCGCTGACCGCATCCGGGTTCCCCTACCCCGAGTAGGTGGGCCCGACGACCTACGCCCGGGAGGATCCGTCACAGCGCGTGCCGAGATTTGGGTCGATCGACCCTGGCGCCCCCTGAGGTGATCGAAGAAGGTGTCCGAGCAACCTCGTCGCACGAGGGAGCCATCACGGTCAGGCGCCGATCCCCTTGCGGCGACGACCAGCGGTTCGGCCGAGTCCCGGCGGGCGGGGCTCGGCCGCCTCGCACGGCCGACCAGCGCGTGCCCGGACGCGGCGCGGCGGTAGCGTCCCGCCCGTGCTCATCCTCGGGATCATCGTGTTCGGACTGTTCGTGGGCTGGCTGGCACAGCTCGTGCTCGGCATGGGGTCGAAGCCCGATGCCCAGACGCTCATCGCCGGCCTGGCGGGATCGTTCGTGGGCGGGCTGCTGTTCAGCCTCGTGGCCGGCGATGGGTTCGACCTCCGCCTCAGCGGGCTCATCGGGTCGTTCATCGGCGCCATCATCGTGCTGCTCGTGTGGCGCGCCGCGGCCAGCCGCTCCTGACATCGACTGGGGACCCCGGGACCCCCGTCGCTAGGTTCCGGCCATGAGCGACACGACGCCGGACCCCGTCACCTGCGCGATCGAGGACGGCGTCGCCGTGGTGCGGCTCGACGACGGCAAGGTGAACGTGATCAGCCATCGGGTGATCGAGCTCCTCCACGGCGCCCTCGACCGCTCGCTCGAGGAGGCGACCGCCGTCGCGATCATCGGACGGGAGGGAAAGCTCTCGGCGGGCTTCGACCTCACCGAGATGACGGCGGGCATCGAGCGCACGAAGGCGCTGGTCGGTGCGGGGGGCCACCTCCTCATGCGCGTCTACGGGCACCCCCAACCGGTGGTGCTCGGCGTCACGGGCCACGCGCTCGCCGCCGGCGCGCTCCTCGCCCTGGCGTGCGACGCGCGCATCGGCGGCGACGGCCCGGCCAAGATCGGGCTGAACGAGACCGCCATCGGGATGGGCCTGCCCCACTACGCCGTGGAGCTCGCCCTCGAGCGCCTCGACCCAGCGCACCTCCGACGCGCTGCGGTGCAGGCCGAGATCTACGACGCTCCCGGTGCCGTCGAGGCCGGCTACCTCGACCGCGTCGTGCCCGCCGCCGAGGTGGAGCGCACCGCGGTCGAGGAGGCCCGACGGCTCGGGAAGCTCCCGGCATCGGCGTACCGCCACACGAAGCTCGCCCTCCACCGTGCCCTCATCGACCGGGTCGAGCCCAACATCGACCCCGACATGGCCGCGCTCACCGCGCCGACCGCGTAGGCGCGCCCGGGCCGCCAGTGCAAGCGCCGGCGGGCCAAACCGGCCGGAGCGGGCTGGACGTGCCAAACGGGCGGGTTCGGCACATCAACGCTTCAGATGCCAGACGCGCAGGCCGATCCCTGGGGGATGACGTTGGACGCTGGGGCGGCGGCACGGCCACGGCTCGTGCAGCTGAGGTCGTACCTCCCGACGGGCGCATCGCTCCCGGAGGAGGTCTGGTGGCAGCGCCACCGCGGGATCCTCATCCTGCTCTGGCTCCACGTCCCAGTGGTGTTCACCATCGCGATCGCGCAAGGGGTTGGCCTGCTGCACGCGATGGTCGAGACGAGCGCCGTCGTCGCTCTCGCCGCGCTGGCCTGGGGCTCCGCGCCGCACCGGGCGCTGAGCATGGTCATCGCCGCCGTGGGGCTCCTCACCTGCTCGGCCGTGCTCGTGCACCTCAGCCACGGTCTCATCGAGATGCACTTCCACTTCTTCGTGATGGTCGGCGTGATCACGCTGTACCAGCAATGGCAACCGTTCCTGATCGCGCTGGGCTACGTGGTCTTCCAGCACGGCGCGGCCGGCGTGCTGTCGCCCGAGTCCGTGTACAACCATCCCGCCGCGGTCGCGCATCCTTGGAAGTGGGCCGGCGTCCACGGTCTCTTCATCCTCGGCATGAGCGCGGCCGGGATCATCAGCTGGCGACTCAACGAGTCGCTGCTCACCGTCACCCGAGGCCAGCAGCGCGCCCTCGAGTCGCGCGAGGGCGAGCTCGAGGACGCCCTCTCGCTCTTGAGCGCCACGCTCGACGCCACCGCCGACGGCATCCTCGTGGTGGACCTCGAGGGTCAGATCACCAGCACCAACCGTCGCTTCGGTGAGATCTGGTCGATCCCGCGCGCGATCCTCGACGCGCGCGACGACGCTGCTGCGCTGGGCTTCGCGATGAGCCAGCTCGCCGACCCCGAGGTCTTCGCTCGGAAGGTGAACGAGCTCTACGCCCAGCCCGCGGCCGAGAGCTACGACACCGTCCTGTTCAAGGACGGCCGCGTGATCGAGCGCTACTCGAAGCCACAGCTCGTGGGCGGCGAGATCGTGGGCCGCGTGTGGAGCTTCCGTGACGTGACCCAGCGGACGCAGCTCGAGGACGAGCTCGCGCACCAGGCGTTCCACGACTCTCTCACCGGGCTTGCCAACCAGGCGCTGTTCCGCGACCGAGTGGAGCACGCGCTGGCGCGGACCGCTCGGCACGCCACCCCTCTGGCCGTCCTCTTCCTCGATCTCGACAACTTCAAGACCGTGAACGACAGCCTCGGGCACACCGCGGGCGACGACCTGCTCGTGCAGGTGAGCGACCGCCTGCTCTCGTGCCTCCGAGACGGCGACACCGCCGCCCGGCTGGGCGGCGACGAGTTCGCGCTGCTCATCGAGGACGCTGTGGACGAGCACGACGCGATCGCGGTCGCCGAGCGCGTGACGGCGAGCCTCCGCCAGCCGTTCCTGCTCGCCGGCAAGGAGGTCTTCGCCGGCGCGAGCGTGGGGATCGCCTTCGCCGACCCCGACCTCGACTGCGACCAGATCCTCCGCAACGCGGACCTCGCGATGTACACCGCCAAGGGCTTGGGCAAGAACCGCTTCGAGGTGTTCGCGCCGGAGATGCACACCAGCGCGGTGGACCGGCTCGAGGTGGAGGTGGAGCTACGGCGCGCCCTCGACCGCGGCGAGCTGCGCCTCCTCTACCAACCGATCGTGGACCTCAGCACCAGCCACATCATCGGGGTCGAGGCGCTCATCCGCTGGCAGCACCCCGAGCGCGGCCTGCTCGGGCCCGACGTGTTCATCCCGGTGGCGGAGGACACGGGCCTCATCGAGCCCATCGGCCGGTGGGTGATCGCGGAGGCGTGCGCGCAGGCAGAGCGGTGGAACGCCGAGCACGTTCGAAGCACACCGATGTCGGTGAGCGTCAACGTCTCACCCCGTCAGCTGCGGGACCCGCAGATCATCGACGACGTGGCCCATGCCCTGGCCTCGACCGGCGTCGATCCCGCGTGCATGACCTTCGAGATCACCGAGGGCGCGATGATGCAGGACACCGAGGTGGCGCTCGTGCACCTCCGCGGGCTCAAGGCCCTCGGCGTGCAGCTCGCCGTGGACGACTTCGGCACGGGGTACTCCTCGCTGAGCTACCTCCAGCGCTTCCCGATCGATGTCCTCAAGATCGACCGCTCGTTCGTCCTCGGCATCGACCGAGGACCGGAGGAGTCGGCGCTCGCCCGCGCCATCGTGCGGCTGGCGCAGTCGCTCCGGCTCGTGGCCGTGGCGGAGGGCGTGGAGAACGAGTTCCAGGCCGACATGCTGCGGCGGCTGGGCTGCCCAAGGGCCCAGGGCTACCTGTACGCCCGGCCGTCGTCGGCCGCGGACATCGGCGCGCTGCTCGCCGCCGAGGCTGACGCGCCGCTCGTCGCGACCCTGTAGCCGGGCACACACCAGTACCGTGGCCGCTCGATGGCGGCGGACGTGGCACGAGACGTGGCCGCGGCGCTCGCCGACGGCGCCCCGGTGGTGGCGCTGGAATCGACCATCATCAGCCACGGCCTGCCCCGCCCGGGCAACCTCGACGTCGCTCGCCGGATCGAGGCCGCGGTTCGAGCCGAGGGCGCGGTGCCGGCGACGATCGGTGTGGTGGCGGGTGAGGTGCGGATCGGTCTCGACGACGCCGCGCTCCACACGCTCGCCCTCGGGGACGACGTCGCCAAGGCCAGCGAGCGGGACCTCGCCGTCGTCGTGGCCCGGCGGGGCCACGCGGCGACCACGGTGGCTGCCACGGCCCAGATCGCGCACCGGGCGGGCATCGCGGTGTTCGCCACCGGTGGACTGGGCGGGGTCCACCGCGGGGCCGCCGGCACCTACGACGAGTCCGCTGATCTCGCGGCGCTGGGCCGCACCGGCATCACGGTGGTCTGCGCAGGCGTGAAGTCGATCCTCGACACGGGCGCGACCCTCGAGCGGCTCGAGTCGCTGGGCGTCACGGTCGTGGGCATGGGCACCGACCGGTTCCCTGGCTTCTACGTGACCGACAGCGGGTTCCCGATCGATGCGCGCGTGGACTCTCCCGAGGAGGTGGCCGCGATCATGCGCGCTCGCGCGGACCTCGGCACCGACCGTGCTGCGCTCGTGGTCGCCAACCCGCTCCCGCCGACCGAGCAGGTGGATCCGGCGCTCCACGACCAGCTCCTCGAGGACGGGCTGGCCGCCGCCGCTGCCGCGGGCGTCGCGGGCAAGGCCGTCACCCCGTTCCTCCTCGATCACCTCCACCGCGAGAGCGCGGGCGAGACGCTGCGCGCCAACATCGCCATCATCCTGCGCAACGCCGCGCTGGCGGCCGAGATCGCGGTGGCCGCCAGCCGATGAGCCGCGTCGTCGTGGTGGGCGACCTGATGGTCGACGTGGTGGTCGTGCCCGAGGGCCCGCTCGCCGTCGGGAGCGACACGCCCAGCCGGGTGGAGTCCATGGGCGGCGGGTCGGCGGCCAACACCGCGTGCTGGCTGGCCTCGATGGGCGTCGACGTGTCGCTGGTGGCGACCGTCGGTGACGACGACCTGGGGCGCGCCGCGCTCGAGGCGCTGCGCCGCCTCGGCGTCACCTTCGCGGGCACCATCCACCCGAAGCTGTCCACGGGGAGCTGCGTGGTGCTCATCGACCCGGACGGCGATCGAACGATGCTGCCGGACCGCGGCGCCAACGACGCCCTCTCCCCCGAGGCGGCAGAGGCCGCGGTGGCCTCCCACCCGGAGTGGGTGCACCTCTCCGGCTATGCCCTCCTCGGGGACGGCTCCCACCCTGCCGCGCAGCGCGTCCTGGCAGGGGCGCGGCGACGCGGCGTTCCGTGGTCGGTGGACGCCGCCAGCGCGGCACCGCTGCGGGCCAGCGGCCCATCCCGCTTCCTCGGGTGGATCGACGGAGCCGACGTCCTCTTCGCCAACGACGAGGAGCTCCGCGCCATCGGCGGTGTGGGCGCCGCCCTGCGCAGCGCGCGCGAGGTCGTCGCCAAGCTCGGTCAGGCCGGCGCGTCGTGGACCGACGGCGTGCGTTCGGAATCGTCGCCCGCCGCGAGCACGACCGTGGTCGACACCGTCGGCGCCGGCGACGCCTTCGGCGCAGGGTTCCTCGCCGCCCGGCTCGACGGGGCTGACCCCACCACCGCCCTCCACGCGGGGACGATCGCGGCAGCGCGCGCCGTGAGCCAGCGCGGGGCCCGACCGTGAGGGCACGGTAGGTTCCCGCCCGCGATGACCGAGGTGTGGGCCACAGGGATCTCCCTGCCGGGGGTGGCGGTGCGGATGGCCCAGCGCGCCGAGGCCGACGGCTTCGACGGCTGGTTCGTGGTGGACAGCCAGAACCTGGCCGGCGACTGCTACGTAGCACTGGCGCAGGCGGCCGGCGCCACCGAGCGGATCCGCCTGGGCACCGGCGTGACCAACCCCTTCACCCGGCACCCGGCCGTCACGGCGTCGGCCATCGCGAGCGTGCACGCCGCCTCGGGCGGCCGCGCCGTGCTGGGCATCGGGCGCGGCGACTCGGCCCTCGCCCACGTCGGCCTGGCGCCGGCGCCCGTCGACGTGTTCGAGCGCTACCTCGCCCAGGTGCAGGCGTACCTGCGCGGTGATGCCGTGGGCTTCGAGGAGCTCGGCAGCGAGCGGGTGGCGGCGGTGGGCACCCTTGGCCTGGCGGGTGGGCCGACCGACAGCCGGCTCCACTGGTTGCCCGCCGACCTCCCGAAGGTGCCGGTCACCGTCGCGGCCACCGGACCCAAGGTGATCGACGCCGCCGCCCGCCACGCCGACCGGGTCACCCTCGCGCTGGGCGCCGAGCCCGGGCGCGTCGCCTGGGGGGTGGACCGAGCGCGCTCCACCCGAGCCGACATCGAGCTCGGAGCGTTCGTCAACGTCGTCTGCCACGACGACCTCGACACCGCCCGCGCGCTGGCGAGCGGAGGCATGTCGACCTTCGCGCGGTTCAACGTGATGCACGGCACCACGCACGGCCCGATGGACGACGGTGGGCGCGGCCTGCTGCAGGAGGTGCGCGACGCCTACGACATGCGGCGTCACACCCGGGCCGGCTCACCACAGGCCGAACGGCTGACGGCGGCGTTCGCGGAGGGCTTCGCGGTGCTGGGGCCGGCGGCGCGCTGCATCGAGCGGCTGCGTGCGCTGATCGAGCTGGGGCTCACCCACCTCGTGATCGTCGGGCCGTCGCTGGGCTCCGATGCCACGGAGGCGCGCGCCGCGCAACGCCGGTTCGTGGCCGAGGTGCTCCCCGCCCTCCGCTGATCGGAGCTAGTCGTCGGCGGCGTGGCCGGCGTCGATGTCCGTCGCGTCGGACAGCCGTAGCCACGGGCCGTCCCCGGACCGCTCGGCGTCGACGGGCTCGAGCACCACGCCGTCGTGGTCGCCGCCCGCCAGCCAACCAACCCGCTCGCCGACGAACCGGTCGGGGCAGCCATCGATCAGGGGCACCCCACCCGGTCCATCGCGCCACTCGCAGCGCGCCAGCTTGTCCACCTCGTCTCCCGTGCGGCCACCGAACAGCTCGGCGAGGTCGTGCCGGCCTGTCGGGATGAGGTGGACGGCGAAGGTCGAGGCACGGACCGCGACGCCGTGGGTGTGGTTGGCCTGGGACAGCCACACGACGTAGCGGACGGGGTCGATGCTGCACTGCGAGTGGAACCCGACGAGGCACCCCGACCGTTCGTCCCCCGCCACCGTGGTCACGATCACCATCGACTGGTCGAGGTCACCCATCAGCTCGTCGAACGCGGCACGCACAGCTCTCTGCCTAGCCGATGCCGCGGCACCGCCCGCGCCGCTACGCCGCCGGGGGAAGCCCGACGGTCGTGACCGCCTCGGTGGGGATGCGCCGCGCCGCGAACATGCCCAGCAGGGCCAGCACGGCGAGGACGGCCATCGCCGCGCGGAGGCCGTCGATCCTCGCGTCCGAGTAGTCGTCGATCACGGAGTCGGCGGTGTCGGCGGGGACGCCGGCGTCGTCGAACGCCTTCTCGAGGTCAGCATCCGACACGAAGGGGATCCCGCCCGCCAGCTCGGCCTCGGCCTGGACCACGACGTCGTCGGGAACGGCGGGGTTCTGGGCGACCTCGGTGAGGAACGACGTGGTGAGCATGGAGATGAGGACCGCGCCCGCCAGCGCCGTCCCGATGGAGGCGCCGAGGTTCGTCGCGGTGTTCTGCAGGCCGCCGACCTCGCCGCTCTGCTCGTCGGGCACCGACGACACCGTGACGGCGCCGAGCTGCGAGGCGAGCGCGCCGACTCCGAGCCCGATCAGCAACAGCGGCACCGTGACGATCTCGGGGCCGGCACCCTGCTCGAGCGAGCCGATCAGCACCACGATGCCCGCGAACAGCACGAACATCCCGGCCTCCACCACCCGTCGGGGCGAAGCGGTCGGCCAGACCTTGGGGATCCCCGCCGCCGCGATCAGCAGGGTGATCGACAACGGCAGAAGGCGTACGCCGGTCCCGACCGCCGACAGGCCGAGCGCCACCGACAGGAACAGCGGGATGGCGAAGAAGAGGCCCGATTGGAGAAGGAACTGGAAGGAGAAGGTGGTGAGCCCGGTCCGCAGCACGCGGTTGTCGAGGATCGCCGGGTCGACCAACGGCTCCCCGCCCCTGGCCAGCACCCGGTTCTCCCAGCCGAGGAAGACCCCCAGCACCACACCCCCGGCGAGCACCAGCCAGATGGAGGCGGACAGGCCGAAGAGCTCGGGTGCATCCGGCTTCGGTTGCAGGAAGCCCCACGCACCGGCGCGCAGGATGCCGAACACCACGAGGCCGAGACCGAGGCCAGAGAGGGCCGTGCCCACCAGGTCCAAGCGGACGCGGACTCCGGGCTCCGCATCGGCCATGCGCTTGGACAGGAGGAGGATGACGATGACGACGAGGACCTCGCCGGCGAACACGAGCCGCCACGACAGGTAGGTGGTGAACAGCCCGCCGATCAGCGGCCCAGCGGCGACCGCGACGGCGCCCGCCGACGCAACCAGGCCGTACGCCCGGGGGCGCTCGTCACGCCCGAAGTTCGACGCGACCAGCGCCACGATGGCCGGAAGGATCAGGGCGGCGCCGATGCCCTCGAGGATCGACCACCCGAACAGGAGCACGGGCAGGCTCGGCGCGATCGACGTGGTGAACGAGCCTGCGCCGTAGATCACGCAGCCGATCGTGAAGGCCCGCTTCCGGCCGAGGATCTGCCCGACCTTGCCGCCGGTGATCATGAGCGACGCCATCACCAACGTGTAGAGCGTGATGGCGGACTGGATGCCCGTCACCGTGGTGCCCACGTCCTTGGCAACGGTCGCGATCGAGACGTTCATGACGGAGCTGTCGAGGGTCATGAGGAACTGCCCCGCCGCCAGCGTCAGCAGCACCGTCCCCGCCGCGCTCGCCGCCCGTTGCCCATCGTCCGCCAAGGACGATCAACCTACCGGCGGGACCGGCACCTCGCCCGGATCACGCACGCGGAGGGAGGGCCCGGCCGAAGCCGGGCCCTCCCTCCTGGAACCAGCGGTCGAGCTACTTGCCGACCTTGAACGCCATGGAGATCGTCGCCGAGCCGTTGTAGTGGCTGTCGGTGAGGAAGGTGGCGCTGACGTTGTACGTGCCGATCTTCTGCGTCAGCTTGAGCTGGATCGACGCCACACCGGACGAGCTGGTCCAGGCGTCGATGCTCTGCGTGCCGACGTTGAAGGTCACCTTGCGACCGACCACGGGCTGCCCGTACTCGTCCGACAGCGTGGCCGACAGGAGCACGTTCTTGTTCGGCTGACCCGACGTGGCGCCGGTGTACACCAGCGTGGCGTCCCGCTTGGTGACGGTGACCGAGCGGTTGGCAGCGCTGGTGCCGCCGTCCTTGTCGGTGACGTTCAAGGCCGCCGTGTAGGGCCCGGGTGCGCCGTAGCTGTGCACGGCGTTCTTGCTGCCGGTGGCGGACGGGCTGCCGTCACCGAAGCTCCACGTGTAGGCGAGCGAGCCGAGGTCGACCGAACCCGGATCCGTCGCCTGCCCGCTGAAGGCGACCGGTCGGCCCCAGTCGGCCACGGTCGCCAGACCGGCGTTCGCCACCGGCGCCTGGTTCGACACGGTCACGGTGAAGTTCTTCACCGTCTTGTTGCCGCGGGCGTCGACGGCGGTGACGTTGCCGCTGTACGAACCGTTGTCGGCGAACGCCTTGTTCACGGACGTCCCGTACTCGGTGCTGCCGTCGGAGAACTTCCACACGACGTCCTCGGCGCCGCAGGCATCCTGGACCGTGGCCGAGAAGGCGATGGCGCTGCCCTCGGCGCCGCTGTAGCTCGACTGGACGCCGGTCACGACGGGCGCCTGGCTGTCAGGCGTGATCGTGCCGAGGTTGGCGGCATCGGGGCCGGCGTCGGCGAGCTCGACGGCCGGGAAGTCGACGGTCCCCAGCGGGCGCTCCTTGAGCACCGTCGCGTCGCCGACCTGTGCACCAGCGATCGAGAACTTGAGGATCAGCTGGAGAGCGGCTGGGATCGACGGATCGACCGCGAGCGCAGAGTCGTTGAGGCCGAGGAGAAGGTCCTCACCGGCGGGGCCGCACGGGACCTGGAAGGGGTCCGGCAGCGACGATCCGCTGAACGAGAGCGGATCGGTGTCCGAGTCGGCGACGATCGTGTAGTCGCGCACGGTCGCGAGACCGGTCGAGTCGATGACGAGGTCGGTGTCGAGGCGGAAGGCCAGATCGACGCTGATGCCAGGGAACATCGGGAGCGACAGGATGTTCAGGTCGGCGGGCGGCAGCTCGCACGTCGCGTCCGGCGCGCCGGGCGCGGGGACCGTGCAGGACACGTCGGCGATGTCGATCGTCTTCGAGAACGGATCCACGTCGAACGGGTCGCCGTCGACGTACGAGCCGGCGTTGCCATTGATGTCGATGGAGACCTTCGCGGTGCCGGAGTCCGGGTGCACCGCGTCGACCACGTCGAGCTGCTTGCCCTCGGACAGGAGCCCCTGCGTGTAGGTGGCGTCGATGTCGACGTCCTGGGTGAGCTTCACGTGGACGTCGATGTCGTCCACGTCCACCCCGACGAACCAGAGGCCGTTCGGGCAGTCCGGGTCGAAGGCGCACACGACGTTCAGGGCGGCCTGGCTCACCGGGTCGAGCGGGATGAGCGCCGCGACGTTCATCGGGATCGTCTTGCTGCTCGTGCCGGTCAGGTGCAGCGGGATCGTCTTGGTCGTGGCTGCTGAAGCGGGTGCCGTCGCCAGCGCCATCGCCAGCACGAAGCTGACCAGTGCGGCTGCCGCGCGTCGTCGTGTCATGAGGATGCCTCCGTGTCTCGGTCCCCGAAGATGAGGGCCGTTGCGAACGTACGGACGCGCCCCCGGGAGGTAACGAGTAGCGGGCTACGCGTTCTCCGCCGGCCCGGGCCGTCGGGCGAGCTTGGCCGCCGCGATGCGCAGGAGCGGTGCGACCGCCTCAGGCTCGATCTCCAGGCGGTCGGCGATCATCTCGTCCGTGCAGCCGGCCTCGCGGAGCCGCAGGGCGGCCCCGTAGGCCTCCGGAAGGCCGTCCAGCTCGTCCACGGGGCGACCGTAGGACTGGCACGGTCTTGGCCCACGCGTAGGGGCCTACGCGTTCTCAGGAGGTGCGCCGAGGACGGTGGCGAGCTCGCCCCGCTCGTTGACGCCGACCTTCGCGTAGATCCGATGGAGGTGACCCTCCACGGTGCGCACCGAGACGAAGAGCCGGTCGGCGATGTCCCGGTTCGACAGGCCTCGTGCGGCCAACCGGGCGATCTCGTCCTCCCGCTTGCTGAGCGACGGCGTGGACGCGTCCGCTGCCGGCAGCGAGGGCACCACCGAGCCCTCGCACCGGTCGATCAGGCGGCGGGACGCCGACGACGAGGCGAGCGTGCGAGCCAACAGCCCCACCCGCCGGTGCGCCACCGCCGCTTCGGCCCGCGCCTCGGCGGCGAAGCGAAGGGCGCCGATCGCCTCGAACCGCTCGGCCGCCTGGTCGAGCAGCACCCCATCCTCGTCGCGCAGGCCCCGGGCACGCTCTGCGAAAGGACGAGCCCACGCGCCGTCGACGAGGCCAGCCAGCTCCTCGGTGCGCTCGACGGTCTCGGCCACCGCACCGAGCCGGAGCGCGTCGTGCAGCACGTGCAGCTCGGGGCCGGGCTCGCCCGCGGTGCGGCATCGATCGGCCGCATCGAGCAGCGAGGCCCGCGCCCGGCTGAGCTCACCGTTCGCGACCCACGTCCAAGCGGACGCCCGAGCCACATCGGTCCTGTAGAAGGTCGACAGGTCCGTCGCACCCGTGGCCGCCTCGCGGCGGAAGCGCTCTGACGTGGGCACGTCGCCGAGCTGCGCGTTCGCCTCGGCGAGGAGCGCCAGCGCCCAGACGCGCTCCGCCGACGGGTTCGCCAGCCCCGGTATCGACTCGCGCAGGTCCGCGCACGCTTGGGCGACCTTGCCGCGGAGCAGCGCCACCCGGCCTCGGTAGAGCAGCACGTGCGGTGCGGCCTCCGGGTTGGGGGTGGCCACGAGCCGGGCGAGCACGCGGTCGAGCTCGTCGAGCTGACCCAGGAAGAGCATCGCCATGGCGCGCGCGTGGAACACCCAGGCCATGGCGCGAGGGAGCTCGGCCGGGTGCCGCATCGCGGCGCCCACCAAGGCGCGGGCGGCGTCGGCCGCTCGTTGCGCTTGACCGGTGACCACCCACGTCCAGCCCACCGGCGTGATGGCTCGGAGCTTGACGATCTCATCGGTGTCGTCGTCCTCGACGAGCTGCTCGGTGAGCTCGGCCGCCATCGCCTCGCGCCCGGACTGCGCGAGCACGGCGGCGCGGTCGGCGCGGAGGAAGTCCACCCATCGACGTTCGGTGACGGTGCCCTCGGCCTCGAGCAGGGCGGCGTGGGCGGCGTCGGGGTCCTTGTCACCGTCGTTGATCGCCATGGCCAGCCAGTGCGCCATCCGCGCCCGCGTCGAATCCTCGCGGCCAACCACGCTGGTGAGGACCTCGGCGGCCTCGTCGAACCTCCCCTGGTACACGAGCGCCTCGCCGAGCGCGAGCGCAGCGATGTCGGCGCTCTGGTCGTGGCCGAGGGCGGCCCGCGCCAGCTGCTCGGCGAGCCGGCGGTCGGCCACGGCGTTGGCGTGGACGGCGGCGTCCACCAGGAACGAGGGATCGACCTCGACGCCGGCCTCGCGCGCCCACACCACGACGCGCAGCACGTCGCCCGTCCGGCGCGCCCCGGTGCCCCGGATGGCGTCGAGCAGCCGCCCGCACACGTCCACCCACCGTGAGCGGGACATCGTGGCCCGCAGGACGTCGCCGTAGACCGGGTGGACGAGCTGCGCCCAGCTGCGGCCGCGGTCGTGGTCCATCGTGATGAAGGCGTCGTCCTCGAGGATGGCCACCGCGCTCGAGCCGCACACGTCCAGCACCAGCGATGCCTCGACCCGCTCCCCGACGGCGAGCAGGTCGACCCCCAGCCGTTCGGAGTCGCCGAGGCGGTCGAGGCGCGCGTTCACGAGCTCGACCAGGCGCGCTCCGGGCGCGAGGTCGCCGTGCCACCGCCACCGGTCGTCCTCCTCGACGAGCGCGCCTGAGCGACGGAGGTCGTCGACCAGCTCGCGAAGGTAGAGAGCGTTGCCGCCGGTGACCCGCCAGGTGCGGTCGACGGTCGCGCGGTCGACGAGCCCTCCGAGCACCTCCCTGAGGAGGCCCGCCACGTCGTCGCGCCCCAGGGGCTGGAGCTCGATCCGCTCGACGAACCGGTCCTTCCACAGCGCCACCAGCGCGTCCGGCACGCGGGCGCCGGAACGGAGGGTGAGCAGCAGTCGGACGACGCCGGCCATCGAGAGCTGGAGCAGGAGCGCGGCGCTGGCGTCGTCGAGCAGGTGCGAATCGTCCACGACCAGCAGGAGCTCCCGGTCTCCGGCTCGCTCGCGCAGGGCAGGGGCGACGCTCCGGAACACGTCGAGCGGTTCGGTGTGGCGATCCGTGGGCGCCGGCAGCAGGTGCGCGAACACCGAGAGCGGCACGACCGCCGCCGCGTTGGTCGCCGACACCCACTCGACCTCGACGCCGTCCCCGCGGAGCGCCTCGGTGACGGCACGGGCCAGCCGTGTCTTCCCGACACCCGGGCTCCCCGCGATCGCCACACCGGCGGTCGAGGTGGCGCGCAGCGAGTGCAGCGCTTCGGCGAGCTCCTCGAACCGCCCGGTCAGAGGCCACTCCACCGGCGGGACGGTACTGCTCGACGCGTGGGCGTGCTACGCCGCGGTCGCGCGCTCCTCCTCGAGCGCTCGGGCCAGCTCGCGCTGTGAGTGCGCAGCGCGCCGGAGGCGCACACCGCCGAAGCGGGCGCCGCCCCGGAGCCACTGGCCGAGGGCGAGCCAGGACGTCACCGAACGCTCGAGCACCCACGCCGGGGCCCACAGCGCGGCGGTCCAGGGCCACACGCGTGTGCCCCCGGCTCGGCGACGCCCGAGCTCGGCCACCCCGACGGACCCCAGGGTCAGCGCGACCCACGCGCGCCGGCGCCCGAGGACGAGGATCGGGGCGACCGCCAGCTGCAACAGGAAGCGCGGCGGCCGGGCCAGCTCGTCGTAGGCCTGCCGGACGCGCTGCTCGAGGAACTTGCGCGTGGTCGGTGGATCGCGGGGCACGACGACACCGTGCAGCACGAGCTCCTGACCGCCACCCGCCCGCACGGTCCGCACGAGCTCCAGGTTCTCGAAGAGGCAGTCGCCGGCGTACCCCTCGGCGGGAAGGGCCGAGCGGCGGACGAGCATGGTCCCGGGCCAATCGCCACCGGTCGCTCGCGCGATGAGCGTGCGACCGGTGTCCCAGCGCGTGTGCCAGCGGGACGGGCGGAAGTGGTTCGCCGGCCGCACCACGTCGGCACGGTCCAGCGCGGCGACCGCCTCGGCGAGGAGATCACCGTCCCAGCGGACGTCGTCGTCGGCGATCACGACGCGGTCGTGGCGGGCGTGCTCGAGGCCCGTCCGGACGTTGGCGACCTTCCCCATCGGGAGGTCGACGTCCGGGCGCAGGTGGACCACCTTGCGATCGAGCCGTTCCGCGTGCACGCGGAACACCGCCTCCGGCGAGCTGTCCACGACGATGACCTCGGCGACCACCGACGTGAGGCCGCGCACGTACGCCATCAGCGCCACCTCGGGGCGGGTCGCCTTCAGCGGCAGCAGGTAGGTCGCGTCGAGAGGCGGCGTCAAGAGCCGTTCGACGCCGGCCCGCTCGCCAGCTCCTGGTCCTCGACCTGGAGGGGGGTCTCCGGCAGCTTCCAGTCCGTGTGCTTCGACGGTGCGGAGGACGGCAGCGTCCCGAGGTGCTGCTCGATGCGCTTGAGCGACGCCTCCATGCGCTCCTCGCCGTCCTTGGACTCGGAGCTGCCCTTGTGGATGTAGAGCGCGGCCAGGGCGATGAAGGAGAACAGCTGCAGGAACTCGGACTGCCAGTTCTCGAGGGTGGACTGGCCGAACTCGGCGAGGAAGTCGCCCATCGCAGGCTCCTCCCCGTGCGCCTTCTGCTCGTCGGTGAACACCTGCCACTGGGTGATGCCCTGGCCCGCCCAGCTCACGAGGAACAGCGTGAGGAGCACGATCGAGAGCCCGAACTCCCGCCAGATCGAGCGACCCTCCGTTCGCTCGTTCCGCATGCTCCGCACCATCGCGAACACCAGGAACGCGAGGACGAGGCTCGACACCACCGCCGTCACGGCCAGGACCAAGCCACCACTGCTCATCGATCTGCCTCCACGAGGTCGTCGCCCGCACGGGTTCCATCGGTCACGTCCGCTCCAGCCGGCACACCCTGCTTCACCTCATCGGCGGTGGGACCCACCGTGTCGGCGGCCTCCGCGCCTCGCGCGCCGAGCGGCCGGCGACGACCGGTGGTCGTGTCGCGGGTGGTCTGACGTTCGGCCTCGGCGTTGAGCTCGGCACCGAGCACGATCACGAAGGCCGTGAGGAACAGCCAGAGCATCACCACGACCACGCCGCCGAGGGCGCCGTAGGTGTCCTCGTACTTCCCGAAGTTGGCGGCGTAGAGGGAGAACAAGCCGGAGGCGGCGATCCAGAGCACCGTCGCGGTGATCGAGCCCGGGCTCACCCAGCGCCACTGCGCGTCCTCGCGATCGGGAGCCACTCGGTAGAGCACGCCGAGCGCGCCGACCATCGCCAGCGCCAGCGCCGGCCATCGGAGGATCCCGATCGCGATGCGCGCGGGTTCCCCGAGCGCCGTGTCGGCGAGCGCCGCCGGGAGCAGCGCGATCACCCCGACGGCCACCGCGAGGAACAGCACCGCCGCGATCGACAGGCCGAGGGCGAGGCCCCGCACCTTCACGAACCCTCGGGTGTCCTCCTCGTCGTAGGCGGAGCCGATCGCCTGGATGAGGTGCTGCACGCCCGCCGAAGCCGACCACAGCGCGAGCAACGTGCCGAAGACCACCGCGAGGATCGCCTCCCCCTGCTCGCGCTCGGCGGCCGTGCGCAGCTGCTCCTGCACGAGCTCGCGGACCTCGGTGGGCGCGGCAGCGAGGAGGTCGCGCACGTGGCCAGCTGCCGCGCTCGGGTCGGCTACCAGCCCGTACACCCCGCTGAGAGCCGTGAGCGCGGGGGCGAGGGCGAGGAGCGCGTAGAAGGCGACACCGGCCGCGAGGAGCGGGACGCCGTCCGCCCGCGACTCCTTGAACGTCCGCACCCCGATGTCGCGCCAGCCCTGCTTCGGGACATCGGTGGGATGTTCAGCGGATCGGCCACGGGAGCCTGCACGTGCCATCGAGGCCGCCACTACCCCGCTCGAGCACGCGCGACACGTGGGTTTGCCCTGCTGACGCGCCGGGGAGAGCAGCCCCAAGCGGGCAAGCGATCGCATCCGACGGAGGACGCCATGACCGACACCACCTCACGGACGACACCGGGCTCGTCCGCGCCGCAGACAACCGGCTCGTCCGCCCAGCAGGCGAAGGATGAAGCCGCGGGCGTCGCGAGCGCAGCCAAGGGCGAGGCTGCCAACGTCGCCAGCACCGCCAAGCAGGAAGCGGGCGCCGTCGCGCAGACCGCTGTCGACGAGGCCAAGCAGCTCACCGCCGAGGCGGGCCAGCAGGCGAAGCAGGTGCTGGTCGACGCCCGCCAACAGCTGCAGGCCAAGGCCGACGAGGAGGCTCGCCGGCTGGCGGGCGCCATCGACGACCTGAGCACCCAGCTCCGATCGATGGCCGCCGCTGGTCAGTCGGGGCTGGCGCGCGACCTGGTCGCCCAGGCCGCGGACGGCACGCGTCGCTTCGCCCAACAGCTCCAACAGGGCGGCCTCGATCGCACCTTCTCGGACGCTCGCCGCTTGGCGCGCAACAAGCCGGGGACCTTCCTCCT
>JBJMHD010000078.1:0-11037 GCA_045807565.1 Acidimicrobiales bacterium | reverse complement strand
CGCTCACCGGTGGGGTCGTGGACACCGTCCCGCTCGAGCTCCCGCGTGCCACGCTCGTCACCCGCGCCGTCTGGTACGTGGTGGAGCCCGCCACGGTGGATCGCGCCGGGGTCGACCGCGCCGAGCTGCCCGGCGCGCTCCACGCCATCGAGCACGCTGCCATCGGCATGCTCCCGCTGTTCGCGATCTGCGATCGCTGGGACGTCGGCGGCGTGTCCACCGCGTGCCAGGCCGACACCGGCCTGCCCACCATCGTGATCTATGACGCCATGCCCGGCGGGGCCGGGGTCGCCGAGCTCGGGTACGAGGCGTCGGATCGCCACCTCGCCGCGACGCGGGACAGCATCGTGGCCTGCCCGTGCGACGACGGCTGCCCGTCGTGCATCCAGAGCCCGAAGTGCGGCAACGGCAACGAGCACCTCGACAAGCGCGCTGCCCTGCTGCTGCTCGAAGCGATCCTCGATCGAGGGGCTAGCTGAGGATCTCCACGCCCTCGGCGTACTCCGGCCGGGCAGCCCGAGCCAGGAAGCGGAGGTGCAGCGCCCACACCGCGAGGACCAGTCCGGTGGCGATCGGGATCGCGAGCCCACGACCGGGCAGCGCGCTGGCTCCGTCGGCGCCCCCCAGCTCCTCACCGGCCAGCTCGTCGCCGCCGTCGCTCACGTCGTAGGGCAGCTGCTCGCTGAAGCCGGTGTCCGCCGGTGGGGCGAGGAGCGCAGGGAAGAAGTTGCGGGAGGGCGTGCCCACGCGAGGGATCTTGATGGCAGGTCCGCGCGAGCGGCCGGGTCGTGTGGCGCTGCCTGCCCGCGACCCGCTGCCGCCGCTCGACCCACTCGTCCCGGCACTGGCCCCCGAGGGGGTTGCCCCACCGCCGCCCGGGCCGGCGCCCCCGCCCGCGCCCGGCGCGCTCGGGTCGCTGGCCCCAGGCTCGTAGGTGGCGGCCGCGGTGTTGGACGCGGGGCCATCGGCCACGCCGGGGCGCAGCGCGATCACGCGGTAGGTGGCCTCACCGCCCTCAGGCGGGAGCGAGGTGTCGGCATAGGAGGGCGACTCCGCGCCGATGGTGTCCACCGCTTCGAAGTCGCCGCCCAGGCTGCGCTCGATCCGGTAGC
The DNA here is from genome assembly GCA_045807565.1 of Acidimicrobiales bacterium. GTDB lineage: Bacteria > Actinomycetota > Acidimicrobiia > Acidimicrobiales > VFJN01 > VFJN01. The sequence goes on along the minus strand of JBJMHD010000078.1, from coordinate 9,925 downwards.
CGCTCAGGTCGGGCGCCAGCACGCGCACGTCGTCCCACGTGAGGTCCACCTCGTGGCCGGACGCCGTCGCCACCAGGTTGGACACGGCGGGCGCGGGCAGCCGCACCTGGGCGACCGTGTCGAGGCGGCGCTCACCGTTGATGCACACGAAGACCCGGTAGTCGCCGTTGCGCTCGGGGGAGAAGGGCACGTCGGCGGTGTAGGCGTACCGCTTCCACGTGGGGACGACCGTGTTCGGCGTGAACGTCGGACCGGTGAGCGTGGCGCGGGTGGCCGGTCCCGCAGGGGCGAGGTCACAGCCCGTCTGCGGGTTGTCGCTCAGGGTGACGGCGACGATCGGCTCGGAGTAGCTGAGGTCGCTGTTGTTCTGGATGCGGCCCGTGATGGTGATCTGCACGATCGGCGAGGTCACGGCATCGGGCCGGGTGACGGTGGAGCCGCCCCAGGGGCTCCCCGAGGGGATCGCCTCGTCGGCGAGCGCGGGGGTGGCGACGAGGAGGATGCCGACGGCGGCCGCCAGGAGAGCGGCGAGCCTCCTCACGACGGATCACCGCCGGTGGGCTGCTTCACGTCGCTGTGCACGAGCGTTGCCTTCACGATCAGCCGCTGGCGGGCGCTCCCCTTGGGATGGCACGTCGTGAGCGTGAGGGTCGCCTCGTCCGGCGTGTTCGCCACAACGTCGAGGGTGGTGGGCGACACCGGGAACGGCGGCTGGGTGACCTTGTAGGTGCAGCTGCCGATCGGCGTCTCGAGGGTGATCTCGTCACCGACCTCGAGCTTGTCGACGTTGTGGAACGGTCGGCCGTAGGTGGTGCGGTGGCCGGCGATCGACACGTTGCCGACCTCGCAGGGCAGCGGCGTGTCGGGATAGTGGCCGGCGCCGGCGCGCAGCGCGCTGGCGGTGGTGCCCTCGACGACGACCACGTTCACGTCGATGTCCGGGATCAGGATCCTCGTGAGGCTGTCGCCGATGGCGACGTTGCGATCGAGGTAGGCCTGCCGCAGCTCCGAGCTCTCGAACTGGCGGTCGAGCCGGGACTGGTACCGGTCCTGGAGGAGGTTCGTGTAGAAGGGGTAGCCGATGGTGGCGACGGCGCCGACCAGGAGGCCGACCGACGCGACGGTGAGGACCATGCGGGCCCACCGTCGGGAGCGGAGCGAGCCGACGACCGAGTCGAGGACCTTGTTGCCGGTGTTCGGCGGGACCGGGGTGAGCCCTTCGGTGCCGCGCAGGTGGGCCGGCGCCGCCGGCCGTGCGAACGGTCCGTACACGGACAGCGCAGCGACCATGATGACGATGGACGCGGTGGCGATCCGGGGGGCCATGAGACCTCGATTGCCGCGGCCGCCCGCCGGGCCGCGACGTCGCGTCGCGGACCGCGGCTGGTCACGTCAGACGGTGCGGGTGCGGCGGATGGCGGCGAGGCCGGCGCCGGCGGCGGCGAACAGGCCGAGCGCCAGCGGGACGTTCACATCGCCACCGGTGCGGGGCAGTGGCTGCCGCGGCTCCGCGGGCGGGGCCGCCGGCGTCGCGGGCACCGCGTTGGCGGCCGCCGAGGCCTGGGCGAGCGACAGCGAGAGGACCGCCTCGCCCCCGACGACGTCACCGAGGACGCTGAGGACCTCGATGTGGGCGGCGCTGGCTTCACGGCCGACGGTGCCGGCACCGAAGTCGTAGCCGGCGGCCTTCAGCTCATCGGCGTCGAGCTCGTTGACCGCGCCGAGATCGACGCAGATGACGGGGGCGAGCGCTCCACCATCGCACGAGAGGGCGGCGCCCGCCTCGGCGAGAGTGTCGATCAGATCGGGCACCTGGACCTCGAGGAGGTCCGAGAGCAGGCCGAGGTTGTCCGTGACGTCGACGCCGACCAGCTGCGCGGCGCTGGCGTCGGGAGCAGCCTTGCCGGTGACCGGATCGCGCACGACCTCGGCCTGGGCGTTACCGAGCCCGAGGGTGAGCAGCGACGCCGGCACGTCACCGTCGGGGAGGACCTCGCCGACGATGTCGTCGATGGCGGCCGGCAGCCCCGGGAACAGCTCGATGAACACACCGGACGTGGCGCCCCGAGCGGCGACGCCCGTTGCGGCGTCGGCCGAGCTCGTGCTGAGGCTGGGGCCGACGGCGATCTGGGCGATCGGCACGTTGCCGCCGACGGCGCCTTGGATGTCGGCGATGATCTCGTCGACGAGTGCGTCGATGTCGACCACGTCGTTCACGACGTCGCAGAGCTCGGGCGGCAGGATCGGGTTGGTGTCGCCGCAGAGCGCCAGCTGGTCGGCGGGGGTGAACACTTGCTCGAGGGCGTCGCCGAGCGGCCCGAGGATCGGGTCGAGGGCGGCCCCGGAGAGGCTCACGAGGTTGACGGACGCCTCGGCGGCCTCCGATCGGGCCGTGGGCGCCCCGTCGGGGACGGTGGCGGTGGTGGTGACCTTCGCCAGGCTGGCGCTGAGGCCATCGGCCGCGCCGCTGGTCGCGTCGCCGAGGTCGAGATCGACCGCGGAGATCTTGTTGTTCGGCTGGCCGCCCGGGGTCTGGGAGGGCGCGCCGCTGGGCACCGGGGTGCCGGCGACGAGCAGGGCGGCACCGTCGGCGGCCGCCATGGGTCCTGCGGTCGCCTTGTCGGGCCCCTCGGAGCTGACCGCGGCAGTGGTGGAGGACAGCGCGAGCGACTGGTCGACGAGGTCGATCACCAGCGCGGTGGCGGAGCTGCCGGCGGCGTAGCCGTCGAGCTTGTCGGGGCCCGCCGCGCGTGCGGGAGGGGTGACGAAGAGCGCCAGGGTTGCGGCGCTGGCTGCGATGGCGACGGTTCGCTTCAACATGTAGCTGTGGTCCTCCACGAGGTGTCCGCCCTGGACCTCGATCGGCGTGCTGGGGTTGGATGTGGCTCGGGTGAAGCGGAACGCTACGTGCCCGGTGGGCAAGGGTCGAACACCCTGGGTGCCCGCCTGCTCACGCATCCCGTTTCGTCGTCGAGCGGACAGATCCTCCCACGGAACCCCAAGATCTGGGCAACTCTGCCTCTCGATCTTCTGGTTCTTCCGGATCGCCCCATCTGTCACGGCCCGTCGGGTCCCTCCACCCGCATCGTGGTGGCGCTACGGATCGTGCGGTCGCCGAGCAGCGCGCCCACGAGCGGGACGTCCGTCGCGGCCCGGTAGGTCACCGTGACCTCGACCACGGTGCCGGCTCCGCCGCGCGCGCCGACGTCCACCGTGAGCCGGTCGGCGTCGAGGCCGCCGGCGCGCCGTGCGGCCGCGAGCGCCGCCCCCGGGTCGGGGTCCACGGCTGCCGCGCGCGCGGCCTCGCGAGAGGCGTGGCTGACCAGGACCAGGTCGCGCCCCAGCAGGCCGATCTGGAGGATCAGCAGCAGGAGGACAGCCAGGACCGGGAGGAGGAGGGCGAGCTCCACCGTCGCCTGGCCGCCGTCGCGACCCTCTCGACGCCGCCGCGCGCCCGGCGGGGTCACGAGACCTGGTCGAGGACCCGGTCGATGACGCCGTTCAGGAGGCGGGTGACCTTGTCGGTCTTGGTGGCCCAGGCGATGAGGAGCAGGGCGACGCCGGCGGCACCGAGGAGCACGAGGGCGTACTCAGCGGTGGATTGACCGCGCTCGTCGGCGAGCCGCCGGCGCAGCCGGTCGCCAGCGCTGAGCGCCAGGACCTGGAGGGACACGAGGGTCCGGAGCATGGATGACCTCCGATGGGGGTGGGTTGCTAGAGGGGCAGCGCGTCGAGCGACGCCGCGATCAGGGGGACGACGGTGAGGAGGGCGAACGCGGGCAGCACGCAGGTGACGAGCGGGCCGAGCAGTCGAACCGGGACGCGGCGGGCGTCGAGCTCGGCGGCCCGGCGGCGGTCGAGCCGGAGCTCGAGGCCGTTGCGCTCGAGGCCCGGGAGCAGCGGCACGCCGTAGCGGAGGTGATCGCTGAGGACGTGGGCGAGGGCGCGGGCCCGCTCGCCGAAGGGGGCGAGGGACTCCACGAGCGCGTCGGCGCGCGGTCGCCCTCGTGACGCTGCGGTGTGCGCAGCGGACAGGGCGGTGCCGACCGGGGGAGGGACGTGGCGTGCGACCAACGGGTGCGCCACCGGCAGCGCGAGCCCAGCGGTGGTGGCGAGCCGGAGCAGGTCGACCAGGTCAGGAAGGGCGTGGCGGATCGCGCGCTCGCGCTCCCGACGGGCACGGCGACGACGGGCCTCGCGCCACCCGAACCAGGACACCAGGGCGAGGAGCGGCAGTGGTGGGGCCACCGTGGCGAGGCCCAGCAGGGGCAGAGCCAGCGCGATCCACCAGGCGCGGCGAGCGGGGCGCCGGAGGGTTGGGAGGGCCGCGACGGGTGCGGCGGGCCACGGGATCTGGAGCACGACGAGCGCGACGACGCCGCCGAGGGCTGCCGCGGTCATCCAGCGCCTCGGGTGATGCGCGCCATCCAGGCGGCGCCCCCGACGTCGAGCGCGCTCCCGAGCACGAGGCAGGCGAGTCCGACGGGCGTGGTGAGGAGGAAGCCCACGGCCCGCGGCTCGACGGTGGCGACCACGGCCGTGAAGGCCAGCGGTGCGGCGACCAGCAGGGCGGCAGACGCGCGCGCCTGCGTGGCGAGGGCGTGGGCCTCGGCGGCGACCTCGTGCCGCTCGCGGAGGGTCGCGGCGACGCCGTCGACGGCGCGGGCGACCTCACCCCCCGCACCGGCGCCGAGCGTGAGGGCGGCGGCCACCAGCCGGACGTCGCGCGATCCACGCTCGCTGCCCGACCAGGCGGCGAGGGCGTCGGCGATCGGTTGGCCGTGCTCCACCGCTCGCCCGACCCTCCGGAGCTCGCCACCAAGCGGATCCGGCAGGTCCCGAGCGAGGGCGACCACCCCCGGACCGACGGCGTCGCCCGCTCGAAGGGCGGAGCCGAGGCGGTCGAGCGCATCGGGGAGCTGCCGGTCGCGCTGGCGCTCGCGCCGGCCCGGGACGAGTCGATCGAGCAGCGCCCCGCCGCGAGCGGTGAGCGGCCGAGCGGGGGTGGAGCCGCCGCCGCGGCCGGGCCGCCGCGGAGGCTGGGCGCCGGCGCCCAGGAGCACGAGCCCGGCGACGGCCAGCCCGAGCAGCGGTGCGGTCACGCGCACCACCTCGGATCCGGGGGAGCCGTGCCCGGGGCGCGGGCCGCTCGGAGGGGGAGGTCGTGCAGCCCGTCGGGTCCGGCGAGCAGCCGCACCCGGGGCATGTCGGAGGCAGCGGCATCCACCACCTCGGCGACGGCGACGATCGCTCGTGCGCCGCCACTCGTGCGCGCCACCTGCACGATGAGGTCGAGCGACGAGCTGATCTGGTCGCGCACCGCTGCCATCGGGAGATCGAGGCCTGCGGAGAGCACCATCACCTCGAGCCGGCGGAGCGCGTCGACCGGTGAGTTGGCATGGCACGTCGAGAGCGAGCCCTCGTGGCCGGTGTTCATCGCCCACAACATGTCGACGGCCTCCGGGCCGCGGACCTCGCCCACGACGATCCGGTCCGGACGCATGCGCAGGGCGTTCCGCACGAGCTGCCGGATGGTCGTGGCGCCGACGCCGTCGGCGGTGGCGGGGCGTGCCTCGAGCCGCACGACGTGTGAGCCGGGGAGCCGGAGCTCGGCGGTGTCCTCCACCGTGACGATGCGCTCCTCGTCCGGGAGGAGCCCGCCGAGGGCGTTGAGGACGGTGGTCTTGCCGGCCCCGGTGCCACCGCTCACGATGAGGTTGGCGCGGGCGGCGACCGCCCAGGCGAGGAGCTCGTCGACGCCGGGAGGGCAGAGCGCGCCGAGGGGGATGCGACGCGCCCCGAACCGCCGGATCGTGATGCAGGGCCCGTCCACCGCCAGCGGCGGCACGACCACGTTCACGCGCGAGCCGTCGGGCAGCCGCGCGTCGGCGATGGGCGAGGTGCGGTCGGCCCGCAGGCCGAGCGGACCGACGATCCGCTCGACGAGCAGGTCGACGTCGGCCGGTGCCAGCTCCAGGGCTTCCCGCCGAAGGGCACCCTGGCGCTCGACCCACACCGCCCCGCGCCCGTTGACCATCACGTCGGTGACCTCGTCGTCGGCGAGCAGCGCTTGGAGGCTGCCCAGACCGGCCACGCGGGCGGCGACGGCCGACGCCACCGCCAGCGCATCGGCGTTCGGGAGCAACGGGTGGGCTCGTCGGACCTCGGCCAGCACATCGCCCACGTTCGTGCTGCGCTCCGGGTCATCGGCGAGGAGCGCGGCGTGGATGCCCTCGACGAGCGCTCGCGTCGTGGAAGCCTCAGGCGGCACGAGCGACATCCCTCGCCAGGCTGCGCGGCAGGCGCGCCGTGAGCAGTCCGGCGTCCACCGCTCGGGACACCTGCGGGTCGACCGCGACCTCGGCGACGACGGGAGCCCCGACGGTGCGCTCGACGTCGGTGCGACCGAGGGCGCGGCCCGGCTCGTTGAGCAGGACGATCCCGGACGGGCGCAGCGGCAACGAGATCGCTCGGTGCAGCGCCAGGAAGCACGGCCGGGTGACCAGCAGCGAGCGCGTGGCGCTGGCGGCGATCGTGAGCGACGCGCCGCTGGGCTCCGTGCCGCAGTCGACGACGACGGCACGGCCGTCGGCGGCGAGCAGCCGGGCCAGCACGTCGGCGCGCTCGGGGGCGAGGTCGCCCGTGCCGCGGTGCAGGAGCCCGAGGCCCTCGGCGGCGCTCACCTCCAGGCGGTGCAGCGCGTCCGGCGGGACGTCGGGCCCGGCGCGCAGCCATCCGGCCAGGCCTGGGGACTCGGGGTCTCGGAGCCCGAGGGCGGCGGGCGCGTCGCCGGCCAGGTCGGCGAGCAGCGCTCCGTCCGCCCTCGTGCGACCGAGGACGAGCGCCAGGGTGGCGGCGACGACGGTGGTGCCCGCGCCACCCTTGGACGACCAGCACGCGAGGAGCATCGATCCCTCCGATGCGCGGCAGCGCCGCGGTTGGTGACATCGGGGGAAGTGGCGGGCAGCTCGAGCGAGGCGAGGCCGCGTCGTCGGACGGTAGGGGAGGTCGCGACGCCCGACAAGGGGGTCGATCACGCCGCGGAGGGGCTCGCCGCTACCCTCGCTGGGTGGCCCCGCCGGACGATCCGCGCCGCGTCGCTGCCTTCTTCGACCTCGACAAGACGGTGATCGCGAAGGCATCGATGGTGGCGTTCAGCCGGCCGCTGCACCGAGCCGGGATGCTCAGCCGCCGGCTGATGCTGAAGGCGGCATGGGGCCAGCTGGTGTACCAGATGTGGGGAGCGTCCCCCGAGAAGCTGGAGAAGCTCCGCGAGTCGGTGCTGGCCCTCACCAAGGGGTGGGACCAGGCCGAGATCAGCGCCATCGTGCGCGATGCCCTCGCCGACGTGATCGAACCGATCGTCTACGACGAGGCGCTCGAGCGGATCCGCGCCCACCAGCGGTGGGGGCACCGGGTCTTCATCGTGTCGGCCTCACCCGAGGAGGTCGTCGCGCCGATCGCGCAGCTCCTCGAGGTCGATGAGGCCATCGCCACGCGCGCTGAGCTCGACGAGCACGGCCGCTACTCGGGTCGCACCGAGCGATACGTGTACGCCGACGAGAAGGTCGTCGCGATGCAGGAGGTGGCGGCGCGGCACGGCATCGACCTCGAGCACTCCTGGGCCTACTCGGACTCCGCGACCGACATCCCGATGCTCGCGGCGGTCGGTCACCCGGTGGCGGTCAACCCCGACCGAGAGCTCGCGCGCGCGGCACGCGACCGCGGGTGGCTGGTCGAGCAGTTCCGCCTGGAGGTGTCGCTGCGCGACCGCGTGCCGATGCCGGCACCCCGCCAGGCCGCGATGGGCGGCGGGGCGGCGGTGGCCATGGGACTCGCGGCCGGCGCCTGGTGGTGGCGCCGGCGAGCGGCGACTAGAGCTCCCGAACCTTCTTGGCTGCGACGGAGGCCAGCGCTACGAAGACGATGAGGATGAGCAGCTTCTTCACGTCGCCACCCTAGCCAGGCGGAAGGCAGGCGGGCTCGGCCGATGGCGGTCTGGCGAGGGGACGGTCAGACGGCGAGGAGGTCGCGGGCGCCGGTGTCCGAGCTCGGGTGCCGCAGCTTGGACATGGCCCGCGCTTCGATCTGCCGGATGCGCTCGCGGGTGAGGTTGAAGTGCTCGCCGACCTCTTCGAGGGTGCGGGGCTCGCCGCGGTCGAGGCCGAAGCGCAGCTTCAGGATCTCGCGCTCGCGGTCGTCGAGGGGTGCCAGCAGCCGGTTGATCTCCTCGGGCAGGAGCGCGGTGGCCGCCACCTCGAAGGGCGATTCGGCGGAGCGGTCCTCCACGACGTCGCCGAGCTCGGCGTCGCCGTCTTCGCGCAGCGGCTCGCTGAGCGAGAGGGGCTCGGCGGCGAAGCGCAGCGCCTCGGTGACCTTGTCCTCGGGCATCTCGACCTCGAGGGACAGCTCGGCGAGCGTCGCCGGACGCCCGAGCTTCAGCTCGAGGCGCGAACGCGCCTTCTGGAGGCGGGCGAGCGTGTCGCCGGCGTGGACGGGCAGCCGGATCGTGCGGCCAGTGTTGGCGATGCCGCGCGTGATCGCCTGCCGGATCCACCACGTGGCGTACGTCGAGAACTTGAAGCCCTTGCGCCAGTCGAACTTCTCGACCGCGTGCATGAGGCCGAGGTTGCCCTCCTGGATGAGGTCGAGGAGCGGCAGACCGGAAGCCTGGTACTTCTTGGCGATCGAGACGACCAGACGCAGGTTCGACTGCACGAACGTGCGCTGGGCGTGCTCGCCGTCGATGGCGATGCGCCGCAGCTCGCGTTTGCGGGCGGGCGTGGCGTCTTTCCCGCCTCCGGCGTCGAGGGCCTCCCGCGCTTCGTTACCCGCCTCGATGGCCTGGGCCAGCCGGACCTCGTCGTCCTTGGTGAGCAGCGGGTACTGCCCGATATCCGTCAGGTAGAGCCGGACAAGATCTTCTTCGTCCCGCTCGACTCGCTCCTTCGGCACTCCGAGGTCCTTCTCTCTCCCATACGGGATCGGCTGAACTGTTACGCCGGGTAGGCGCGGAGGTCCCGCCGGGATCTGGGGCGGTCGGTCCCTCTCAAGATAACGGTGGGGTCAAGGGCCGCCCCGGTGGTTCGCCACCATCTGTGGCGGTGTTGTCTCTGGGCGTATCGACGGGGGCCCCCTCCGCATTGAGGCATTCGACCCTTCGTTCCTACCCCCGAGGTCGACGAAAAGCCCTTGTAGGGTGCCCGTCGACCATGCCTGCCGAAGTGGACCTGACGGTTGTCACGATGGCGTTCGACGCCGCGCAGGAAGGCGGCGCCGAACCGCTCCTGGGTGTCCTCGCCCGCTACGTCGTGGTGAGCCGCGGCCATCCCGGTTGCCGCAACATCGATCTGTGCGCGTCGGTCACCAGACCCGGCCGTTATGTCATCGTCCAGAAGTGGGACGGGCTGGAGTCCCAGCGGGCGCACTTCGACTCACCGGAGATGGTGGAGATGGCCGAGGCGTGCCGGGGACTGCTGGCCAACCCACCCGAGATCGACCTGCTCGAAGGCATCAGCGCCCACGATCTGGCTTAGGCCGTCGTGAACCACCGCTTCCCTTTGCCGGCCATGACGCGCCCGAACTCGAGGCCGGGAAAGTGGGCGGCACCGACGAGCGCGGGCGTGTCCTCCAGCTCGCGCCACAACGTCTCCCGGGTGCGGCGGGCGAGGTCGGGGTCGACGTCGGAGAGGATGTAGAAGTCGGGCTCCTCCAGCTGCAGCGGGCACTCGACCGCGTCACCCAGCAGGTAGACCCGCTCCTCCCCTGAGGACAGCACCAAGCCGTAGTGGCCGTTGGTGTGGCCGGGCGCGTAGCGGGCGGTGACTCCGGTGGCGAGCGACACCATGTCACCTTCGATCGGGTCGAGCCGTCCCGCGTCCGCCAGCAGCTCCATCGCTCGACGGATGCGGTCCTTCGGATGGGC